>MVQL01000230.1 GCA_002067205.1 Pelotomaculum sp. PtaB.Bin104
AAATGCAAAAGTCTAGGCTTATTATTTTATTAAAGTTCAATTCGAAATGCGCGTTTGGAGATTCGCGATGCTTTTATTGCTTTTTATTCCGGTTTGATTTGGCCGTCTTTCCTGTGGCTGTGAATATGGCACACAATTCTGAACACTCCTGAAGCAATGACTGAAGTTCATCCAGGTTGCCTATACTGGACTCTCGCAGGAGTTCTAACCAGTATTGGGTTTCACTCGCTTCTTTTTCCACTATCCCAATCTTATGTATGAAATCATCATGTGATTCAGCGGATCGTGCTTCACGGTAATTTGCACCAATGGATGTGCCTGATTTGATTAGTTGATAACCCAGGACATCGGTGACCTTATTTTTTGGGAGATTTGTTACAAAAGTTATGATTTGTACAGCAAAGGCTTTCGTGCGGTTTTCCAGATCTTTTCTTTCCATCAATTAGTTAGCACAACATAGGTTTGTGAAAGGTCAAGGTTGATGAGTTATGGGAAAAGAGAAGGGGCTATTCTTTTTTTCCACGAATTCGTATCACTGTTTCTTCTACTATCCATAGATGATGCTTTATAGGTTCTCGCTCAAGGGCTGGAATAATTCTGCGAAAAACATCGAGGATATTTTTTTTGGCTTGATTTCCAAGTCGCAAAACAATCACTCCCGCGTGTTTTTCTGGAGGATATAATGTGATATCTGAAAAATCGGTATCTAAGGTAATCAATATGCGATTTTCTTCATCGCATCTGCCCATGAGGATTAGATCTTCAACGCCCTGCAACTGTTGATCATAGACAGTTTTGACATCATATCCGTGCGTTACCATCAATTCTGCTAGATCAGCGGGAAGATTCTCGTCGATTTTAAAAAACATGCTTATGTCAGAGTGATACCGCTACAAGCCTTTCGCGGGATAATTCTGCAGCATATGCTATGGCCGCCTTGATGTCTTCTGGAGAAAGCGACGGATAGCTTTTCAGTATATCCTCTTCGCTGGCATTATCAGCAAGGTTGTCGAGAATGATGGAGACCATGATACGAGTCCCTTTGATGCAGGCTTTGCCGTGGCACACAAGGGGATTTGCAGTTATCCTTTCCCTCCAGTTCATGAACACCTCCTATTTGCTAACCAAAAAAACAATTTTACCATATTTTGAACTTTCTGTGGATAAAGAATCAAGGTCAAAAGTGAAAAGAGCAAGAGGCATGGCGCAACGGGAATCGGGAATTGCGAAATGGAATGTAAAAGCCAAATATACGGAGAGGCATGGTGAAAGGTAAGAGGTGCAAGAGACAAGGTTCAAGGTTAAAGGTAAAAGGTTAGAGGCGAAAGATCAAAGGCAAAAAGCGTAAGGCAAAAGATTAAAGGCGAAAAACAAGATTAACAGAGGCAGTGGCTATGGTAGAGAACGTTATTTTGATACGCTACCGCTGTGGGAACCCCTCCGATCCCTCAGAATACCGCAGGAAAGGCATATAAATGAATGCAATTGTCTTGATGCTGCCATTTTAGCAGTGTTGCGGACGCTTACCCTACGGTTTTTCAATATAAGTAATTATAAAATCTGTGTTAAAAAGTCAATTTTATTATGATAATCTTTGTATTTATTTGCGTGCATATTGTTGTAAAGCATCTTTTTTACAGGATGAACGCTGATGAACGCCGATAAACCCTGATAAAGCATTCTTTGACCGTCTGGCTGATAGAGCATACCAGCCGGTCAACATCCAGCACTTCGGGCGAAATCTTGTGCTTGATCTGCCCATATGGGCTGAGCGTTTACTTCATTGCCGATCTATCATAATGGAGGAAACAATATAATTGAGCATCCATTTTTGTTATTACATCTGTGTCCATCTGCGTGTATCATTGTTACAAACTGATTTGTTCATTTGTTTAAAAGCATCTTTATTACAGGATGAACACGGATAAACGCTGATAAATCTTGATGAGATATCTTTTGACCGCCTGTTTGATAGAGCACTCCAGCCGGTCAATAGTCATCCCTTCGGGGAAAACTTGTGCCTGGCCCGCCCGTATGGGCTGAGCGTTTCCTTCATTGCCGATCTATCACAATGGAGGAAACAATTCAGTCTATCATTAGCTTTTGTCATTACATCTGTGTCCATCTGCGTCCATCAATGTTACAAACTGCTTTTTTTTAATTGTTGTAAAGCTTCTTTTTCACAGGATGAACGCTGATAACTGCGGGATGGCTGCAAAACATTCGGCATTCGTGACGCTATGTTGGGCGGAAAAATATAAAGAAACGCATCAAGGTGAAAGGGAAAGGTAGAAGGAGCAAGAGGCATGGCGCAACGGGAATCGGGAATTGCGAAATGAAATGTAAAAGCCAAATATACGGAGAGGCATGGTGCAAGATAAAAGGCACAAGGGGAAAGGGAGAACATTTGGCGGTCGTGGTTCGGCGAAAAAAAGGGTGAATCATCAGGGTCCGAACACGCTTACATATTGATATTTATATGTTCCAATAATAGGTGTTTTTCGAGCAAACTGGCGAGAACATATACTAAACGCGTTTATCTGGCCGATCAGGTTTCTTCGGTTTATAAGACAAGGAACAAGTGAAATTTTGTTAATGGTTTGTTATGAATCAGATCAGTCAATACACTTCGTCATGGCTGCCAATATCGATGAGCAATATTTCGTCATCTGTAAGAAAAGAGAAAATAACCCGAGTATCATAATCCACACTGAACGCCCACAGGCCTTTCAGAGTACCAGTTAATTTATGAGTTCTCAGTTGCTTACTAAAGGGGTTT
>MVQL01000231.1 GCA_002067205.1 Pelotomaculum sp. PtaB.Bin104
CAAGGCAGAATCAGCATAGACCATAAAATAATTTGGTTGCTCATAATTAACCTCCAATTTTAGTAATGTCTATATCTTCTCCAAGCCCCTGTAGAATATTATTCTGTCAAAGAAAAATACCCATTGCAGGGTGTTATGTTGAGTATGTTCATATGACAAGTATCTTATATACTCCCTTATAATATCCTTATCGATGCTTGGAAAGGCAATATCACCGTACCTATCCCTAAACCATGCTTGGAACCTGGACAGCTTGTTCTCATAATCCCTTATCGTCAAGTCGGAACTTTTTTCGGAACGTTTAGTCATAATAAAGTAGTTAACCATCTCCTGCCAGGACATCGTAACCTTTCTTTTTTTGTTTGCCATTGTGACACCTCCAAGGGGTAAAGGATTTTAATTTTTAGGACTAAAGGACTGCAAAAAAATAAGAGGACTCTTTGTAAGTCCTCTGTCTTAAATCCCTTGATATTACTCATTTATTCATTCCAACGGATTTGAACCGGGGAATGGAGGATTTGCAGTCCTCTGCCTTAGCCACTTGGCTATGTCGCCGAATAAATGGAGCGGAAGACGAGATTCGAACTCGCGACCCTCGCCTTGGCAAGGCGATGCTCTACCACTGAGCTACTTCCGCACACAAAAAATATTTGAAGCATTTTCTAAAATGGTGCCACGGGTCGGAATCGAACCAACGACACGCGGATTTTCAGTCCGCTGCTCTACCAACTGAGCTACCGTGGCAAATATGGCGGAGCTGACGGGAGTCGAACCCGTGTTCTCCTGCGTGACAGGCAGGCATGTTAGGCCTCTACACCACAGCTCCACATCATTATCGCAATGTCGCTTTGTTTATCCGACATTACTGACGTTTATTAGTATACCTAAATTCACTCTTGAAGTCAAATAGAAATTTGGGGAAATAAAAACTTTTTTACTGATACTCACGTGTATTAATCGTTGGTCTTTCCAGACCTCATTGTTCCGCCAAAGGTTAGGATGGCTTCCCGGACAAGCTTGGCCGCCAGGAGTGCGGTGCGCTCAGACTGGTCATAGGGTGGGCAGACCTCTACCAGGTCGAAGCCAACCACGTTCAGGCTATCCAGCAGGTGAATGGCCTTGATGATTTCCGCAGACGTACAGCCGCCGGGCTCAGGCGCGCCGGTGCCGGGGGCATAGGCCGGATCAACCACGTCAATGTCCACCGAGACATAAACAGGCCGGTTCCCCAGTTGGGGAATAAGCTCCTGCAAAGGGGCGATCAACTCGTTCAAATGCAGGTTGGTATTTTGGCGGGCAAAGTCGAATTCAGCCTTGGTACCGGACCTGATCCCGAATTGGTAAAGGTTACAGCCGCCAACCACTTCTGTGACCCGCCGCATTACTGTAGCGTGCGAGTACTCCTCACCGAGGTAATCCTCTCTGAGGTCGGTGTGGGCGTCAAAAACTATTACCGCCAGGCGCGGGTAGACCCGGGCCATCTCCTGCAACACAGGCAGGCTGACCAAGTGCTCGCCACCCAAGGTGATGGGGAATTTCCCCATCACTAATAATTTAGCCGTAACCAGGCCAATACGCCGCAGGCTCTCCTGTACCGAGCCAAAGGGCAGGGAAACATCTCCTGCATCATAAAAATTGCAATCAGCCAGATCCCGGTCCAGGTCGAAGCTGTACTCTTCCAGCCCGTAAGATACCCGGCGAATTTGCTGGGGGCCAAACCTGGTGCCCGGCCGGAAGCTCACCGTCAGATCCATTGGTGCCCCCACCAGGACCAGCCTGGACTCTTCATAGCTTTCAGCGCATCCCATAAAACCGGTCTGTTTTTCAAACAGGTCGAACAAACTTCACCCTCCAGACTTTGCTACCGGCAAGATTCCATCCATTTAGCTGGTCGAGCAAGCTTACCTCTAGCCTATTTCAACGAAGCCAGTCATTGCAGCATCATTGTTGAAGCGTTAGCATTAATTGGCCTTGCCTACTATTTCAGCAGTGCTTGTACAAAGGGAGGCAGGACAAAAGCGCTAAAGTGAATGTCCGGGCTGTAATATTTGGTGTCCAGCCCTGCCATTTGGGTGTGGTCTGCCTGCAGCGGGTCGTATTTTTTGGAGCCCATGGTAAAAGTCCATAGCCCGCCCGGGTAGGTCGGCACGTTGGCAAGATACAGGCGGGTCAGCGGGAAAATCCCGGCCACGTCCTGGTGGATCCGCTTAATTAGATCGCCGTTGAAAAACGGTGACTCGGTTTGGGCCACGAAAATGCCGCCGTCTGTCAGTGAAGCGAAGATGTCCTGGTAAAAGGCGGCGCTGAACAGCCCTTCCGCCGGCCCCACCGGGTCGGTCGAGTCAATGATAATGACGTCATAGCTGTTCTTATGGTCCCGGACATGCTTGATCCCGTCATCGACGATGATTTCGACTTTCGGGTGGTCCAGAGAGCAGCTGATTTCCGGCAGGAACTTTCTGGCGGCTTCAATGACGGCGCCGTCAATTTCACAGTGGACCACTTTCTCCACGGACTGGTGCTTGACCACTTCCCGCACCACCCCGCCGTCCCCGCCGCCGATAACAAGCACCTTGGCCGGGCTGCGGTGGGTGTTCAGGGCCACGTGGCTGATCATTTCATGGTAGACGAACTCATCCTTGATTGTGGTTTGAATGACATTGTCCAATAGCAGCATCCGGCCGAATTGGTCGGTATCAACAACCGCCAATTCCTGAAAAGGTGTTTTTTCCTCGTGGAGAGTCCTCTTTACCCGGCAGGCGATCACCATGTCCTTGGTTTGATATTCTTCAACCCATAAATCCAAGTTTAACACCTCCGTATCTTGAAATTTTTGATTGCTAATAAAATTTGTAAAATAGATCTCCTAATCAGTGCACGCCATGCAAGGTCCTGCAGCTTTAGTACCAAAGGGGCACAGCGGCAAGAGCGCAGCCTACCTTTTCCACCCGGTGCTCGACGGCCGCAATTTTGGTGCCGGCCAGTTCCATCCCTCTGGTTTCGAAAGCCTCCTGCAGCATGTTCTCGATGGCTTTTACCGCTTCGTCCTTGCCGCATTTTCCGGAGAATTCCATAATAACGCCAAAGGTATCTTTCGAAAAGCCAACGCCAACCGCTGCGGCAATCAACTCACCGGGTACTTCACTGATAATATAACCATATGCGGTCGGAACAAGCGACCCGGGGGGAATTTCCATTTTGGGACAGTACTTTACTCCCGGAGGTAATATACTACTTACCCGCATTAAATTGAGATTGCCTATTCTTCCATTGAGCAAGGCGTTGTCAAAGGCAGTTAAAGTGCTTTTCCCTTCAGCACTGCCCGCTGTGATAAAAAATTTTTTGGGGGTCGGCAGCATTATTCAAAATCCTCCGTATTAATTAATTAGCCTGCACCAGGGGCGCCAATTCACCCGCTTGATGCAAACAAACATTATTATATCAAAGCTGGAATAAAAGTGAACCTGATGTTTCGACATTTCGTAAAAATTTTGTCCCCAGGGCAAAAACGGTATAAAAAACCATTCCCTGAGACATCATACACGTGAACGTTACTAAATGAGGAGGGTTTTGAATTGCTTAAGACTGTTATCGGTTTATTTGATTCAAGGGAGCAGGCGGAAAAAGCGGTATCGGCCCTGCGGAGCCGCGGATTCTACGAAGAAATTTCAGTATTAGCTGCTGATCCTGATAAGGCCGGCGCCAATAAAGGAAATAGGCAGCAAACTGGCCGGGATAATGGCGGCAGCCTTTCTTCCGGCGTTACAACGGGCGGCGTGCTGGGCGGCCTGGCCGGCCTGGCGATGGGGGCTGGAGCGCTGGTCATCCCGGGCATTGGCCCAATCCTTGCCGCAGGCCCGATTACCGGTCTATTATCCGGCGCAGCCACCGGCGGGATTGCAGGCGGTTTGGTTGACTGGGGCATCCCGTCTGACCGCGGTCAATACTACGAGGGCAAAGTTAAGGAAGGCAAGATCCTGGCCTCCGTGCGCACCGAGGAAACAAAAATCAATGACGCCGCCAGCATTATGCGGGACAACGGCGCCAAGGACGTGGAGACTCACTAAACTTAATTTGATAGTCGCTGGTTTGCAGCATAATAAACACCGGGCTGAAAATAAAACAGGCCCGGTGTTTTACGTCAAAAGCTAGTATAACTTATTTCTGTTCAATATGTGATTATGTAAAAAAGTCTGCTTGTCCAAATAAAGCTGCCTTCATACTCACTTCATTGAATTGCGTTTCTTCAGCAAATCCAGGTAGATATCGCGGTAGGTGGCGGCGTCTTCCGCCTGGCGGCCGGCCGACTCGCAAATGACCGTGGGGGTCATGCCACGCTCAATTAAAAGCTCCGCCAGCAGGGCGAAATCCGGCCCGAAGCCGGGTTCCAAACCGGTACGGTGCTTCTTCTCGCCGGCTGCGGTATACTCAATCGGGCTAAAATGAATATGCAGGTCCTGTAAATAGAAAGCCCCCAGTCTTGACTCAATCTGGTCTAACAGCACGGCAAAAGCCGCTTGATCCGCCAGTCCGCCACCGCTGACCGCATGCAGGTGCCCAAAGTCAAGGCAAGGTCTCACCTGTTCCCCCAGCTCACACAACTCGAGCACCTCTTCCAGGGAGCCGAGTTGGTTTTGCTTACCCATTGTTTCAGGCGCCAGCACAATCCCGGCTAGCCCCTGCCCTTCCACTTCAGCCAGGATTTCCTTAAAAAAACGACTTGCCCTGGCCAGGGCGTCCTTGCGGTCCCCGCCGCTCCCTGCACCCGGGTGAAACACGACTGTTTTTGCCCCCATCGCCTGCGCTACCCGCAAGGATTTGATCAGGTGCCCCCTGGTTTTAACCTGCAGGGTGGGGTCTGTCGAGCTCAGGTTGATATAGTACGGGGCATGCAGGCTCAGCTGAATGCCATGCTCCTTAGCCTGACGGCCAAGCCGCATGGCCGTCTCCTCGCCAATATGCACACCCCTACCGCACTGGTACTCGAAGGCGTTCAGCCCGCGTAATTTCAGCCACTCCGGCATATCCAGGGACGACTTGCGCCTCTCCTCGTAAAAAGAGTCGGAAGCCCCCGCCGGGCCAAAGCGAATCATCCACAACCCCCCTTAAACCTCACTGATGATAATTGTTTACTCTTTTCAAAAAGCATAGCGTGGTGGTATAAGACACTCTTCCGCTTGTCAGGAGTATTATTATCAAAAAATACATTAAGTTCAAATCCATTAACATTATACCACAATAATTTGTACATTCCCGTCCCATATGGAGGAATTTTACAAAAGATACAGAAAATAATAAATATCTTGTTTTTGAGGTGATAAATTTGCCAAGGAAAAGGCTTTTTATTTTTTCCATGTACTTAGCTCTGATTTTTCTGCTGGTGCTTAACCACAACATCCCGATTGGCCGGTGGCCCTTTGGCCAGGCGGGAGAAACCCTGGTATATGCCAGGGGCCAAGATTCTCTGACCCTGGACCCGGCGCTGACGCAAGACGATGAGTCAAATAAGGTGATTGCCAATATCTTCGAGGGCCTGGTGCGCTTTACGCCGGGCACAACTGAGATCGAGCCCTGCCTGGCCGAGGCCTGGCGCGTGTCCGGCAACGGCCTGGAGTGGACCTTTTATTTGAGGCGAGGGGTTATTTTTCATGACGGGACGCCCTTCAACGCCGAAGCTGTGCGCTTCAGCATCGAAAGACAGCTGCCGCCCCAGCGCACGGAAAATATGGCCTACGGCTCCTTTGTTTATGACATGGTCGAAAGGATAAGCACGCCCGACCCTTACACCGTCAAATTCCTGTTGAAATACCCGTACGCTCCTTTTTTGCACAACCTGGCCATGCCGATGGCCGCGCCCGTGGTCAGCCCTGCCGCCGCCGGCACAGGACCTTTTAAGCTGGTAAAATGGGTGAAAGGGAAAAAAATAATTCTTGAGACAAACCGGGACTACTGGGGCCAGCAGCCTGAATATAAGCGCCTGGTTTTTACAGTCGTCAAAAACTCCCGGCTCAGGGCACTGGCGCTGCAGGCCGGCCTGGCTGATATCATTGACGGAATCGAGCCCGCCAACATCAGGCTCCTGGAGCAAAGCGGCTACCTGATTATCAAAAAGCCGGGCCTGGACTTGAACTACCTGGGCTTTTTTACAAATAAAAAGCCCTTTGACAAGGCTGCCGCCCGGCGGGCGGTGAGCATGGCCGTCGACCGGGAGCAATTAATCGCCGGGCTCTACCGGCAGGGCGCCTGCGCCGCCAACGGCCCCCTGCCCCCGGGCGTGCTGGGCTATGACTCGGAGCTGCGCCCGCCGGCCTACGACCCCAGCGGAGCGAAAGAGCTTTTGGCCCGCAACGGCCTGCCTGAAGGCGCTAAAATAACCTTGATCACCTACCAGGACACCCGGGCCTATAACCCGGCCGGGGGCGAAAAGCTGGCTGCCGCGATCAAGGAAGATCTGGCCCGCGCCGGCATTGAGGTGGAAATCCGGGCTTATGCCTGGGACCAGTATAAGGAAGCCCTGTACAAAGAGGAGGGAAACGCCTTTCTTTACGGCTGGAGCAGCGACAACGGGGACCCCGATAACTTTTTGTATACCCTGCTGTCTTCTTTGCAGATCGAAAGCGGACTGAACACCACCCATTATCATAACAATGAGGTTGACCTCTTGCTGGTGCGGGCCCAGCAGCAAACCGATTCAAAGCTGCGGTCGGAAATATACCGTCAGGCGGTTAAAATCATCATGCAGGAAGCGCCTTGGGCAATTTTAAATCACAGCCTTCTGCTGGCAGCGACCGCACCTCACATAGAAGGGTTTTTCCCTCAGTCAAACGGGTATATCCCGCTGGCAAATGTGAAAATATTCCACTAATAACTGACAATTTTAAGTAAATAATATGCAAAGAGGAAGAAATCCAAAAACCAGCAAGGAGGAAGTATTAATGCATCAAATGTTTCAGCTGCAAAGACAGATTCAAAGCCTGCAACAAGAATTAAACTCTCTCAACCAGGTGGCCGGGCAGTTACAGCGCTCGGAGGCCAACCACGCGGTGGAACTGCAGCGCATAAGCCAGAGTGAAAATATGGCGTCCCAACAGCTGCAGTCGATTCAGCAAATTTGCAACCGCCTGAGCCAGGACATCAACATGCTCAGTGGTATGACCCAGCAAATCACCCCGCAGTTTACCGGGATGCCTATGACCAGCGGCCAGTTCGGCTCCAGCCTGTATGGCAGCCAAATCGGCACCGGGCAATACAGCCCCTCTCAGTATGGCACCTTTGGCGCCCAGTTCGGCGGCAACCGCTCGGACGAATTTGCCCGCAACCAGCAAATCAGCGCGATGGCGGCCAACCGCTTTGGTGCCGGTTTTGGCAGCAATGATTATACTACCAACCAGCACATCAACAATTTGGTGAGCCAGGGCATGCTCGGCTCACAGAGAAATATGGGAGCCGGCAATTATGGCGTCAGCTCATTTGGCACAGGCTTTGGACAAACCGGCTTCTCAAGCAACATCGCCGGTAACATCCCGATTGAGCCGGCTCATCCGGTAAGTTACCTCAGCACTCCCACCCAATTCGGCGGCAGCGGCCTTGCCGGCAGCGTTTACTCACCGGCTTATGGCTCAAGTTTCAGCACCAGCGGTCAATTAGGGTCTGGTCTGGCCAGCCAGTCGATGATGGGCATGAGCACACCTAACATTGGACAGTACAGCAATTTCTAGAAAAGGTTTTAGCACACGGGGGGCATGAGCCCCCCCTTTTAATTTCACAAGAATAAATTTAGCCTGCTTTGTTAGGAAAGGTACAAAACCAGGCGTTCTTTCAGCACCGGCAGCAAGATATGACACCCGGGGCGAGGTTTTAGGTTGCCCCTTTGATTTATTATCCATAAAAAGGACAAATTACACCCCTTAACAAGTATTTCCTTTATAGGTATAATTAACCCATAGTACATAGCTCTAAAGGAGGATTTAAAGATGGCAAAAGTGTTACGTGAAGGGGCTTCCTATACCCAGCGTGATATACTGGAATTTTTAGGGGAATTCTCTGCCTTCAAGGACAGGGTGGAAAAAAAGTTTAATACTCTGGCCCGGGAACTGGAGGGAAAAACAAATGAACACGACCTGTGGGTAAACCTATACTTGGTTTCCACGGATTACGCTGAAGAGACAGTTGGTAAGAGGTATAAGCAGCAGGAAGCTGCCGCAATACAAAAGGTTTCATGAGCAAAAGCCCCGCGTCTTGCCGCGGGGTCCATTTTTTTGTTGGCTGGTGAGTATTTGCAGGCATTACTTACCCTAAGGTTTTACTTCCGATTCCGTATCCGGCGGTAACGCTGACTGGCCGGTAGCCAGCATTAGCTGGAGGATCCGGAGCAGTTCTCGCTGCTCTTCCATGGGCAAAAGGTCTACCTGCTTGAGAATGGCCTCCAGGTCTTTATTCATCGGCGTTACCTTGCTGTAGAAATACCACAGGGGCAGTCCACACATAATTGCTTCCTCCTGTCTGTAAAAATTATAATTTCGTAATAGTTAATCATTCTGTGGCAATAACCTAAAGCAAATGGATAACAGGTTCTTAAAGTGTTTACAGCACAGTTAGATTATAGCACATCAAAAAACTCCCAGGGTGCCAAAATCTGTTGACAAATAAATTATTAATGATCATAATTAGCACATGTTAATTGAATTATTTTACAGGGATAGGATATTATCACCAGACCGGCAAATCAGCAGATATACCATTGATAAAATAATCGGCGAGGGCCGGTACGGGATTTGCTACCTGGTGCACGACGGTCAAAAACAGTATATCCTCAAGCAATTAAAGCGGGGCATGTTAAAGAAAAGCAAGGCTAAAGCCGGCTATGAGGAAGAGATATTGATGAGCACACAGCACGAGCGCATCCCGCGGTTTATCGAGAAGATCAGCGGCAGGGACTTTTACGGGTACGTGCTGGAGTATAAGGCCGGTAAGACCCTCGAAGAGGTGATCTGTGATGAAGGCTATGTCTTCACGCCGGAAGAAATCTACCGGATCGGGCTGCAGGTAATTGATATTATGAAGTACCTGCACGGGAAAAACATTGTGCACCGGGACATCAGAGTGCCCAATACCCTATATGACAACGGGCAGCTTTACCTGCTGGACTTCGGCCTGGCCAGGTGGGTTGACCGGGATAGGTATACCGTGGATGTGGACTTTTCATATTTTGGTGATTTCCTGCTGCACCTGCACTATACCGCGTTTGAGCTGGAGGACGGCACAAGTAAAGCAGGGATTTTTCAATACGGGGTGAAATATTTTCGGCAGCTTTTCAGCAAAAGAAAGAGCGATAAGAAAAAGGTGTGGCACGAGGAGTTGGACTTGAGCCCGCAAGCAACTATGTTTTTAAAGCGGCTGATGGGCCTGGCGCAGAGGTACAAAAACATAGACGAGGTGGAAAAGGACTTCAAATTAAGCCATTCTCGGCAAAACTATAGTAGCCCTCCCCCGCCACAATAATGTGGTCAGCCACGTGTACACCTATAGACCCCAGTGCGGTTACGATTTTCTTGGTCACCTGGATATCCGCCTCTGACGGCCGCCGCGTGCCGCCGGGGTGGTTGTGGGCTAAAATAACGCAGTTGGCCTGGTGCCGCAGGGCTGCCTCAACAACCAGCCGGGGGTACACCGCTGCCTCGTTGATGGTCCCTTCCTGCACCAGCGCGGCGTAATTGACCCGGTTTTGCGCATCCAGACAAACGACATAAAAGGCCTCGTAGGACCGGCCGATAAAAAGCGAAACCGCGTATTCCCCTGCTTTTGACGAGCTGTTTAACTCCGGCTTGCCTCCCCACTTGTCCTTAAAGTAGCGCCGCGCCAACTGCGGAAGCAGTGAAAGCAGCACCGCTGTATTTTCTTTGACCCCGTGGCGCCGGCATAACTCCCGGGGATCTGCTTCCAAAACGTTGGCCAGGGAACCGAACTCCTTGATCAGCCGGTGCGCCAACTCGTTGGTATCCCGGTACGGTATACTATAAAATAAAAGCAACTCCAGCACTTGGTGGTCCTCAAAGGCATCCAGCCCCTCTGCCAGAAACCTGGCCCTCACCCGCTGCCTGTGCCCCTCATGCAAATTTTCGCCCATGTACGCTCCTTACCGGCAATGTTTCCCCCACCCTCCTGCGGAAAACTCCGGCTAAAAAAAACGGTGCGATTGATGATTGATGGTGGTAAAAGTAAAACCTACCGGCCTTTTATAGTTTGAATATTTTTGCCACGGATTATTTTTATTATAGACAACTAACCAGATCTTGACAAGCTGGTATTCCTCAAGCTGAACACCATCAAGCAGTGTTAGACTGCATTTAGCAACAACAACTTACATTTCCGGACCAAGCCGCACTGCCCCAGTTCTTTTAGCGGTTTATGAAATTAGGACTTTGTTGTATAATAAGTATAATTTGCGCTGGTTTATTTTACTAATTATCTAAAATAGGAACGGAAGGGGTCATGACGGGGTGCTGATTACGAAGTTCACTAAAGGATTTGGGGTAATGCTGTTATTGGCATTCTTTGTTTTTTCCGGGGCAATATTTGATGATAATACGGCATACGGGTGAGCATTAACAGAGACACCGGTGGTGGAAACAAATGACGCGACGGAATTGAAAGCTGATGCAGCAACACTGAATGGTCGCATGACAGAATGCTTTGGCGTAATTAAACAATACGGTTTTTTCTATGGTACGGATACCAGGACAACCAAGAAAGTCGTGGTTGGCACCAATGAGTATGTGGAAAAGGCCTACAAAAAAAGTATATCCGACCTTTTGCCAGGTAAATATTATTATAAGGCATTTGCTACAAACGCTGCAGGCACCGGTTATGGCGAGCTGAAGGAATTTACGATTGAAGAAACATTAACTCGCGCTGGGTTAGCACAGATTGTAGCTGAGAAGTTTAATCTTGCCCCAATTCTGCCGGCAGAACCGGCATTTAATGATGTACCGCTGGAGCACTGGGCGGCGGGATATATCTATGCGGTTGCCGGGGAAGGATTGCTGAAGGGCGATGATGAAGGGAATTTTTATCCGGATCAACTAGTTACAAGGGCCGCCTACGCAGCTTTTTTATATGAGCGCTTTAATATCCCAACTTACAACCCTACCCCCCCTACCTTTAACGATGTACCTGTAGATTACTGGGCCTTTATCGAAATCGAGTCCCTTAAACATGCAGGAATAATGAGTGGTACAGATGAGGGAACTTTCTCACCGGATGGAAGTATAAATAAAGCTGATGCCACTACAATTATTCAAAGTCTCCCTGAGCCGGTATATAGTGATATAAACGGTGATGGAAACATCAACATTCTGGATCTTCAATTTGTAAACTCAAATTTAGGACCGGCTGAAAACGGTGCTGCAAGGAAGTCGGACGTAAACGATGACTACCAGGTGGATATTATCGACCTTTTGCTTGTAGCAAAGAATATTGGAAATTAACCACTAATGTCAAACCACAGGGATGGTGCCGCATTTAATTTTTCGGACACGGAAATTATTAAACTAATAGAATGTCACCTTGGTTTTAGAGATATTTTTTCAAACCAATAGAACCGTCCCCTTGGTTTTTGGTTTTTTGCTGGTTTTTGAGGTTGATGGAAAATTTATCATTTATTGAAGGAATATTTAAACTTTTGTTTAATAATTATTAAAATTAGACAACGTTAGACATTTTTTAGTTTCCATAGTGAATTAAAATATAAAACAAGGGGGGTAAAAAACAGTAAGGAGGCAAAACAGTTTGGCAGAATAAAAATTTTATCGAGAGGTGAATGTTTATGAAACAAAAATGGCTCCATGCAGTAAGCAAGAACCTGTTTTTTTGCGTCACAGCTGCACTTATGTTGTTTTCCTTAATGATGTTCTCAGGCGGGATGTCAGAGGCGGCGGTTCAAGTTTCCGGCTCGATCACCCCGATAGAAAACCCGACTTCAAGCTATACCAGCTCAACCACCAAGATCAATATTTCGGGTATTTCTAATGGGTCGAACCGAAATTCAATTACTGATGGGACCCAGACGGTTACCTTTAGCTCGTCAATGGAAAAACGAACAGCACCTTCTATTCACTGGTTGCTTTGGCCTTCACCGCCAATATCAGAAACAAATAACCCACCCATATTAATTAAAAGACTTACAAACACAATAACTTGGACATTATCAAAACCGGCTTCAATTTTTGGATTTGAGCTTCAAAAAGCAAATCCTCTCGAATTAACTTATTCTGTCGAATTCTATACAGGCGATACACTCGTGGGGACAATTAAGCGCGATTTACCCGATAATGCCCCCCTTTTTGCCGCAGAAACACAGACCACACCGTTTACCAAGGTCGTAATTAAAATCGGTTATAATGGGCCAAGCCTGGGCTTTGCTGTTGCCCAAATACGCTATAAAGAAGCGCCCCCCGTTGACCTGGCTGTGACCAAGAGCGGCCCCGCCTACAGCCTCGCCGGGGACCCGGTCACCTTTAACTATGCTGTTACCAATAACGGCCCGGGCAGCGCGGCCCCGTCCCTCACTGACGACAAGTGCGGCACCCCCAGCCCGGTGCTGGTCGGTGGCTTCAACACAGGTGATTCCGACCAGGATAACCTGGTGGACCCGGGTGAAACCTGGCAGTACTCCTGCGCCTATACTCCCACCTGGGTGATCAATACACCGGTCACCAACACGGTGACGGTGAGCCCGGCCGATGCTTTAATTGTGGACTCAAATGCGAACAACAACACCGATAGCTGCACAATTTACCCCTGGACCTTGCGCAAGGATGTCCTCCTGCAGGCTGATCCAAGTGTACAATATGATGACCCGAACACCGAATTCTCGGTTGAGCTGCAGAAGAAGATTAACGGCAGCTACGTCACACAAGGTACTATCACCCTGAGTGAAGATACCTCCGCCAGTTTGTGGTTGAGCGAGGGTGACTATAATTTCCTGGAGGTGAACCTCCCGTCCGGCTACGAGGCAGTTGATAGTGATGGCGCCGAGGTCAAAGCAACAGACAATCCCGATTATACCCTGCTGAACGTGATTGACTACGACCTGGCTGTGGAAAAGAGCGGCCCGGCCTACGGCATCGAGGGAGACCCGGTCACCTTCAACTACGCAGTGACCAACGCCGGCCCGGGCGGGGTGGCCCCAGCTCTCACCGACGATCTGTGCGGCACCCCTACGTACAACAGCGGCGACTCCAACAGTAATGGACTGGTGGACGTGGATGAAACCTGGCAGTACACCTGCACCTATACCCCCACCTGGGAATTTAATAAACCGGTTACCAACACAGCGACGGTAAGCCCGGCCAATAATTTACTGGTGGAAGCCAACCTGGCCAACAATACCGATTCCTACACAATCTATCCCTGGCTCCTGCGCAAGGATGTGCTTCTTTACCAACAGGGTGCTACTAAGGTTCCATACGACGACCCGGACACCGAATTCACCGTTGAGGTGCAGAAGAAAATCAGCGGCAGCTATGCCAAGCAGGGTGAGTGCACTATATCAGAAGCAAGCCCCGCCAAGCTGTGGCTGAGTGAAGGTGATTACAAATTCCTGGAGCAGGACCTGCCGGACGGCTACCTGGCCGCTTATCAGTCTGGAGTCAAGGTCAAGGCGGCCACGGACTATCCAGACTATACCATGATCAACGCGATCACCTTTGACCTGGCTGTGGAGAAAACAGGCCCTGAGCTTGTTTCACCCTGTGGGCAGGCCACCTACGAATATACGGTGACCAACGCCGGTCCCGCGGCCGTTACCCCCGTCCTTAGCGACGACAAGAGCGGCACCCCCACTTACATCAGCGGCGACATCAACAACAACGGCAAAATTGAGGCTGACGAGACCTGGCAGTACACCGCCGATTATAACTTTACAATTGTAGACGCCATGGATTTCACGAATACCGTGACCGTGAGCGACGCCGAGGGCGCTGTGATCAATCCTGATCAATGGAAGCTGGGCGGGGACCGCGATCTTACCAACAACACCGATGACTGGACCGTCTGCTTAGGCGCCTGGGGTTATGATAATAACAAAGCATTACCTTTCAAGACCTTTGGTATTAAGGATTGCGGCTGGACCAACGGCGGCTTAAAAGATGCCCGCAATCAACAACTCACTCTGTACGCCGGCATAGGCAATAACAATATCGGCGACAGTATTCCCGTGGGCACGGTAACAGTTTCTTATAACCGGGATAGTTTAAAATATAAGTTCAATATTAATCCTGTTTATAAATCTCAAAATCTGTGCCTCTATATAGGGAAAAAGCCACTACCACTAACAAAATCCGGAAAAAGCACTATTGATCCGGAAGAGTTCACGTTCCGCGGTATTAAAAACGGAGTTGAGTATACCGTACGCGAAAGTACATTCACAGGCGAGTTTTTCTTGATCCCCTATGCTGAGGTGTGCCTCGACCAACCTGATTGATAGGAAAACCAGAAACCAGGGGGACGGTTCTCTTGGTTAGTCCGGGGAAAATTCGGTAATTTAAGTCACCGTGCAAATAATTGCTGCCCGGTGACTTTTTTTAAGAAAACCAGGGGGACGGTTCTCCTGGTTTTTAGCCGGCAAAAATAAAACCTCCCCGAGGGGAGGTTGCTAAAAGCGCCATAATTACGCCTCCTCGTATTTTTATAATTTTAACTTTGCCTAGGAATATGATAATTATTCATTACCTTATTTCCTCTGACCCCATTACTTCCCTGATGAACTCCTTTACCCAGATAACTAAAATTGCAAAGAAGGAGGAATGCACATAATTGCCGCCTAAGATGATTAACCTATTAAAAATAAATAAATTATAACCACCGTTAAATAATAACTGGTGGTTATAAATTGCATCTTAGAGCTTGCAGGGGGTTTTAAGTTTAAATACATCCTCCAAAACCTCGCAAGCTGATCGTACTGCTAGACTTACATGCGCAAGTGTTTTAAGTTTAAATACATCCTCCAAAACAACCCAGTCCGAGGATGAGCAGGATCAAAATCAGAAAGATGATGAACGCTGAGTTGCCGAAGCCAAGACCTGTGCCACAGGCCTCTTGCGATTTAATACTTTCCATAAAGATTACCTCTCATTCATTAATCTTAAGTTTAAATAAAGAAACTACAGCCACAAACAAGCAGGATCAAAATCAGGAAAATGATGAACGCTGAACTGCCCCCACATGGTCCGCAAGCACCACCACCGGTACCAACGCCTCCTAAACCGAATGCCATTTATATCACTCCTTTTGTTTTCTATAAAATATGCAATTTATGATTATTGTGTGAATCTCTGGCAAGCATCAAATTTACTTATTGATAATTCAAGTGCCATGTTACTCCTTTTTTACGGCGAAGCCCGGTCGATTTTTGAACGAAACCAGGGGGACGGTTCTCCTGGTTCATTCTGCCGTGTAGTGAGGAAACAAATTAAAATTTATAGTTGACAAAACATATGTTCTAAGTCTATAATATAACTGACCGGTAAATTCTGCCGGTCTTTTTATTTTTATAGGCAGGTCCCCGCTTACCGGTTGGGGCCTGCCACGAAAGAAAGGGGGAAAAAGATTATGGCAGTAACCAAAGTCCCAGCGGGCGCAGCTTTGAAGCTTAAGCTGAATACCGGCACGGACGGGAGCGGCAACCCGATTTTCCGGACCAAGAGCCTGAGCAACGTCAAGCCGACCGCCGCCGACGCGGACATTGTGCGCCTGTAAGTATCTAATTAGATACGTGGCGAGAAATGGAATGTACCAATTGCAAGGTACTAAGCTAGACAC
>MVQL01000232.1 GCA_002067205.1 Pelotomaculum sp. PtaB.Bin104
TGATCCCGAACCATGGGCGATAAAAATTTTGAAAGATCTGCCTGACCACGTAAAAGGCCGTCCCTATACTGACGTTTTTAGTTGCATGAACCTGTAAGCCTATACCAAAAGAAAGGTGGGCGGGTAATGTTTTATAACGAAGCAATGGAAACAGCACCGCTTGAAAAATGGATGAAGTAAGACTAAAGATAGAAGTGACTCCCACGTCACAAGATGTAGACAAACTCATTGTCCCCGAATTGAAAAAGCAACTTAACCTGCGGGTCGATATAGAGAAAGTGCCGAAAGGGACACTCGTACGGTCGGACTATAAAGGAAAAAGATTCATTGACGAACGAGGCAAGCGGTCAGGCTACAATTCTTTCGCAGATGATTTGAGCAAATTCTCTTTCGCAGGTGTTTAAGCACAGTACATCATAATAGTATAAGTCGAAACAATTTTGGACACGTGAAAATACCGGAAGGGGACTGCTAATAACACCGTCCCCTGAAATCCTCCTTTCTAGTGGGCGATTAAGGAACCGCCCCCTGATTCTTTTTTGTATGGGAAAATGACAAGGCTTTTTTTAAACCCCAATGTCGAAACAGGTGGAGTAGCCAGCACCTGCAGCTAATGCTTCAGATCACAATAGCGGTGCCAAACAATATTTATGTGATAAAGAGGTGTAAAGCCATGGATGTTTTAGAGGTAATAAATACGGACGTCCTGGTTATTGGCGGTGGCGGTGCGGGTCTATGCGCCGCTATTTCATCTAAAAAAGAGGGCTCTGAAGTTTTGTTGATTAGTAAAAGCCGTCCGGGACGCGCAAACAATACCGCTATTTCAAGCGGCTCTTTTTCCGCATCTACAGGACTGTGGGATGAATGTGATACACCTGAGCAACATCTGTCTGATACACTTGTGGCCGGCAGGTGGATTAACCGGCCCGAAATGGTCCGTACCATGACTTCCGGCGCAAAAGAACAGGTGAAAAATTTACTGAGTTACGGTGTGCCACTGCAAAAAAAGAATAACGATAAATTACGAATCGTTTCGTTACCCGGTCACTCTGTAGCCAGAAATGTAGTTACGGAAAAAAGTTTTGGAACGGATTTTACGCTTCCACTGTTTAGCTTCGTAAAAAATTTGGGTGTTAATTTTCTGGCTGGTTTATTTGTCGTTTGCCTTTGTCGCAGCGAACAGGGTGACATTGCGGGCGCATTGGTTATAGATCCAGCCCGTCAAGGACTTATTTTAATTCAGTCCAAGGCCACTATACTTGCCACTGGTGGGGCCGGACAGATTTATTCCCAAACAAATAACGCTCCCGGCACAACAGGCGATGGCTATGCGTTGGCCTTTCGTTTAGGCGTCCCGTTGATAGATATGGAGTTTGTTCAGTACTATCCTACTTTTATGCTTGAACCTTCCCTTGCCAAGACAATGGTTATATACGAAATTTTAGTTTACCGGGGAGGCGCAAGGTTACTCAACAGCCTGGGGGAAAATATTACCCTGCGGTATGGCTTAAAAGACCCTTCGGATATGACCAGGGACGCCCTGACCCTAGCTATTGCAAAAGAGATCAAAGAAGGCAGGGGGGTTAATGGTGGTGTCTGGATGGATCTTTCAACCATCCCGGGGGATAAAATCGAGCGTTTTCAAAAATTTATTCCCAGGGGTTTAAAAGGAAGATCACGTTTCCTGGTTGCCCCGGTTGCCCATTTTTTTATGGGCGGCTTACTGGTTAACGAGCAGGGAGAGACGGGAATCGAGGGGCTGTATTCAGCAGGAGAAGTAAACGGTGGTGTGCACGGGGCCAACCGGTTGGGTGGCAACGCCTTGACCGAAGCCTGGGTTTATGGTGATATCACCGGCCGACTTGCTGCTCAGTACACCCGGAGTAAGAAAGGTATTTCCAGTATTGAAAACCTTCGAGCAATTATTAAAGATCTAAAATCTTACACAGAAGGAAAAGAACAGCTTTCGGTGGAAGCAGTGCGTAGAGAGTTAAGACATCTGATGTGGGAAAAGGCTGGAGTCATCCGGACCGGCGAAGGACTCTCCGGACTAGTTAGTGATATTGAAAAATTAAAAGAAAAGCTTTCTGAAACCAAGACAGGTGATTTCAAAAAATTAATTAACAAATTAGAAACCGGGAATATGCTTTTAGTAGGAGAAGCAGTAGCAAGATCGGCTCTCTTAAGAAAAGAAAGCCGTGGTGCTCATTACCGGGAAGACTTTGCTGATGAAGGTGGACAAAGATGGGTTAAAAATACTTATATAAAAGGAAGTGACGGATATAAAATGGTCGCTTCAATAAATCCGAAGAAGTAAATATTAAGCTTGTAGGGGTACGCATTAAAGTAAAATGAAAAACGTATAAAGCACAACTTGGAGGATGGCATGATTGCACCTGCATAAGATTAGTTGTTGATATATTTGATTAATTTTATCTTTATTCTATAAATGTAAACACAATTACCATATTGCGGTGATACATATGTACTGCACAAAGATAAATAAATAATAATATGTTTAAAATAGTATGCAACGGAAGAATGGGTATTTGCAAGGATTGTGAGTACACGTACAGCAGGAGTAGACTACAATTTAGAGCAGATGATGGGCGATATCCAACAGTCGGTGAGAATGGCGCTAAAGAGCTGGATACACCTGACAAACGAAGGAGAACAAAAAAAGCATGTCGTCGCTGGGTGGACCAGTGCAGCAGCCATCCAAAGCGCAGATGTGAAGGCCATAAAAAGTAGGGGGGAGTCTATGTCTTTATACCGTTTTGCTGGCCGAATGCCAGTGGTAAGTGCAAAAAGTTATGTAAGTGAAGCAGCTGTGGTTATTGGTGATGTAAAAATCGATAATGACTGCTATATAGGTCATGGAGCTATTCTCAGGGGTGATCATGGTGCAATTGAAGTGGGATCGTGTACAGCTATAGAAGAGGGTGTAATTATCCATGCGTTTTCAAATAGTGTATGCCGCATTGGTAAAAATGTTACAATTGGACACGGTGCTATAGTCCATGCGGAAAATATTGAAGACTATGCGGTAATTGGGATGGGAGCAATTCTGAGCCTTCATGCCAAAATAGGCTCATGGACTATTGTTGCCGAAGGATGTGTGGTAAAAAACCATCAAATCGTTCCCGAAGGGGTTGTGGTAGCAGGTAATCCGGCTAAAATTGTAAGAAGTGTAGAAGCCAGGGACCGGGAATTTTGGTTATGGGGTAAGCAGCTCTATGTTGACCTTGCTCAGCAATATTTGCGGGATGGAATGGAACAAGTGAAATAACTCCTGTTAACAATAAACGACTTAATAATATCTCATAATAATTTTATCATTTCTGTAGCCAGGAAAGCTGATTTTAGTAGCTTGAGCTATAAAATTACCAAGGAAGAAAAACTTGAGGTTTTCTTCCTTGGTAATTTTTAAATAGGGCTTTATTCGAACTGACGGGGTGCGAAGTAGTTTTTAGTATTCTTAACTCAACTTTCGGTGCGGCCAAGCGTAGGTTGTGAAGTTTAGCAGGGAATATAAATAAGTTAGTTGGGAAAATATCTGTTATATACAACTTTATGCCATTGTATAGACCCAGTAAACCGACATCCACAACATTGCCTGTAGAATTCCAATGATCGTGAGGAAAACTCCATAACGGGTGACATCCGACCATCCCGTAGTATTAAATCCAAGAGAAAGAACTATGGGTGTAGCCTGATATGGGAACATGTATAGACCTTCGCCGTACGGGACCAGCATGGCCACGGCTTTGGGCGGCAGCAAACCTGTCTTTATAATAATGGGTGTGATCAATGAAATTTCCCCCATGCTTTCAAGTAGAAAGTGTATAACTACGGTGAACAAAATAACAAAAGTACCGGCGACAAAAAAACTACCGTTTTGCAAAAATGTAAAGGAAGTGATTCCAGAGGCAGCCCACTGGGAAAATCCGGTTGATGTCAGGACCGTTCCAATTGAGTAGGAACCACCTGCAAAGATAAAGGTGTCCCAAGAGAGGGCTTTGAAGTCACCCATGTTAAGACAGCCGATGTAAGGCATGATGAACAAAAGACCAATTAGTATACCAATTTCGTTGGTACCTATTTTAAAATACGGGTCAATAATCCAAAGAATGATTGCCCCTAGGACAAGTATTAAAGTACGGATTTCCTGCCCGCTAACAGGGCCTAAACTATCAACGGTCTTTTTAACTTGCACGGCCATTGCTTCCTTGGATAAAGCAACATCGGGCTTATATCTGCGTGTAATATAAAAATAAGTAGCTATGGCGGGTATTGGAGCAATCACCCACATGGAAGTAATCCATCCAGTCCAGGAAATACTTACACCAGTTAAGTCACGGACTAAGCCAGTGGCAATAAAGTTCGCCACCGCACCGGTTAAAGGCACGCGACCAAAGGTCAGCGCCAATATGGCGATAAAACAGGTAAGGCCCGTACTTATTTTATTTTTTGGGTCCCGCTCAATTCCGAAAGCATCCAGAAGCCTATAGCCAAGGTCATGATTAAAGCTACGAATGCGGCGGCTGAGGGAATAAAAAACGGGAAAATAAAGCACATGGCGATAAAAACAGCAACCATACCGTTAAAGGAAAGCGGCATTCTTGACATGAGCAGTGAGGCTATTCTTTTGGCGAGCCCGGATTTATCAACGCCTTTTGCTATAATCAATGCAAATAATATCATCCAGATGCTGGGACTGATAAACCCTGAAAAAGCATCTGCGGGTTTTGACACTTTTAATATAAAAAAGAGAACACAGGCTAAAATAGCAGGAAAGGCGGGCGGCATCACGCCAAAAATCCACCAAATTGCTGTCAGGGATGAAATAGCCAAAGCTTTGGAACCGACCGGAAATGATGAACTTAATATGAGATAGTACTTTTGAGATAGAATTTTCAAATAAATTTCACGGGACGTCTTTTAATTTTTTATATACTTGTTGAACAGAGGTGGACTGGTAACCTGTGGAAGCAAACCAGCTAGAAGTGTATATTTTAAATTTTGTTATTTCCTTAAGTGGGTATTCATTATTGAACGTATATTTTTTCAAAGCCAAAGCCATTTGCTCGTGCAGGTTAGCATATTGTTTAACAAACCTTGGGGTAAAGCGTGGATAGAGTCCTAATATATCATGAAGAACCAGTACCTGCCCATCGCAATAAGGGCCTGCGCCAATACCAACGATCGGCACCGAAGACGACTCGGTAATTAATTTAGCCAGAGGAGTGGGTACCAATTCCAATGTTATTGAAAATACTCCGGCTTCCTCAAGTGCCCTGGCATGCTAATTCTTCATGGGTGCAACAAAACTGTTGCTGATTCGATAACCCAGGTGGGGTGAGCTGTGTGGATCCTCATAGTGCTATTTTAAGACTGTGATTAAAGGACCTTTCCACCTTTTTGAATGTTCTAACGGTAATTCCAACAAATCTAAAACTCGGAAAACAGTTTGATCTATGATGTCTTCTAGTGAACGTGGCTTATTATAAAAAGCCGGCACAGGCGGGGTAATGATTGCACCAGCTTCCACTACCTCTGACATTAGTCGAATATGACCACGGTGTAAGGGAGTTTCCCTAAAAATTAAAACCAGCCTTTTTCTCTCCTTAAGCGTAACATCAGCAGTTCTTACTCCTACTATGGGCTATCTGCACGAGGGGCACCTGGAACTGATGCGCTGGGCTAAACAACACTGCGGTGTCGTAGTAGTAAGTATTTTCGTAAATCCCACTCAATTTGGTCCCCAAGAGGATTTTGCCCAGTACCCCAGGGATTTAGAACGTGATGCGAAAATGGCGGAGAGTGTGGGGGTGGATGCCATACTCAATCCTTCCGTTGATGAAATGTATCCGTCAGGTTACTGTACTTATGTCGATGTGGAGCAAATCACGGAAAGGCTTTGTGGTCTATCCCGGCCAGGACACTTCCGCGGAGTGGCTACGGTGGTAGCTAAACTATTCAATATCGTTAACCCTGACCAGGCTTTTTTCGGGCAAAAAGACGCCCAGCAGGTACTGGTAATCAAACGAATGGCTGCAGACCTAAATATGGGCCTGGAGGTAGTGACTGTGCCGACTGTGCGGGAAGCAGACGGACTGGCCATGAGTTCCCGCAACATTTATCTTAACCCGGAACAGCGGCAGGCTGCCTTAGTCCTGTACAGAAGTTTGAAATTAGCAGAGGAAGCAGTTGCGTCAGGGCAAAGGGACACATTTATTATTCGACAACTGGTTGTCGATACGATCGCCGCCGAGCCACTGGCGGAAATCGACTATGTTGAAATATACAGTTACCCGAACTTGGAGCCTGTGACTAAAATGCTGGGGTCGGTACTCCTGGCGCTGGCAGTGAAAATAGGCCGGACACGGCTGATTGACAACATAATTTTGGGGGTAGGGGATCAATGTTCATAACGATGTTTAAATCAAAAATGTTAAAATAGAAACATCAAAAAAGCGAAACCATTCTTCAGCGGAATTTAAAAGCAAAGTAGTCCTGGAGGTGCTGCAGGAAGCCTCCACTGTCAACGAAATCGCTGCTAAATACGGTAATAAGCCCTGTAGTCATCAACCGCTGGAAAAGCGAGTTCTTGGGAACGAGCTGCCGAGGTTTTTAAAATGGTCCCTCCTCAGTTGAAAAGGAACTGGAAGAAAGCCATGAAAGAGTGGCTCAATTAGAGCGTAAAATCTATCAGCTCACCTATGAGGTGGACTGGCTCAAAAAAAATCTGAAGAAAATTGTCGGACTAGACTGAAATAAAAGATTTCGTTGACCGAAACAATGTCCATATTAGCGTCAAGCGTTAGGTCGAATTATTAATCATTAATCGCACCAGCGTCTATCGCCAGCCCCCTGAGCAGAAGCCTATCTTTGGTGAGGATTTATTTGTGATGCGCCGGATCGATGAGATCCACCCGGTAAATGGTGGAATAAGTTGAGAAAAATGGTAATAAGGAGGGTTAAAATTGAGTGAGCAATTAATTTCTAAAAAAACGTTGGGTTATTATTGGGTATAGTGGTCCTTATCATCTTATGGCTTACTCCAATTCAGGGATTGAGCCCGGTCGGTTCTAAAGCTTTGGCTATTTCATCGCTGACAGCAATTTGGTGGATTTTTGGCGTGATGCCGCCCGCCTTTCCTGCTATTTTAGCCTGTGTTCTCTTTTTTATATTAAAAGTGTCAAAACCCGCAGATGCTTTTTCAGGGTTTATCAGTCCCAGCATCTGGATGATATTATTGGCATTGATTATAGCAAAAGGCGTTGATAAATCCAGGCTCGCCAAAAGAATAGCCTCGCTGCTCATGTCAAGAATGCCGCTTTCCTTTAACGGTATGGTTGCTGTTTTTAAAATTAAGCAAGGAAATAATTGAAGGACCCTTTGGTGAGTTTACCGGCTATTATGGGCGACAGGGTGACGAAGATATCCCCTATATTGAAATTAAACAATGTATTTCCGCAATAACTCAATCATGACGGCTGATTTGATGGCAGATAAACCCGGCAGCAACGAGCAGAGTCTTTTTCTGGGACTATTGCGTGGAGCGAAGATATGGCGTAACTTTGGAAGCCTGCGGCATTCCAGGGGTAAAAGGGGTTTGGGGGGAACCTGCTGCAGCAGGTGGATTTGGTGCTACAGCGGTATCCTTGAAGCATCAATATCCCGGTCATACCCAGCAGGCAGGCGCTATTGCATCTCAGTGTGCTGGTGGAGCCTATTACTCCAAGTTTACCTTTATTGTTGATAATGATATAGACCCATCCGATCTCTTAATGGTAATAGGGCTGCCTCAACCAGATGGAAAGTATTTAGAAGATATAATGGTTTTTTCTAGTTCTATGCTCGGTTTTTAACTTCCGCAGTGCTCTGTTTTCATTATGCCATATACACATGCTAGTACAGGGACTACTAGTGCTACACCGACATAGTGGTTGTCGCTGGACCTTAGAGATTTTGGGACAAGTCCCGTTTGGTTAGAAGTAAGCGTAAATAATCCCCACCTTTTCTGCAAAGTGGGGATTATTTTACGCTTATGTTAAAAAAAAACGACATGCCGGCAGGGAGATTCAGATCTCGCCCGAAGGGCCAGACGATATTGAGCTGGTCCTGGAGCCAAACGACAACCCACCTGTCAGTACATAACAGAAAGCTATCTATGAGCAAGGAATACCTTTAACGGCATTTGCTGTTGAGGGTATGCAGAAAGAGTACGAAAGAATGGAAAAGCTGGGTGTGTTTATCGTTATCATATTTGAGATACTTGCGGTAACCCCATCCAGCTTTTTCAGGCCTAACTGCCATTTAAATATTGGAAACTGCATCTCTTAATTTGCAATTTACTTTGAGGATAGGTTAGATGAAATATAAAAGTATATTGTTATTTTTTGGGCAAGGATTTTATCTGTTCGAGAGCCCTAGTAACAGTAACCCTATTAATGCCAGCAAATTGAGCCAATTCCTCATGGGTATAAGCTAATCGGTTTATGTTGAAAAAGTCAGGTCCAAGAGATTCCAATACGTATAACACTTTCTCTTTACTCGTATCAAGTGTTAAGTGCTCAATTTGGTTAATAGATTCACTAAAACGTCGACTAAGAGTTTCTATCATTTTACAAGCAAAATCCTGAAACTCGCAACACATACCTTCAAGCTGTTCAACACGCCTAAAGGCGCTAAAAGTAGTGCGATAAAATTCAACTCAATGACATATTAAAAAAGGCAGAAATATCTGACGGACTTAAAATAATTACAAAACCTCGTTTTACCAATTAGTTATGCATCCTTTTGCTCTTAGCGTGAGAAAGTACTTTCCGAGGGAATCTTTTTTAATACCTGAAGCCACACCAGTATGCAGTTAAGGTGAATACGACATGCAATCAAAAACTTTGTGGTAGTAAGTCCTATTAATTTCTTCAGGACCAAAGCCCTGAATATTACTGTTTTTTCAGAACCTCTGCGGCCACAGCTTTATATCGAAAATGTTTTTTAATAGGGCTAAAGTCAATTTGGGAAAGGACCTGATAAATTTTATACTCTTGATTGAAATTTCCCGCAAAAATTTCGAAGGGAAAAAGCACGCCATCTAGAACATCCATAATTGAGGTTTTACCTCGGTTTGTGTTGTTTTTGTGGTAAATAACATTTCTACAAGCTATTAGGTGAAACCTCTTTATTTTTCTTTTATGATACTTATTTCTACGTTTTTAGTGGTGGGTAAAGAGAGTTTTTTAAACTTGGAAGTCTATATCAAGGGCTTGAAATTATGCAATTAGCTCGCTAATAACCATCATTTTTAATTTGGATTCCATTTCTTAAACATCTATGCTATATATAGAATTATATAACATATTGAGTAATTCTACTATAGTTTTTTAAATAGGAAACGATTTGGCGCTGGTTGAGATAGATTCTAAAGAAATGTCTTTGTCAACCCAGGCCAAATTATTGAGCATAAACCGCACTAGCATTTATTATAAACCGGTGCCAGCTTCAAAAGAAGAAATTGTCATAAAGCACCGCATCGACGAAATCTATACCAAGTAGCCTTTCTACGGTTCCCGGTGAGCTCTGGACCAAGCCAAGCCTCAGATCTGGAATAGTAACTAGGGCAACCACTTTACAAGCCCGTAATATATCCAACTCCTAAAAGATGCCGGAGTTCAAATCAGCATGAATGGTAAAGGCCGCGCTACAGACAATATTTTCACAGAGCGGCTCTGGCGCTCAATTAAATATGAAGAGGTCTACCTGAA
>MVQL01000233.1 GCA_002067205.1 Pelotomaculum sp. PtaB.Bin104
GGATGTTTCCCCACTTGTTGTCGAGGAGGACGCGACCATTGAGTTAGTGTCTCAGGTGGCTATGAACCGTGACCGTCTCAAACTCTACGACCATATCATCGTAACAAAGAACAATTTGCTGAAAGGCGTGGTTTCGGTTCAAAACCTCCTGGACACCATGACCAGGATCCGCCTGGAGTTGGCCAGGGGGGCCAATCCCCTGACCGGTTTGCCGGGCAACATCAGTATAGAGCAGGAGTTGCTCAAGCGTGCGACAGAATGCCCGATTTTTAGTGTTGTTTACTTTGATTTGGACAATTTCAAAATATACAACGACAAATACGGTTTTGAGAACGGTGACAAAGTTATTTTGTTCACTTCGAAGCTATTGAATAGTGTAATTAACAAATACGGCAGTGAGAAAGATTTTCTGGGACATATAGGTGGAGACGACTTTATCATGGTTACTGAAAGAGAACGTACAGACGCGTTGTGTAAACGGATCATCAGGTATTTTGACCGCTTGATTAAATCCTTTTATCTGCCGGAGGATCGAAAGGAGGGCAGGATTCCCGGGTACGACAGGGAAGGGCGGGCCAAGTGGTTCCCATTTATATCTGTGTCCATGGCTGTAATTGAGTGCGAAGGAAGTGAAAAAGCGGATTTGAAGACTTTGTCTGAAAAGGCCGCGCAGCTAAAATGTTATGCCAAAACCATTCCCGGCAGTGTATATGTGCGTGACCGCAGGGGCCGGGTTGGTTTAACGGATAGTGGTTGATTCATTAATAAACGGTTTTACTGGAGACAACTGTTTTACTATGCTGTTTTACTGAAAAAGGGTGATTTAAATGCCTTTAGTCCTGGTTGTGGACGATGAGGTCAATATCCTGCAGCTTTTGAAGTATAACCTGGTGAAGGAAGGCTTTCAGGTGATTGAGGCAACTAATGGGAATGACGCAATTAAGTTAACCGGCGAAAAAACACCTGATTTAATTATTCTGGATAAAATGCTTCCGGAAATGGACGGTTTTGACGTGCTCCGCATCTTAAAATCCAACCGGCAAAGCGCCTCTATTCCTGTAATTATGTTAAGCGCCAGGGATGAAATGCTGGACAAGGTGCTCGGGCTGGAACTGGGCGCGGACGACTACATCACCAAGCCATTTTCCCCCAGGGAACTGGTGGCCAGGATAAAAGCGCACCTGCGTCGCAAGCGGCCTCCAGTCGAGGAGGAGGCTGTGAGAGAAGAGATAAGGGTAAACTGTCTGGTAATCCAGCCGGAGAAGTACGAAGCGTTGCTTGATGGGGTAAGACTGGAGCTTACCCAGAAAGAATTTGAACTTCTTTATCTGCTGGTAGCTAACCCCGGCCGGGTATTTACAAGGGATTCGATTCTGGAAAAAATCTGGGGATATAATTATGACCGGAAATCACGCACCGTAGACGTTCATATCAGGTATTTGCGCCAAAAGATTGAAAGAGATCCGGCCAACCCCGAGTATATCGAAACGGTGCGAGGGGTGGGCTATCGTTTTCGGGAGGTGCACTGAAAATTTGTGGCTTTATAGAAGTCACTTAGCATATAAAAAAAGTTACAAGGAGGAGAAAGACTTGCAAAAAAAAGTAAAATTAATGGTAGTTGCCGCATTGTGCCTGTTCGCTATGACAGCGTTGGCCGGCTGCGGCGGGCAGAACGCTCAAAAAAGCACGGATAACAAGGCGGCCCAACAGTTGTCGGGCAATGTTACGGCGGTAGGTTCCACTGCCATGCAGCCGCTCGCGGAACAGGCTGCGACTCAGTTCATGGCCAAGAACCCGAATGTGAAGGTTGTGGTGCAGGGCGGCGGCAGCGGCACCGGACTCACTCAGGTTTCACAGGGAGCGGCGGACATCGGTAATTCAGATATCTTTGCTGAAGAAAAAAGTGGTATCGATGCCGCTCAGCTGACTGACCACCAGATTTGTGTTGTCGGTATGGCTGCGGTAGTTAACCCGGATATTAAGATTGACAACCTGACAAAGAAACAGTTGGTAGATATTTTTACCGGCAAAACAACTAACTGGAAGGATGTGGGCGGTCCTGACCAAAAAATAGTCCTGGTAAACCGCCCGAAGGCTTCAGGCACACGTGCGACGTTTAAGAAATACGCGCTTGATAACGCTGAGGAGGCGGCAGGCATCGAAGAAGATTCCTCAGGAACGGTCCGCAAAATCATTAAAGAAACTCCCGGAGCGATCGGCTATCTGGCGCTGTCTTATCTGGACGGCAGCGTGAAGGCTGTCAGCCTGGATGGTGTGGCGCCCACCAAAGAGAATATTGTCACCGGCAAGTTCCCGGTATGGGCTTATATGCACAGTTATACCAAGGGTAAACCAACCGGCGCGACAGAGGCTTTTTTAAATTACATGATGTCTGACGAAGTGCAGAAGAACATTGTTCCTCAGCTGGGCTACATCCCAGGGACTGAAATGAAAATTGTCAGAGGTATGGATGGTATAGTTAAAAATAAATAGATGCATTTTCAAAAACAGGGCCGGCACCCGGCCCTGTTTTTAACAAAACGCCGGAGATTGATTGTTGGAATCAGGGAGTGATTTTGATGAAGAATAATGTTGCGCCGGGGACATTTAGACTGAACAGCGAATTGCCAGGCAGATTTCTGACCATGGGGGCTGCGATTCTTGCGATTATTTCTGTTGTAACAATTATATCGTTTATTACCGTAAAAGGCATGTCTACTTTTATAATCAACGGGGTCAGTGTTAAAGATTTTTTATTCTCAACTAACTGGTATCCCGACCGCCTGCCGGAAGATGGCGGTCCTCAAGTGGGCGTGCTGGTTTTTATTTTTGGATCCGTAGTAATCGCCATGTTGGCTGTTCTTTTGAGCGCGCCGCTTAGTATCGCTTGCGCTGTATTTATGACCGAAATCGCGCCTTTTTGGGGGCAGCGGTATTTGCAGCCTTCAATCGAACTTCTGGCCGGTATTCCATCCGTGGTATACGGTTATATCGGCTTAAGCCTGTTAGTTCCTTTTATTCGGAATTATATTGGCGGCATGGGCTTTAGCATACTGGCCGGTTTCTTGGTGCTATCCATAATGATTATGCCAACTATCGTCAGTGTGTTGACAGATACCCTGAAATCTTTACCCCGCGAATATAAGGAGGCGGCCCTGGCACTGGGTTCCACCCGATGGCAATCCATCTGCCATGTCCTTATTCCGGCTGCCCGGTCCGGTTTAATCACGGGAATTGTTCTAGGTCTGGCCAGAGCTTTCGGCGAAGCGCTGGCTGTGCAGATGGTAATCGGCAATATGAGAAAAATGCCTACGTCAATTATGGATCCTGTAATTACTTTGACCAGCGCTATTACCATGGATATGGGCAACACGCCCATGGGTTCCTTATGGAACAACGCGCTCTGGTCAATGGGTTTATTTACCTTGATGATATCTTGTTTTTTTATCCTGGTTTTGCGTTTTGTTGTGCGTAAAGGTGGTGTTGTCCGGTGAATTCACGCCGCGTTGATCAGATCGCTACTGTAATATTTTGGGCTGGCGCTCTTGTAGTTATTTTTTTTCTGGGTTTCATTATCAGTTACATCCTTTACCATGGCGGAAAGTATATTGACTGGGGTTTCTTAACAAAGCCTTCGCAGGCAATCAGTGCCGGTGGAGGTATAGGTCCGCAGATATTCAACACTTTTTATCTCCTGCTGCTGTCCATGTCTATTACAATTCCCGTAGGTCTGTTAGCCGGGGTCTATTTGTCTGAATATGCGGGTACCAACAAGTTTACTGAAACAATCAGGCTTTCCATTGAGACATTGAATTCTTTGCCTTCAATTGTAGTAGGTCTTTTCGGTCTCCTGGTTTTCGTCAATATGACCGGCTGGGGTTATTCGCTAATTTCGGGCGCGCTTGCCCTGACAGTGCTGAACCTGCCATTCATGATCAGGATCACCGAGGTGTCTATTCGTGGCGTGCCGGACGGCCTGCGTGAGGGAAGCTTAGCCCTTGGCGCCAACCACTGGCAGACAATCTGCAGGGTAGTGCTGCCAGCCGCTTTTCCAGGCTTAATCAGTGGTGTCGTGATCACTTGCGGCAGGGTATTTGAAGAGGCCGCGGCGTTGCTGTTTACCGCCGGCATGTCCAGCCCGCCTATGAATTTCAGTCAATGGAATATTTTCAACGAGACCTCGCCTCTAAACCCGTTCCGTCCGGCGGAAACCCTGGCTGTTCATATATGGAAGATTAATGCCGAGGGGCTTATCCCCGACCTGCGCAGGGTAGCGGACGGCTCCGCGGCGGTGCTGATCCTGTTCGTGCTTGGCTTCAACCTGACAGCCCGCTGGCTTGGCAGGAGAATACACCGGAAGATGACTGCGACTTAAGGGCTAATTAGGAGGCATGAGGATGATAACAAAAGATATTGTCAACAGAAAAAAGTTTCAAAAGTTTGGTAAATGGTGGTTTGATTTAAAGTTTCAAACTCAAATTATGATTATGTTTACCACCCTTGTTGTTCTTGTCGTACTTTTGCTGGGGGGAACAACATATTTCACATTGAAAAGCAACATGGAAAGATTAATTACGGATAACTTAAATGTTTCGGTTAAAAACGTTGGGGATAGAATTGAACTTTTTACTTCAACGGTAGATAGCAGGGAACTAAAAAACAAAGCCGGTTATTTAATGACTCAGGAATTATCATATTTCAGCAATAAAGGGATCGGAGCCGAATTGCGGCTGCTCGACGGAGAAGGCGGTAATGTAATTGAACTGGGTGAAAAAACAGGACAAAGCGACTTTATTCCCCAACCCGCCATAGAGGAGATAATTAAGAAAAAAAGCGGAGCCCTTTTTTTTGAAAATGCACGGGAAAAGTATAACGCTGCTTTTGTCAACATACCGGGGAAAAACTGGATTTACATTTCTTGTATTTCTGTAAATGATTATCTGACGCCTATCAATAAACTGAGAAACTTTACTCTGACAATCGGTCTGGTCGCTATTGCCGCTTCATTTTTGATTTGCTTTTTTGTATCCAGAAGGATTGCCGTACCGTTGGCCGCCATGCTGCAGGTCGTGGGAAAAGCGGGAACAGGTGATTTGACCGTACGTGCCCATGAGGAAGGGGTTGGATTGGAGTATTCCGTTTTGGGCAAAAGTTTCAACAAAATGTTAAATGACCTGGCATCATTGATAAATGAATTCCAAACCCTGGTGGAAGATCTCCTGGCAAACAGTAAAAAGATAAATTTTGTCGCAGACAACCAGGTAGAGTTAATCCAACAGACAGGCTTGCTGGTTAGTGACATGGCTTCTTCGATTCAGGAAATATCCGCCAAGATATTTAAGACGGAAGAAGCCGGTCGCGAGGTGCAAATGGCAGTGGAAAACGGGCGTTCGGCTCTGGGGAGCATCCTCAGAAACATCAATGGGAATTTCGCCTTGATAGAAGGCCAATCACGGTCTGTTGAACTTCTGGGTGGACATCTGGACAAAGTCGGACAAGTATTGGAAATAATCAAAGACATATCAGAAAGGACGCATCTTTTATCTTTAAATGCGTCCATAGAAGCAGCGCGGGCGGGGGAATACGGCAAAGGCTTCTCCGTGGTGGCCGATGAAATAAGGAAACTTGCGGGAATTGCCGGACGATCGGTTAAAGAAATAAGCGAGTTGACAAATGCCGTCAAAGTTGAAAGCAAAGCCGTGTTGGAGAAGGTGGAAGCAGGCAGAAAGGGAGCAAAGGAAGGTCTCTTATTGACCGGTAACGCTGAAGGATATTTAAATAATATTTATCGCTCCATAGCAAATGCCGATGAACGCATAACGGAAATAAGCCGGAGTATGGAACAAATCTCCACGGGTACCGGACAGGTAGTTTTGACGATGAGGTCCGTAGCCGGGACGGCGGAAATGGAATCAGACGCAATTACGGACGCGCATAGTTCTTCAGCGAGGAAAGTGGCGGAACTGGCCAGAGAGTTGGCTGTAAAGGCCCAAAGTCTCCAGGGCCAGCTGCTTAAATTTAAAACCATATAACAGGAGTCAGGAGTCAGAATTCAGGAGTCAGAATAAAAGAATGGTTAAACATCTTGAAATATTCTGAATTCTGAATACCTAAATGATAATAGATATAACATTTTACAAAGAAATAACCAATAGTTAATAAGTAATTAGTTTGTATTTAATAATTATCTTTTATAATAAACTCGAGGG
>MVQL01000234.1 GCA_002067205.1 Pelotomaculum sp. PtaB.Bin104
GGGCAGTTTGACTGGGGCGGTCGCCTCCCAAAGAGTAACGGAGGCGCCCAAAGGTTCCCTCAGCGCGGTTGGAAATCGCGCGTTAGAGTGTAAAGGCAGAAGGGAGCTTGACAGCGAGACGTACAGGTCGAGCTGGGACGAAAGTCGGGCTTAGTGATCCGGCGGTATCGAGTGGAAGAGCCGTCGCTCAACGGATAAAAGCTACCCCGGGGATAACAGGCTTATCTCCCCCAAGAGTCCACATCGACGGGGAGGTTTGGCACCTCGATGTCGGCTCATCGCATCCTGGGGCTGTAGTAGGTCCCAAGGGTTGGGCTGTTCGCCCATTAAAGCGGTACGTGAGCTGGGTTCAGAACGTCGTGAGACAGTTCGGTCCCTATCCGTCGCAGGCGCAGGAAACTTGAGAGGAGCTGTCCCTAGTACGAGAGGACCGGGATGGACAGACCACTGGTGTACCAGTTATCGTGCCAACGGTAGCGCTGGGTATCTAAGTCTGGACGGGATAAGCGCTGAAAGCATCTAAGCGCGAAGCCCCCCTCGAGATGAGGTTTCCCATAGCATAAGCTAGTAAGACCCCTGGCAGACAACCAGGTAGATAGGCCGGGTGTGTAAGCTCAGCAATGAGTTTAGCTGACCGGTACTAATAGGTCGAGGGCTTGACCTAAAACTTGTTCAACTACACTGTACAGTTTTGAAGGAACGCCAGAAGTAATATTTAAACGGATAAAGTTTCTGGTGGCAATATCGGAGGGGGTACACCCGTTCCCATACCGAACACGGCAGTTAAGCCCTCCTGAGCCGATGGTACTTGGGGCTTGCCCCTGGGAGAGTAGGACGCTGCCAGAGAATTTTTAAGAACCTCACGATGAAAAACACCGTGAGGTTTTGTTTATGTTCGGCTTGATGCTGGGTTCTTTTTCAAAGCGATTTACAGCAGCAGTGTTCGAAAAGGCTTGACTTGCCGGACCGGGAGTTTATCCGGAGCGGCGCGGAGCACTGGGTGCGGTTTATAGCGCGTGCAGACATGCAGAAAGGCCCAAGTAGACGCGTAGGCAGCGGCATGGCAGTCTGGCATATTTAAGCAAAACTATCAAAAAGAATAAACACAATAAAAATCCTCTTTTACCTTCAGAATTGCCCTGGTCCTTCCTCGCGAGGAACAGGGCAATCTTTTTTAAAAGTGTGCCTGTTCTTTAAACACCGCTGTAAGCTGTTTTTCGTATTATGATATGAGGTGGTATATCCAATGGTTTATGCGAGCAGATATTTAAGAATTATGGATCCATTAATGGAGGGACCAGACGTCCAGTACGTACAAAAACGACTTAAGGAGCTTGGTTTTTACACGGGTCCGGTTAACGGTGTGTATGGTCCGGAGACACGCGCTGCTGTGCTCAGGGCGCAGCAAAGTTTCGGCCTGACTCCAGACGGTATTGTCGGACCTGACACATATAACGCCCTGGGGCTTAGCCCAACGGACGATATTACGATTTCGCCGGAATATGTTATTAGTATTGATACACTGACATTACAACTTTCCCTAAGCCAGTTTGGGCGACAAATAGGGAATTTTCCTGTGGCTGTGGGTACACCCAACACACCTACCCCCTTGGGTGACTGGAAGATTATACAAAAAACCAAAAACCCCGGCGGTCCCTTTGGGGCACGATGGATGAAGCTTAACTGCACATGGGGAGGTTACCCCACACATGAATTGGAACATTTTTAGAAAGGCTTTATAAACTTGTAATTTATAGTGATTTTCCGTTTTTCAAAGATTTCGATTCTGTCTATTAATTTGATTAACATAGATTTAGTGGCATTAGTAAAATCTGTAATGCCCTTGACCAGTTTTATTAATTTACCTGTTTCCTCTTCTTGGTGCTTTTTTACCTCGTTTTCCTCATCCATCTTTATGAGTCTAAAACTCAGTCTTTCCCGCTCAAGGTTGTAATCACGGGAAAAATCCATAAAATCATCTTCTGTTAATATGGCTTTGATTTTATCTTCATAAAGTCCTTTTATAATCTTCTTGATTTCAAGCAACCTATTTTCAATAATCCTTTTTTCTTCAGTGTTACTATTACAATTCCCATGAGTAGTTAATTTTCTAGCTTTTTCAAGTAATTGTTCCTGGTTGTTTACATATGCAGAAATCTTTTTTAGTTCGTTAATTACAACCGATTCAAGTTCATCTTCGGGAATGGAATGCCTTGAACATTTTCTGTATCTCTTATATTGTGAACAAATGAAATATACCTTTCCTAAATTTGTCTTTGTAGGTGTCATCCGGTTTCCGCAATCCCCGCAATATACCAGCCCCGACAATAAATGGGGACTGCTTGGCTGAATTTTTTTCGAGATATTTCTAACATTCATAATTTGTTGAGCATGTTCAAAAATTTCGTTATCAATTATCGGTTCATGAGTATCGTTTACTATAATCCATGCTTCTCTCGGTGTCCGAACCTGCTTATCCACTTTATAATTTATTTTCTTGTATTTATTTTGTGCTATGTTTCCTGTATACGTTGGGTTTTGCAGCATATACCTTATTGATTCAGCCGACCAAAGCTCACTTACTCCGCTTCGCCCCTTGTATTTTGAAATTTGTTTTCTGTAAACTGTCGGTGATGGGATGGCTTCATCATTTAATATGCGGGATATTTTTTCTAAACTAGTCCCGCCAACAAACATATTAAATATTTTCTTCACAACCCATGCGGTTTTTGGGTCAGTTATCAGCTTGTTTTTGTTGTTTGAATCTTTTAAATAACCATATGGGGCATATGAACCAATAAAATCGCCATTTCTCATTTTTACATTGAAACTGGTTCTTACTTTTTTTGAAATATCCTTTGAATACAAGTCGTTCATTACCGATTTAAAAGGACTCATATCATTGTTGCTATTATTATGGAAGGTGTCAATGCCGTCATTGAGCGCGATGAAACGTACATTTTTTTCGGGGAAATATCTTTCAATATAGTACCCAGTATCAATATAATCCCTTCCAAGCCTTGAAAGGTCTTTTACGATAACCAGGTTTATTCTTTTACTCTCCACGGCTTTTATTAATCTTTTAAAATCCGGTCTGTCAAAGTTTGTCCCTGTGTACCCATCGTCAATGAATATATCTACAAGGTTCCAACTCTGCTCTATTACATATCTTGAAAGGTATTCCTTCTGATTGGCAATACTTTCTGATTCTGTATTATTATCATCTTCTTTTGAAAGCCTTGTGTATATTCCTACATTGTAAATTATATTATTTAAATCTTTTCTATAGTAGTTATCCTCTAGAGCATACATCAAAATTCCCTCCCTCTTGCTCTCTCTAAAGATAACTACCTGCCGATGGGTCAATTCTACCTCAAGGACAGGTAGTTTTCAACCAATTTATGGTTATTTTCTAATAGTTATTTTCAATATTTCTTCCATTATCTGTTCAAAGGTCTTTCCATCATCAGAGTAGACGGAATTAACCTCAATTTCTTTTGTCTTCTTTTCTTTTTTGTTCTTAGTTGCTTCTTCGGGCAAAAAATCACCACCCTAAAATAGTTGGGTGGTAAATATTTATTCGGATTATAATTTGTCCAATTACTTTATTCGTTAGGGGATGTTGTTAATGCTACCGCATAATGACCAAAAACAGCTGGTATAAGTTGTCCATGTTTTGACGGATAAAGTGACCAAAA
>MVQL01000235.1 GCA_002067205.1 Pelotomaculum sp. PtaB.Bin104
AAAATTCTGTCGGATGCTATTTAGCCTAGATTTTTGATATTGACTTTTGAAATCAAGTTTTATGCAACACTACTGTGCATGGATTATCTTGCCTTACCAAAGATATCGTACAACTGAGAAAACCCTCAAAGTTTACAATAAAAATTTAGCATTAGAACAAACTATGATACCCAAATAAATACCATCATAATTATTTGTCGTTTCTTGTAATGATCGAACCATCGGCTAGTTTTGAAGTGCTTTTGATTACAAATCCCCATGTGATTCAGTTGTCTTATCATATATACTTCGTAATGCAATAATCCAGTTTTGTACCGAATTAGCAAGCATTCTATGCTGCCAAACCTCCGTATGTGCGCGTTGCCCGAGTCTCAATCTAAGATCACGATCTGTAACAAAAAGCCTCAGACAATACTCCCATTCCACTGATGTTGCGGCTAACAAGCCATTCTCCATATGCTTGATGGTATCGTTATATGCCGGCACAGCCGAGAAAATCCCCGGTATTCCTTGCACCGCATAATCCAAGAACTTTATGTCAGATTTTGATCTTGTAAATTCTGAGTCGATTAACGGTGCAATACCAAAATCCCAGTGTATATTCTGCTGCATCCAATTAGTGAACTTGTCGTACAAGACCATTTGAGGCGGAACTTGTTTTATTCTAATAGGAAGACCATGAAAAGCATTCTCAATTATATTATTGTCACCAATACCAACAATCTCAAATGTGATGAACTTTTTATATTGCGCGAGGACACGACGCAGAGGTCCTACTATAGATATTAAATCCTCTATATGTGTTAGTGTACCCATGTAGCCGAACACTAAATGATTGTTATTATTTAATTTGTGGATATTTCTTGATTGTTCAAATAGACGTTCATCTAGGGCATTAGGCACAACTTCAATATTTTTATTAAGTAATTTTAGCCGTTCAGCAATATTTTTAGTAGAAACAACTACTCCATCGGCAAATCTAAACATCCAGCGAAGCCACATTTTTTAGTCCCGTAGTAGGCCAATTTATACTTCCAGGTTCAGAATTAAGACTAAGAAGATCATCATCAAGCTCAATAATGATCAATACATTATCCCTTCGTAACTGGCGCAATAAGGCGCTGTGTCGCTCCAAATCAAAGGAGTTATCCCAAAATCGCTCGATAATTATGACATCAACAGAATGGCATGCCATTTCTAAACCAGAGCTAAGGATTACATCTGACTTTAAATTAGTATGGGAAAGAGGACGTAATAAGCGAATTTCACCGCATCCATGTGGCAAGCCACCGGAAGAGCTCTCATATAGTACATGCACATTAAGCGTAATAATCACTCATTCCAATGCTCCTAGTATTCGAGTAAAATATTTTATATAACCCCGCACACAATCAATACAAATATAGAGTATTTTCTTAACAACACATTTCTTGCCGATTTACGACTAGCAAAGTTAAAGTTTTATTCGATTTGCCATCTGTTTTCTTGACAAGGAAACATTAGTAATGTAAAAATTATATAGTAGTCACATAGATACCAAGTTTTTTGAGTATATCGATTTTACATAAAATGTTTGTTTATAGCATCCTCGATATTTTGCGATTAACATCTACCATGCGGCAATCTTTTCTAGTACCATATATTTTATTTCATGTTAGTCTTTTATGGTTAATTTTCTTATGCTCATAATTGACTCTCAAAGCTTTTCTAATCTTTCTCTGAAGCGAAACACCCATCAGCTATATCATCATAAAATAGGTAAGACAGCATATGATATACCGATAAGAAGGGAGTGTACTTTAGAACTTCAAAAGCGTTAAGACGCATTCTGTATCTTAATTCATGATCTTCAATCAAGCGAGTCATCGCAAAAATAATGCTATCTTCATTCAGAGTATCAACTAGCAACCCGGTCTTGCCATTATCGACGAATTCATTTAATCCACCATTTAGTGGCCCCACTACAACTGCACCACTGGCCATGGCTTCCATGGCTGTTAGTCCCATGGCCTGAAAAGACGAGCAGTCGACAAAAATATCTGATTGCATCAAGACAACCTTTACTTCTTCTACAGTCAATTCTCCAAGGCATTGATGGTTGAAATCATGCACCAGTTTCAGGTAATCAGGGGCATCACCTCTAACACCAAAGATTGTAATTTCTACATTATGCTTAAATTTCTTTTTAAGATTTCGTAACACACGCATCGTCATTTCTGGAGCACGTCGAGGCGTACTTGGTCTAACCATAGCTGTAATTCGCACGGGATAATAACTGCCATGATAGTTTGCCGAAGGATGAAAGACATCGACATCCAAACTCGGCCCAATGATTTCAGGAGTCAAGCATAATTTTTCCTTCAAGAGAGAATGATTCCACTTAGTTTTGGTAAACAGGAGTATTTCAGGGATAGCTGTATAACTCGATAATGCGTGTTGATAATCCGAAGAACCTTCCTGGAAAAAATATGGCTCAAAATCCTGAATATAATAACCTAGACGAGTTCGCTGTTTCAGCGAAAGCAATGGTTTCATCCAAAATACAGTATGATAAACTGTTGCAACGACAGCATCAAAATCCTGAGCATAATCTATTAACTCTTCTGACGTACGTAGATATAAAACTGGAACATTTAGCTTTGGATGTTGTTGTTCAAAAAGCTCACGATTCACTAGCAAGTTCGCAACCCAAGCATCGACCCCGCACTCGCGCATGGTCAAGCATTCAAGCAACACGATATTCCCTCCTCCACCAACGGTTCCTACTGGTAACAGAAATAGAACCCTTTTACCCTCGAAACGACTCAATATCTCGTCCCGAATTCGTCTCAGGAGTGGAATATACTCATCACAGCGCTTGCGGATATATTCCAGCGCTGGATGGAAGCGGGTCTTCGCAAGCTGCTCATCGATTCTTTCCTGTCCATGTTTAGAAACAAGCGTCTTTCCCGCTACACTAACAAGTTCTTTACGGAGATCATGGGAATAGCTTTTCGATTGTGCATGAAATACATAGCAATCATCAGCAACAGCTAGTTGCCAATTATTCTGCACTGCGCGTAGACAATAATCATTTTCCTCGCCATAACCACGAGCGAATGCTACCTCATCAAACAAGCCAATATCATCAATGACTGCACGCTTGATCAATAAACAAAAACCATTGAGAAAGCCTACACGGGGGAAAATACATTGCGAGATTCGAGCAACCTCATTAGAAAAATCATTAACACTCCAGCCATCCGGGAGAGGATTATCCGCCCAATCGCCTTTTTCATTAAAAACCTGCGGCACAGACTGCCACGAGGCGGTGTTGCTTAAGGGGCCAACTAAACCAATGCGATCATCGGACAAAGCACACCGTATCAAACGATCAATCCATTTTGGAGGAACAATCGTATCGCTATTAAGCATCACCACCATTTCACCCCTCGAAGCTCTAAGACCAGTATTTGCTGCCTTCGTATAACCTTTGGCAGTTTTATTTCTGATCAATATAGCAGGCTGTCCTTTTATAAAATTTTCGAGGAATTTTTGAGTTTCATGCTCACTCCCGTCATCGATAATAATAATTCTATATGGGGGTAATGTGTTTGCCACCAATGATTCAAGGCAGAGCTTAACGTCCTCTAGAGCGTTATGAATACAAACAATCACGTCGACACTTTGCAGATGTACAGGGAGTTCATTAGAATAATGATAGTGTTTCACTGATGTGTTTTGAGGTAAAGTTGTGATCATACCGGGCTGCCACGTTTCCTTAATACGTAAGAAACGAAGCCGAAGCCTTACCCCCTCAATCCCTTCTCTCCGAATTATCACTACAGCTTTTTTAACCGTAGCTCTAACTCCTCCCCCATGGCGAATTGTCAGGGGTAACGCTCGGGGAACAAGTAAAACTCTTTTCATTTGCCGCCCTACCCACCGTATAGGAGCGGTTACTCTCCAACTGCGGGAAGAGTACAAAGCCCCTAGATGCCCGTCACGTTCCGCTACAGCCTGGTTGAGATTAGTGATCAGCGCATCATGCTCGGCTATAACCTGTCTGAGGCTGTCAATCTGTGTATCGCGCTCAGCTACAACCTGACTGTACTTGGCAATCTTTGCGTCCCGCTCGACTACAACCTGATTGAGTCCGGTAATTTCCTGGAGACACACCAATAATTCCTCTTCAACAGGCATATCTCTTGCAGTCCATGGGTTTGCCATTTGATTTGGCTTGGGGCTGCTTCTTTTACAGAGAGACAGGTGACCAGGACTAACGGACTCCAGAGTTCCTCCAATAATACGATGACCAAGAACATTGGAAATCGGTTGAACTTTTCTGATCACACATATTGAGTTGATGAATTCCACCGAATGAATATGACTGAGCAACGCCTCATCAAATTTTACGTCGTATTTGTGGGTAAAGCTGCTCAAGAGCTCGTAGCGCGTTTTTTCAATGCCCCAATGTTCATGGTTTATGATATCAACCAAATGCTTAAAAAAGGAGATGGATGCATAGGGTTGGAACAACCCTCCATCAAACTCCTGCCAGTAACTGCAGTGGAGGTCTTCTACCACATATAGACCACCATTATTGAGATGGGCAAAATATCGTGCAAAAGAACGAATGATATCACTAGATTGGTGAGACCCGTCATCAATAATTAGGTCAAAACTGGGAGAGTGGCCACATATCTGCTGTTGAACTTCATCCGTGTGTGCATCGCCCACAACAACGGCAATCTTTGAGTCCTTATACTGCAACCGCTCACAGTCCGGGTTTATGTCACATCCTACAATTTTTTCGGCATAAGGGAAATACTTGTTCCAGATTTCCAAAGAACCACCGTTTTGAATGCCAATTTCCAACAATCGAACTGGTCGATTTCGATATTCAAAAAACAGTCTTTCATACTCAGATAAATAAAGCGACCATTTGTCTGAGACCTTGCCACGATGTTCAGTGTAAAGTTGCTCAAGCGTTTTGTTGCTCATTGCATATCACCTTCATCTTACACTTTCAAATTGACACCCATCATTGAGCATCATGAGCAAATAAAAAATTAACTCACTACGACACATTTTTTGAAGTACCAGTTAGTTCCACTTACCACGGTCATACCAATTGCTATTCACACAAATTCTGATGTCATTATTGACAAGCAACAAGGTAACATGTACTATCGTCAATTAAATAATAGAACGGCTGCCATTACCAGGTAGTTCACAATTAGTCTTTTTTTGAAATCTAACTACCATCAATTTTCTACTTCTATAAATTTCAATTATTTTCCCTGTTTCCCTCTACAAAACAAGTATATGCCTGTGCTACTTCCCTAGACGGCCCGGACAAACGGATCTCTCCATGGTCAAGCCATACCGCCAAATGGCATAGATCTTCAATCTGCTTTGGTGCATGAGTTACTAATATAATAGTCTTACCCTGATTTTGCAAATCTCGAATGCGTGCGATGCACTTTTCCTGAAATGCCATGTCTCCTACTGCCAGTACTTCGTCGATAAGCAAAATATCAGGATCAACGTGCACGGCTACGGCAAAGCCCAGTCTCATATACATCCCGGAAGAATAATTTCGAACGGGATTATCGATAAAATCACCCAGTTCGGCAAAAGTTATAATGTCGTTAAGTCTCTCTTTTATTTCTTTTCGCGTAAATCCTAAAATAGATGCGTTAAGAAAGATATTCTCCCTACCTGTGAAATCAGCATGAAAGCCGGCTCCAAGTTCTAAAAGAGTAGACATCCTGCCATCGACTCGAACCTCTCCCTCAGTAGGGTAAAGAATGCGGCTAATTATCTTTAGTAAAGTGCTTTTCCCTGAGCCATTCCTGCCAATAAGGCCAACGGTTTTACCCTTTTGAACGATCAGGTTGATTTTTTTTAAAGCCCAAAATATTTCTGAACGCTGCCTATTCCAAAAAATCATTTTCTCCTTCAAAGAATTTGCTCTGTCTTGATATATATTAAACCTTTTCCAAACATCTGAAATTTCAACAGCTGCCTTATCAAAATTATCCAAAGCTAAATCTCCTCTGCAACAGCCTTTTGAAAATGGTTAAAAGCAGCCAGGCTGATCAATAATAATATTACAAATGCAACTATCAAATAAGCTAATATATCCCATTGAGGCCACTCACCATAAAAAAAGACATCCCGATATGCTTCCATAATGGGAGTGATTGGGTTAATGTAAAAAAAGGATCTTACTTCTTGTGGAACGAATTCGATGGGATAAAAAATCGGCGACAAAAAAAACCAGGCTGTCATCAAGACTCCAACTATATGTTCGAGGTCACGAAAATATACATTGGCAATAGCAACAAGTAATGTTAATGAGATTACAAAAAGAGTTTCTGCTAATAATACTACCGGAAAAGCAAAAATAGCTAAAGTTAAATTAATTTTAAATATTAATAAGGCAGGTATTAATATAAGTAAGCTCAGTAAGTAATTAATTAAGTTAGCTATTACTACTGAAAGCGGTAATACCTCTCGTGGGAAATATATCTTCTTCACTAAGGCGCCGTTTTGCACAATACTAGAAGCACCCTGAATTACTGAATTAATTAAAAAATTCCACGGCAATAAGGCAACAAACAAAAACATAGGAAAATTATCGACTTGTACCCTCATCACATAAGAAAAAGCTATACTATAAACTATTAGCAAAAACAAAGGATTGAGAAAGGTCCATAAAAACCCCAACATTGAACCTTTATAACGGGCTCTCAACTCCTTTGCTACCATGTTTTTTAACATTTCTCTATATGTATAAATCTCTTTAATTTGATGCCACACCCTTATCCCCCCAACTTCGACCAAAAAATTCAGCAATTCTAATCACACATAAGCAGAAACTCCACGGTCAATGGGAACAACACATTGCTCATAATCAAAGCCAGCATATTGGTTTCTAAATAAATTTTCAACTTTGACAATATCCTTAATTAAATACTGATGATGGCTAATATGGATTTTAACCTAATGATGTAGAACTTAAAATTGATCCAGCATGTCCAGCAATTCGAAAACCCGGACATTCCAGGTGTTGTCCAATGCAAATTCCTGGCGCTTTGACCTTAGCTGAGCACTGTCTTCCAGCAAGGCTTTTTCCGCGGCAACAGCAATTTTTTCCGGAGTATCGTAAAGGTAGAAAAAGCCCTCTCCCCACAGCCCGGTCAGCTTTTTCAACTCGGGAGTGTCGGTGCCCACAACCGGTAAGCCGGAAACCAGGTATTCATTTAACTTAGCCGGCTGCATCGCCCCGGAATATTTGTCTGAGAAATAAGGTATCAGCCCAGCGTCAGCCGCCAATAAAAAGCCGGAAAGCTCCCTGTATTTCCGGCGTGGCGGGAAAATGTAGATATTCTCCCGGGACGGAATTTTATAGCCCCCGATAACAGGCCCGACCAAAACGACTGAGCCGCCACGGTAATGCCCCGCCAGCGTTTCCAATGCCTTTGCCATTACTTTATTGTTTATGCCGCCGATATATATAAACCGTGGCCGGGGAAGTTTCTCCATCTCAAATACGTGATTTTGGTTTTTTAATAGATCTGTGTTAAAACCGTCCCTGAACAATACCGGGTTTTTAGTTTGAAGAAGATATTGCTCCCGGAGCGTTGATGAAGCGAACAGGGTAATATCAGAAAAGGCTGTCATTTCCTTCTCAAAGGGTTCCAAGGAGGGCTCGATGAATTTAGGATCACTGACCACATCATATACTGTTGCGCCCCATGAATGGCTTCTCATTATGTCTAACACAGCCGGAGTGGCCAGGCTTGTCCAGAATATCACCTCTGCCGGGGTAATGCTGTTGTCGGCAAGAAATTTTCTAATCCGCAAAGAAATATAGAATTTATTATAACTGATTGCAAAATTGTTATATGGCATTGGTATGGCCAGCGGTGAAAAAATATTAATACCTTCAGGAACATCTTCCCCGGTTTGTCCGGCAGCATTTCTAATGCGGTTAACAACCCTAGGAAGGTCACTAAAACCCGGGCAGCGCACCCCGGTATTTTCAATAAACAAAACCTGCAGGCCTCTTTCTGCCATGCCCGCCATCAAGTATTGGGTCCTTTGCTTGAGATAATTCCAGTCAATGGCGGAGAAACAAATAATAGCTTTATACTTCATTTGCCACCTGATTTTATTTATTAAGCTTCTTCAAATCACTCGATAATTGGAAGGGTACTTAATGCCTCGTAACTCTGTGCCAACTGAGGCGCCAGTTTATTAGCCCGCTCCAGTAAGTCTTGGGCTTCCTGTGTTCTGCCTTGCTTATCATATAACAGGGCTAGCCAAAACGCTGCCTCCCCTTGGTTCTTTTCATCCTCTAATGCCGCTTCTAAATTTACCTCGGATTCATTCCACCTTCCAAGGATATATTGAGAGGCGCCCATGTATAATTTCACACCCGAAGTTGCTGACAGAAGCGGGGCATCTTTCCAAAGACGCTTTTCCTGATCGCTTAGCCCTTCTACCTGATCTTGAATCTTCTTTTCTACCTGAGTTGCCTTGTCAAGGTACTGTTTTGCTGTCTCCGCATTTCCACTGCTCAACTCATTGTAGCCGATGATAAAGCAAGTCCGGGCTTGCATTTCATACCACTGGCTTTGATATGAAGCCAGAGCGATTGCTCTATCGGTATAATTAATGGCTTCTTCATAGTTCTTCTTTCCACTATAATTTATGCTTGCCAGATCTGCATACCGTTGCGGGCTATACTTACTCAATTCTACCGCCCTCACCGCCCTGGACAAGGCTTCGTCAGTCTTTCCCTGCTGCAGGTAGATGCGGGCCAGGTTACTCTGGTAGTCTGCTTTTAAGGGGTTATATGCAGCTGCTTTTTCCAATAGTTCAACACCCTGGCTGATATCCTGTGTTTGTAAATTTTTCACACCCTGCACAGAGTAGTTGCCGGCTGCAATCAATGGTGATACTAAAAGTATAATGATGATTGAGATTATTGAGGCACTGATTATTCCCGTATAGTTAGGTGGGACATAGCTTTTACCTTTTTTCTCCTCGACTTTAATGGTTGAGTAAATGTGCATACCTCTAATCAAACCAAACATTGTCCACATCACTAAGGCTAGGGCTGAAAGCGAGAGGTTAAAATCGATGGCCGCATGTAGTCCGATGGCCACAGCCGCTACGGTAATCGTCCAGATTAAAAAACGTCTGTTTACATTATCCTTGTCACCATGATAAAGCTTGTGCGCCGCATACAGAAAAACCCCCCAAATCCCCAAAATTACGATTATACCAAGACTTCCGGCCTCCACCATAATTTGAAAGTAATGGCCGTGGACCTCATTAGAGTTGTATAGATAGCTCTGGTAAGCCCGGTAGGCTTCTTGCCATCCACCACCGCCCCAACCGGTAGTAGGCCTCTCCTTAAACATCTTCAGAGCATCCTGGAAGAAATACATCCGCTCGGTTGCATTGCGCAGTCGAATTTCTTCTGCCAGCATTTTTACCACTTCGCTGTTGCTGTTAATGTAAACTCCGACCCCAATACACCCAACTACCACTATAAGCAAAGCTGCCGCTAAAACAGCATTTTTATGTGCTGCAATCCACTGTAACAGGCCTTTTCTTTCACTGGCGCTATATAAGGTCTGTACAGCGAGTGCCAGGACCAGTCCGGTAAAGATCCACAGCCAGGCCAGGCCCATATGGCCGCCTGCCACACTGGATAAAAACATCCATATTGCCAGCAGAGCCGGTATGCTGATCAAGACAAAATAAAAACCAACCGGTATCCTGTGATTTTTCGGGGTGCCAATAATTAAAAGGATAGCTGTAATGGTGAAAACCAAAAAACCGCCGTTAGATCTCGTACCAAGAAACACTGCGAAAATAAAAAAGCTGCCTGCCGCATAAATGAACTGTTTAAAATTATTTAAATTCAACCAAGTCGAGTTCTCTTTTACGTCTGGCCCCGCAAATGTGTCTCCATTTTTAGTTGAGCCGGATCTTCCCCATAAGTATATTCCGATAAAAGTCGCCGCTGCCAGGTAGCTGGCCAGGGCATTGGGGTATTGGAAAGTCGAATATATCCTTTCATTCAGGAAGCCATCGTTAATATGAATAACTCCGGTTGCAGTGCCCAGTCCGGCCAGCGCAACTCCAACAGCGCTTATGTAAATGACATGCAATAAGGCAACAATATCCGCCGCATTCCTGACCAACCGTGAAACCAGCCAATAAATAATAAAATAGAGAGTGACTTTGACGACCTCATCGATCGCCAGGCCGTAATTGACTGCCTGAAAAGCTGATATTACATAAACCACTGGTAAGGACAGTACAAAATAATCCAATGGGTGGGACAGAAAATTATTGTCTCGCTTCGTCCACTTCCAGAGACAGGCAAACCAGAAAACAACAACAACAAAAATTAAAGCCCGCTCCTGTTCGGGCTGAAAAAAAAGTCCCCTGAAGTATGGGGGCAGGAACAGTAAAATCGCTAACCCCCAGAAAGCTATCGCATGACTAAGCTCAAATTGGATATTTTCTTTTGTTTCCTTTACTATTACAGGTTTCTTTTTATCCCTTGCAATTGCTTTAGGCAATTTGTTAGCACTCCCAACTTAATTATCAACATTTATTAGTTATGGAACAAAATCATTATTTCTACACATTCTTACAAAAATCCTTCAAATATGATCTCGTTTTTATAGCTGTAATAAATACGTGTCTATCAAAAACATAAAACGGGTCACAAAAGCTGAATGCTTTGCTTGACCCTTGCCTCTTGATTTTATGAAATTTTCATGCTAGAATAGTTAATGCTTGAGAGTACAATTTTATATGGGGGTGTAGCTCAGCGGGAGAGCGCTTGACTCACATTCAAGAGGCCACTGGTTCGAAACCAGTCATCCCCACCAAATAAACCGCTAATTTAAAGGGATTAGCGGTTTTTCTATGTCATCAAAAATTGCTGAAAATCGTCCCAAATTTTGGGCCTTGCTTCTATTGCGGCTGTAGAGGGAGTCATAGAGAATAAAGACATTCTTCCAGTTGCTGTGGTTTAACGGTTCAAAGTCAGCAATATCAAGGCTTAAGAGCAACTATCCATGTGAGAAAGTTGAGTATATAAACAGTAATATTATCCTAAACTTTCATGCCCCTGCAGGACACAATCTATGATGAAAATCCATTTTCTTATCAAAAGATTTTCTTAATTCATTTTTCTTAATTTCCCACGTGCAGGACGACCCTTTTTGGACAAACTAAAAACCAAAGGAGGGTTTAACTTGTATAAAAAATATATACACCGGCCGGAGGGATCGCCCCAGCCCCGCGAGCGTGAGTCACAAAAAGCACAGTTAGAAAGTATACCACACGGTGAAAGCAAAGATATCAAGCGCAAAATAGCGTATAAAACAGGCGGGGATGAATGGAAAGAAAAAGCCCGGTTTGCACCCGGCAAAGAAATTGAGGAAGGGCTACCGGACCAAGTCCAGGCCGCTTTGAACAACTGGAAAGCAGGACTACGGCCTCAAGGTCAGTGGCAGCGGTAGTCAGGTGGCAATCAGCGGCATCGTTGATACCTTGAGCGATAGCGAAATGGCTGCGGAGCTGGCTGCCGGTTTACCCGGCGTGCAAGAGGTGGTTAACAATATCACCATCAGCACTGACGGAAGTATTACTGATACCGGTGTGAATATGGAAGTCAAGGAAGAGCTGGAGGCCGACCCGCAGGTAGACTTATCTCACATTGGCGCGGAAAGCTTTGGCGGCACTGTGATTCTTACCGGCAATGCAGAAGACCCGGCCGAAATTGAAGCCGCCCGGCAAGCGGCCGCCAGGGCGCGGGGAGTCTCCAAGGTGGTCAGCCAGGTAAAACTAGCAGACCCCGGTGAGATGAGCCTTGAGGAGATTTTCCACAGCCAGGTGAGAAACGATAAAGAAGATTGAGAGCAAATCACTGATGTGAAATGTTCTATCTATTGACGGTGGAGAAATATTGGTGAGTTTCCCGCCGTCTTTTTTTAATCCCGCAATAACCCTCCTTTTTGAAATACACCTGATAAGTTAACTGAAAAGCAAGAGCGCGGAAGCTGTTAACCAATAATCAATACTTACGATTGTTGCAAATATAGGTAAAACATTATAAAGTGATACTAAATCTAAACCGCCACTCACGCGACGGCCCTCATATACTCCACTATCAACCTATCCAGCCTCTGACTTACTTCCAGCAACTTCGCATACTCAGCCCCTGTAGCCGCCATGCCCTGCAGCTCAGCCCGGAGGTACTCAATTTCTGTTATTAATTCGACGCAAGACATAATGTTGCTCCTTAACAAGATGTAAATTCAGGGTGCTCTACACTAATAGTGTCGAATCCTGTAAGGAATGGTAAAAGAGGTGATAAGGTACGATTACATTTTAACAACATTTTAATTATTGTCAACACTTTTTCTTAACAAAAACAACAAGGCCCCACTCCTAAGAGCAAGGCAATTAATTCACGTTAAATAATTTGGTTACCATCACGGTTGGGGGATAGGGTGCGTTGGTCATATTATGTTTGACATGGAAGGATAAGGGGCAACCCATAAGGCTACCCCTGCTATCCCCAGCAGAATCCCGTCAGGCGCTCAGGTCGGTCTCCACCGTAGCCTTATCCTCCTGGAGGGAAAGAGCCATTACGGCAGATGAACTTAAAGCCAAGATGGAATCAGGCAAAAAATTAAAAGAAATTGTTACTGAGCAAGGTATGACCATGGAACAGTTCCATGAAAAAATGCTTGAATTAAAGAAGGCTGAAATTGCACAGAAAGTTGCGGATGGAAAAATAACGCAAGAACAGGCTAATAAAATGTTGCAAAAATTAGATCAACGTAAAGGACAAGGTAATAACAACAGCTCAAATATTAATCAATAGTACACTACCCTTTCTACTGCCTCCCCATGGGGAGGCTTTTAGTATTAAAAACAATTAATAAACCTTAAACACCGGATGGCAGCTTATCTTCCATTAAACTGCGAAGATTTATTGTGTTTCCATCCACAACAAATGTTCCATCCCCGTTGGCGTGGAATGTCCGGCGTTCTTTTCGGACCGGATCGATCCAGGCGCGTACTCCCTGCAAAATGAAAATGTCATGAGGTTCGAGATACTCAATTACTCGGCATTCCAGGCAGGCAAGGCACTCAGAAATCAGCGGAGCTTTTACATCATTCGCCTGTAATGCCGTCAAACCAAATTTCTGAAACTTGTCTACCTCAGCACCTGAGCAGTCGCCGATGCTAACCACTTTTTCCGCAAGATCTATCGTCGGTACTGCTAGCACACATTCTTTAGTATTTACAAGCGCATGGAACGAATAGTTCCATGCGCCAGTTGTCATGGCAATCTTCGGGGTAAAATCCATCACCATGTGCCATGAGATTGTCATGATATTATTTCGGCCTTTATCGTTTGTAGTGACCAGAATCACAGGTCCCGGCTCAATCAACATGAACGCTTTTTCAATTGGCAGTTCTGTCATTGAGGACATATTACCCACCGCCTTTTCTTTATTGTTTCCATTATACTCCTGTGATTAGTGCTCAGGATATTTCTAAAAAAATTAAGTTCAAAGTTAAGCCAGAAGTACAAGAAACGGAGATGTAATTTGAAAAAGGAAATGTCAATTAATATTAGAATTAAAGCTAAAGTTATCTTTTTGTACCATTAATTAAAAATGCCTTACAGAGGAGACGCATATGAAAATCTTTATAACAGGAGCCACCGGTTTCATCGGTTCTAATTTAGTAAGACTGTTAGTCAACACAGAACACCAAATGCACTGTTTAGTCAGAAATCCTAATAAGGGAACAGAACTACAAACGCTAGGAGCAACTATCGCCATAGGAGATGTGACTAATAAGGATTCCATTTTACGGGGTATGAAAGGTTGTGACTGGGTAATCAATTTAGCCAACATCTATTCCTTTTGGGAACCTGACAGGAAAATTTATACGAAGGTGATTGTTGAAGGAACACGGAATGTCATGGAATGCGCTTTGGAAACTGATGTTTCCAAAGTTGTGCATGTGAGCACAGCAGTAGTTTATGGTACGCCGGCAGATATTCCTTTTACAGAAGGAAGTCCAGTCGGTCCAGTTCGTTTTAGTGAATACGCTGAAACCAAATATTTGGGAGAGCTTGCAGCCTGGGAACTTTATGAGAAAAAAGGATTGCCACTTGTCGTAATATACCCTGTGTTTATGGGGCCTGGTGATCCAAAAGCCTTCACAAACTATATCTTAAATCTTATTAATCACCGATTACCTTTATTTTTCTTTAATAATTCCGACATTACTGTGGTTTATGTAAAAGACGTTGCGGTTACTATTCTAAAAGCATTGGAAAAAGAAAATCTCGATAACACCCTGTTAGCTAATTTATGCTTGTGGTTGGGCCGAAGGGGAAGTATTATCTGTTGCTTCAACAGTTTTCTTTAATTGTTTGAGTTCAGCCTCAAGCTGGCGGATTCGTTTTACTCTTTTGTACTGCCACATAAGTCCTAAAAAAAACATAATTAGCGCCCCGGACGCGGCCGAAATAAGGATAATCAGTACCTTTGAAACCTCCTGAACCTGCCAGATTAAAAAATAGATATCAACTCTCTCGGTGTTTTGAACAGCAAATATGGCTATCATCAAAGCGAATAAAATCCCCATCGACAGATAAAGCTGGGCCTTAATCTAACTCTCCCCCTTTCTTACTTAGAATATAGGATATTTACAAATTATATTAAAAAATGCTAGGCAACTTTAATATCTGCAGTGCAGTTGGGGCATTTAGCAGCTTTAAGCGGAATTTCCGTGAAACAGTAAGGGCATTCCTTGGTAGTAGCAGGCGCGGCTTCCTTCTGGCGTTTCAGCCTGTTCATTTGCCTGACGATGAAGAAAATTACAAAAGCAACAATAAGGAAGTCTAATACAGTATTAATAAACATGCCATAATTGATGGTAGCGGCGCCGGCTGCCTTAGCCTCAGCCAGTGTCTGATAGTCCTTGCCGGACAGATTAATAAATAAATTTGAAAAATCAACCTTCCCTAGCAGCAGACCAATTGGCGGCATAATCAAGTCATTGACAAACGAGGTCACGATTTTGCCAAAGGCAGTACCAATTATGATACCTATAGCCAAGTCAATCACGCTACCGCGCATGGCGAATTCCTTGAATTCCTTAAACACTGCTTCTCCTCCTTATTTTTAAATTTATTATTATAATAGAGTAAATAACTAGTTGATTCAACTTAAAATTCAGTACAAGAAAAATATAATAAATGTATATTTACCTGTTCATTGGACAGACAAAGAATAAAGTCTTCAAAAACAAAAAGCCGGTCTCAGATTTGCTGGAACCGGCTTTTGTGCTTTCTATTTTTTTCATATGCAGCTAGGCTTTCAATACCATTACGGCACACTGTGCATGGTAGACAACGTAATTTGAAACGCTGCCCAAAACTGCTTTAAATAAGCCCTTCCGGTTGTGAGAACCGATGATAATAAGATCTACCTGTTCTTTATCGGCATAGTTAACGATGGCTTCTCCAGGGTTTTCTTTAAAGAAGGCAGTTTTCACAGGAACGCCCTCCGCTTTAACCTTTTCCCCTGCTTCAATGAGTTTTTTCTCATAATCTGCGCGGATATTATCGTCAAGATCTGCAAACGCTGTCGAATCACCGCCAAAAGGCATGTTAAAGAAAAGATAGTCAGGAATTTTAACGGATGTTACAATATGTATCTCAGCATTCTGGCTTTTTGCCATTTGAACAGCAATGTCTAACGCCTTCTTTGACAGTTCTTCAGTGTCATAGGCAACTAGTATTTTTCCGATCATAAAAATTGACCCCCTTTTATATTTCTCGTGAACTCGCTGAGGAAACAAAGTTGATTTACTTTGATAATATTATTGCCAATTATTTAACTACTTTAACATAAATAAAATAATTTTACAACATGTGTTTAGAGATAAATTATTTCATCGGCCAACTTTTTATGGCAAACGATCATAAGAAGCTATTTTTCGCAACCTGACGGTACTTGTCTTAAGCGCAAAGGCTGATTATTATATAATAAGCCGCAAAAATATGCAGTAAAAGGAGTCTTAAGGATTGAGAAAAAATTATCGCCAATGGTTTTTATCAAAGGTTAAGCGTGCTATTTATGATTTCGGTATGATTGAAGACGGTGACCGGGTAGTGGTGGGTTTCTCTGGAGGTAAAGACAGTGTCTGTCTACTTTATTCGCTTTATTTGCTCAGCCGTTCCCTTCCGGTAAAATTCGACCTGGCGGCGGTTTTTATTAAAACAGGCTGGCCAATGGATTTGCCGGTCCTGGAAAATTTTTGTCGCTCTGTAAATATTCCTTTTTATATAGTAGAAACGGAAATTGCCAAGATCGTCTTTGAGGACAGGATGGATGACAACCCCTGCGCCATTTGCTCGCACCTGCGCAGGGGCGCCCTGCACAGCAAAGTCCTGGAACTTGGCTTTAATAAGGTCGCTCTGGGTCACCACCTTGACGATGTGATGGAGACATTTTTCATGAGCATGATCTATACCGGTCAAATCCGCGTCTTTTCCCCGTTTACTTTTCTTGACCGCACCGGTTTGACCATGATCAGGCCCCTGGCTTATCTTCCGGCCGAGGAGGTAGTATCGTTTGTTAAACTTGAAGACCTGCCGTTTATCCCCAATCCCTGCCCGGCAAACGGCTTTACCAACAGAGAGGTGGTAAAAAAGCTCATCGCCGACCTGGTTAAGCGATTCCCTGATTTAAAAGCACGCTTTCTCACCTCACTCCAAACCTTTGATCAGCGCAATCTGTGGCCCGATGTTCGCCCCAGGAATAAAGGAAAAAGATAAAAATCAACTCTTGCTGCCGGTTAATGCCACCGACAGAAACCGTAAAAAATGGGAGCAGGCATGGTTTAGTGTAACAGAATGCGCCGGCTTAACATAAATTAAAATAAAGATCACTGGAGCTAACTGTGATATCATTATAAGCTGTGCTATTTATCAAAAGAAAGGAGTGTGAAAAGAGTGTACCGCCTGCTTCCTCTATTTTTTCTGCTCGCTGTCAGCCCTGAATCGGATAAAAAACTAGAGCAATTGACTTCTTTTATCTCGGCAACCAAAGATACGGTAACAGGTATCAGAAACGGTATTGAAACTTTCCACGCCGCAATGATACCTTTTGTCAAAGCCCAACAAGAAGGAAAAAACAGTCCCCCGGCGCCATCACCCGAAACGGTTACTGATCAGCACCTGGACTGATTTAGCCTTTTAAAATTTAATTTCTCCCCACACCGGACTAATCTATGATCAGCCCGGCTTTTTTTTGACGAAAATTAACTTTGACTTTGACACCCGCCTGCAGCTGACAAAAAGAAGAAAACCGCTTCATGAAGCGTTGAGCAGCTCCCTAAGCGGTATAATAAGTTAAACTATGCTCTTCTCCTGTTGTCCAGGTGGTCCCACTTCAAAATTTTCGGCACTTCACGAACAGGGCGCTTTTCCTCGAGACTGGGATTTTTGGGAGCCGCCGCCTCTTTTGTTGGTGCGGCCGGTTTTTCCGCCGCCACGCCGGGTGAGACCACAGGTTTTGGCATTGTTCCCATTAATGTTGACATCATGTTTAATAGACCGCTCAAATCCTTGCCCTGCCCGCCGAGTGCCCCCAGCAAACTTGTCAGCAAGGCCGGGTTTAGTCCCTGGCCGTTTTTTCCGCCGAGACTACCCAACATATTCAGTAAGGCAGCCGGGTTTACGCCCTGGCCGTTTGTACCGCCGCCTAGCATGCCTGCCAGCATTCCCGCAAGATTGTTCGTTGACTGGTTGTTTCCTGCGTTTTGAGGGGCAGGCGCGGTAACACTGCCGGGTACCGGCGCCTGAAGGTAGCCGCTGGAATTCCCTTGCTGGCGCCTGCCAATCAGGCTTAATATACTGGTCAAGTTTACCGAACAAATATAGATCAACATTGTATCTTGATCTATCCCGTACTTCTCCTGCAGCTCCAATACCCTGACCACCGGTTCTTCCAGCAAAGCAGTTTTATTTAGCTCTTCTAACAGTCAAATCACCCCCTACTTACTGGAATAAATCGTTTTAAAACAGACCCGGCATATTTGGCAGGTTCAACCCCCCGGTCAGCTTGGCGACCTCGTTCTGCAACATTTGTTTTGATTCATTGATCGCTCTGTTGATTGCGCTGGCTACCAGCAACTCTAAGGCATCAATGTTGTCCTGGCTGAGGGCAGCTGGCCCAAATTTTACGTTCAGCACTTCCTGGCGGCCATTCATTGTGATACTGAACATTCCGTCACCTTCACTGATGTCCACGGTAAGCTTGCTGAGTTCCTGCTGTATTCTTTGCACCTCAGTGATAATCGCACCCATATTGTTCATCAATAACTATTTCCCCCTTCTTTTATTACTTTTTGTCCAGCGGAAAAACTCATTATTAAATATATTCACTCCATGTTTAAAAAGTTAATTCCGGGCAAAAAAAAAGCTGTTTTGTCAACAGCTTCTTTTTCGGCCTGTTATTACCTGCGGGGTTTTTTGTGGTCGTTCCTGCGCATACATTCCAGCTTGACATCGTCGATCTTGACCGTGTTGGTGTTGCCGGTTCCCGGAGTGTAGGTAAAGCGCACCATGATCGATTCAACACTTTCGTCTGTCATCGGTGCTGAAACCTGAACCTGACTATAGCCGTTATCCGGTATACCGGCGCTGGTCAGAGTTTCCGATCCAATGCCAACCTGCATGCCGAATTCATCATAGTATACCACTTCAGCGGTCAGGGTGAAGTCACTTCTGGCGCCAAGGACATCTTCCTTAACCCAGAAAGACAGACGGTACATGCAGTCGGCCATTACTCCCTTACGGACCATTTGGAACAGCGCCCCGGTCAGTCCCGGATTCAGCAAGCCCAGTTCCGCAGCGTAAGAGCCGGAATGAGCCTGGGTGGTCTGTGCTACATTGCTGCCGCCCCAAAAAATTGGGCTATACGGCCCGGCCCAGGCCTCGAGGCCGCCATCTTTGAGCAGGTTGCCAGGGGGAACTTCTTCTGGAGATGGGCAGGTCTGCACAAAAATCTGACGGTCTTCCGATACCTTGGCGGTGATCTGTACCACAGCAGTCTCACGGACCCGGCTGGCCCGCTGGAGTTCCCAGTTCACATCTACATCTATGTTGTGGAACTGAATAAAAACATCATTTTTATTGTCTACCAGTGTGGGCTCTTTTAATTCAACCATTTTAGAGAACGGCAGGTCCTCGGCTGTATGTCTTACTTCATCATTCTTATTTACAAAAAATATCTGTTTATGCAGGGTGCCGCTGACGATTATTTTCTTGACAAATATATCCCTATGTGGGAATTTGTTGCCCATTGGCACCATCACAAAGTCGCCGGATTTGGTTTCGTCGACAAATACCGGTGTGCCCTTTAAATCACGGACGGAGGCGACGATTTTGTCAACCTTTTTAGCCAGTTCCGGTAGTGTTAACGAGTTGTCGATCACCGCTTCCACGTCTACTGACTCAATAACAATCGGCACCTTGATTTCAACACACCTGACTGGCTGTACTTCAGCATAATAATAGTGTTCAGGCATTCTGATGTTAAACCTCCTTTTAATTTTTTATTCCTAACCCATCGCTTCACAAGGGATCCTGATCACCTGTCCGACAGTCAGCACATCGGGATTGGTTATCTCCGGGTTTTCAGCAAGGATCATCGCCACCGTGACACCTTTTGCTCTAGCAATTTTGTAGAGGGTATCTTTTTCTCTAACTGTATATTCAGTTGGCGGACAGGGAGTTTCCGTCGGCTCCTCCGTTGGCTCTTCGGTAGGAGAAACTTCTTCGGGCACATAAACATTAATCTGCGATAATTCTGTTACAGTCGCCTTTACTTTCAGCACAGCCTCTGTGTGCAAATCTATACCCTGCTGGTCAACATTGACAAATTCGGGAGTTACCTTGACGTTGGCCTTCATATCCGGCTGAGCATCAGGAACGACGACAAAGGTACGGAAATTCAAGCGTTGGTGCATGGCATGCACGGCCTGGTCGGGTTTCATGCTGACATAAATAATCTCGACGTCACTGTAGCCCCTGATTAAAACTTTTTCCCTGATGATGTTTGTGTCCGTTATTTCTGTTTTATCAACCCTGGCTTCCAGGACCTTTTCCACATCCGGTTTTGGCTCAGGGACTTCTGTCGTTTCCCTGATCACCACCTGAGTCTCCCCGGAGCCGATTTCCCGGTCCACTTTTAGCTTCTTCCTGATATAGCCTTCCTCATCCTCCAGTTTGGTTGGCACATCTCTTAAAGTTCTAGTTTCGGTAACACAGACGGTTAGCTTGACAATAACATCAGACGAAAGCGCCGGGTCAACTACCGGTTCAGTTTCGGCGTCTTCCACTTCCGCCCGTACACAGATATTCATCCCCGGCTGGGCCTCTGGGATCTCCACAAAGTCGCTGAATTTGATGGTATGGTGCAAGTTATGGACGGACTGCTCCGGGGTCATTGACGCGTATAATACCTGAATTTCTACCTCTCCGTCCACGATGACCTTGCCGGGAAGGATGCGCTTGTCGGTTACTTCGACATCGGCATCCGTCTCCAGGATTTTTTCCACTTCCGGCTTTTCTTCAGGCACTTCATATACATCACTGACTATCACCTGCTTGGTAACTATATCACCAACCATATGCTCGACTGTGATGTCCTGGGTTTCGATCGCTTCATTTCCATCGGGAGTTGAGGTTAGTACCTCCATCTCGTCAACATCCATAACCTTGACAAAGACATTGAGGACAGCTGCCACATCAAACTTGCGCGCATCTTTCTTACTGGGAGTCATACTCACATCCTCCACAGTAATTTCAACCACATCATCCATCCCGGGCTCGGCGCCGGTCACGTCCACGAAGGTAGTAAATCTAACATCTCCGTGCATGGAGTGGACGGACTGGTCCGGCTCAAAGGCTACATACATTACTTGCAAAGTTAAGGTTCCTTCAACAATAACCTTGTCAGGGACAATACTGACGTCCCTAACTTTGGCGGTAGCGTCTTTAGACAGGATCTTTTCTACATCCGGCTTGGCTTCAGGCACTTCAATTTGTCCTCTTACTACAGTTTGAACTCTATTTTCACCTTGGACCAGGTTTACCTTAAGCCGTTCGGTATCAGCCACATTGATTTCCTCCTTTCAAAACTTTTCTGTACTAATATATGAAGATGATCTATAAAAATGTGCAATAAAGGTAGCTAGACCGAAAAGAACGCAAAAAAAAGAGGACCTGGGTCCTCTTCCTTTTATTACTAACTATTATGTTGTCTTATTTTATTCGGTATATATTTTAGCCAATAAACATCTGCACAAACATTTTCCCGTAGGGGCCGCCGCTAACCACGCCGATGCCTACTTTGGAATAATTTTGATTCAGTATGTTGGCACGGTGCCCCGAGGAGTTCATCAGATTGGTATGCGCACTGTCGACAGTGGGCGCGCCGGCCAGGTTTTCACCGGCATAACTATATTTTATGCCGGCAGCCCGCATCATGTCGAAAGGAGATCCATAAGTTGGTGAAGTATGGCTAAAGTATCCCTTATCAATCATATCCTGGGCTTTCATTCTGGCCACTTTAACCAGATTCAAGTCAATTTGCAGGGGTCTTAACCCGGCCTTAGACCTTTCCTGATTTACCAGATTCAGCATTTTCTGCTCATCAGCATTCAAACCGGTGACCGGCTGTGGGTTGGTTGGTGTGGTTGGAGTCGTAGGGGTAGTTGGAGTAGTTGGAGTAGTTGGAGTGGTTGGGGTGGTTGGAGTAGTTGGTGTGGTTGCCACAGTACTGCCTGTAAACAATATAAAAATATATTTGTATGAACCTTTTGTGACTATCCCGATACCAACCCGGTCATATTTGCTGCTAAGAATATCCTGCCGGCTGGCACTGCTCAAAGCGGTGAAAGCTGAATTAATTGAGTACGCCTTGACCTGAATGCTGCTTGCATAAGTATATTTTATCCCGGCCATTTTTAACATAGCGGCAAGCGTGCCGTATGTGGGTGACACACTGCCATAGTAACCATTATATGCTGTATCCTGAGCTCTGATCCGAGCGATATTGCATAGGGTAGCGTCAGCTGTAAGCGAAGCCTGGCCGGCGCTCTGACGAGCCTTATTAATCAGCCCGGCCATTTGCTGCTCGTCTGCGGTGAGCGTCACTCCGGCAGCTGCAGCCGGCAGCGCTGCACAGGCGAGGAGCACAAATGTGAACAGGAACAAGCCCACCATCGTTGTTAACAGCAGGTTGCTTAAGCGGTATCGCATAAATTTTCCCCTTTCTTTTCAGCCTCCGGGGTTAGCTGACGGGTTCGGTAAAAGAAAACCCTACCTAAATAAATCACCTGCGACGTCAAATAATTTTAAGTGCTTTAAAGCATATTTGTTAAATACAGACGTCTAAACAGGCGAATTTAACAGGATTCACCCCTATAACTGGTTCCCCCGTACCCAAAATATTAATGGGACTCGGCTGGCTAATGACTGACTAAAATTTATACAAGCTTGTACTTCATTAATATACTAAAGAATAGGTTCCTTGGCAAAATGGGTAATATGAGATCTTCCCTGGTAATTTTATTTTTTACTGGGCTATTTTCCGGAATTATTAGACAGGCTAAAAATTAGAATAAGATGTCAATATAAGGATACAATTTACATTAACCGCTAATAAAACAGAAAATTGCCTGATTCAGGCAATTATTATAGGGTTCGTGATCTGCCGGATAAAGCTATACTGCCGGCGCTGGTTTAACTGTTAGCGAGGGACAGCTACCAGCTGCCAGTTGTATTATCTGTCACTTTTTGGACATCTATATTTATAAGCTTAAATAATATCTCCGCCTCTTTGGCAGCAGAGCCGGACAGAGCTATTTTCACCTGCCCGCCGTCGACAAGCTTCCGGAGCAACTGGCAAACAACGTCTCTATTTAAAACATAACCCCCATCAGCAGCGCCTTCTTCGTGCCCGGTGTTCTCCTCTAATTTAAGCGCCGACAGGAAGCCATTATTATAGCCCAAAGCGCTTCCTTCCGCGTAGCCTTTCTCAAAACCCGACTCTAAGCCCTGGCTGTAACCTAAATTATAGCCCAGCTCCCTGCCGCTTTGGTAAGCCTCCCGCCGGACACGGGCCCAGCCTTTTTCGCTTTTGTTATTATCAAGCATGAGCTTCTGCCCTTTCAAAAAAATCCGTAACGTTCTACCTCATGAGCGTATTGGGGGCGTAAAAAACAGCCCCCAAACCTTCAGTGAGCACCAGGCACTCCTGACCTTCCACACTATCCACGAAGCAAGTCAGTATAAATAACTTCCTGTTTAAACCTCTACGTAAACGTTTCACCAGCAACTCATCCAAATTATTAAGTTTGCCCACAACCTGGCCTGCGCCGTCTATAACCAGTGAGAACAAACCGTCCGCCTGTCTGTTCAAAACTATTTGAAAAGCTGTATTCCGGCCTTCATCTGAGAGTTCGCTAATTGTCTCCAGATATTGACGGGCAACCTGCACGGCGGCTTCCTTATTGCTGAACCTGGGGCCAATGGCAGGGATATCTTCTCCCAAAAAGGCTAAAGCCATATCACCGGAAACGACTGTTTTTAATTTCATTTGGTAAGCCTCCCGGTTCAATATATGGCCTAGCTAATACAAAGGTGAGGCCAACCGGCTTAATAATTTCAGTAAAATATTCCGGGAGTCTACACAAACTCAATGCCCAGCCGGTCGACAACATTGGTAATCCGGTTAAAAATGGTCAGCTTGTCTGAGCCGGCAAATAATAACCCAACCACTTTCCGGTCTTCATTTAACACCAGCGCCCCGCTGTCACCAGGCTGTGAGGACATATTAGTTACCACCTGGTCTGAAAACCAGATTTTTTCTTCTTCCCTCATTTCCACTTGCAAGGTAGTGCCGATTGACTTAACCACACCACTGGTCAGGCCGGTAGTCCTCCCGCTTTTTTGCACCCGCATACCCGGCTGAATATCAGCTATACCATTAATCTCACCAATCTCTAATATGGTATTATCGACCAGGTCTTTGGAGTCCAATTTGGCCAGAGCGCAGTCAACAATATTTTCAGTAGCAAAACTCTTATAAAAGCGCATTTCATAATCGTGCTTCACCAGTTTAATAAGACCGGTGCTCCCCCGGGCGATTGCTGAAGCCACGGGACAGTCGGACCTGGCTATATTTTTCACCAGTGGAACATAGCGATGCAAAGCCCCTATGCGGTCCTTCATTGTGCCCCCGTCGTAAGGCCCGGGCTGGGAATACACATGGAACAAGCAAAAGTCTCGTGATCACCCCTGCCGGGAATTAGTGAGGTTATATAAAACGATTAGCTTGATTTTGCCCTGAAACAGCACCACCCACTGCTCTTTTCTTAAGATCGAATCCAGTGCGTATTCCTCCATGACCTTACGGTTGATCTCCACCTGGTTATCTATAATAATAATTTTCTTAATATATTTTTCCAAAAAAAACCGGTCAATATCAACCTCTTCTAATTGCAGCTGCATCGAATAAATCTTCTGCACTTGGTCTTCCAGCTGTCTTAAGCCGGCCAGTTTTTCATTTAGTCTGAGTATATCTGCCTCTATAACTGCAATTTCTTTTTCAATATCTGCAATAGCCTCGAGGTAAAGCTCATCTCCAATGTTCCCTTTGACCCTGTCCAGGTATATGGTTTTGTACTGGCGTTTTTTTTCTAATTTTCTTCTTTCCAGCCGCTTCAGCTCTTCGTTGATTTGTTCTGCCGGCACATTAAAACCCCTGCGGTACTCCTCCGCCACCAGCTTGCAAAAATTCACTTTGCCTGCAATTCTACTAATATCTTCAATCAAGTAGTTGATCAGTTTATCTTCTTGAAGGTGATGACTCCTGCAGCCGCCGCTTTTTCTCCCAAACCGGTTATACCTGCCGCAAACGTAACCGGCAGGGCGGGTGTCTTTCTTCTTATAAACCAGGTGAGCGCCGCATGCCGCACAGACCAATAAACCTGAGAAGAGATGCTGAACATTTCCCTTTTTCTTTTTCCTCCCTGCCCCTTCGCTCCACCTTTTAAGTCTGACCTCCTGCGCTAATTCGAATATTTCTCTAGGAATAATCGCCTCATGGGTGTTTTCTACCACTACCCACCGCTCCGGCGGCAGCCGCCGGGTCTTCTTTAATTTAAAAGATATCTTCTCACTTACGCCCTGGACCGTGTCTCCACAATAGACCCTGTTGGTTATAATTCGCCTGATGTGCTGCTCATTCCACCGGTCGGACCTTTTAGCCGCGGCATAATTTTTTTCCTGACTGGGCGTGGGTATTTTCATGCTTTGAATATAATCAGCCAGTGCCCGGTAGCCCCAGCCGCTGATATATCGTTCAAAAATTATTTGAATCACTTTTTGGTACCGCCCATCAACAACCAGCCTGTTCTTTTCGCGGGTTGATTTCAAATAGCCGAAGTGGGGCCTGCCCAGGTACTCACCGTTTTGGATTTTCTTCCGCAGATTCGCGCGCACTTTTTTAGAAATATCACGGCAGTAATGCTCATTAACCCAGGTCCTGATGCCGATAATCTCATCATCGTCCGTAAAGCTGTTGTAATGATCAATAATTGAAATCAACTGCACATTATACTCGCGTAGAAAATCAAGAAAGGTTAACGTTTCACCATTGTTTCGCCCTAACCGGGACAGATCTTTTACCACTACCGTACCGATAAGGTTATTTTCAATATCTTTTATTAACCGGATCAACCCCGGTCGGTCAAAATACACGCCTGATTCATCACTGTCGATATATTGCCGGTAAGTTCCCAGATTGTTTTTTTCTACAAACTCGATAAGCAGTTCACATTGTGTCTCCAGGCTTTCGTCCCGCTCCCCGCCTTCATTAACGCTGAGCCTGGCGTATGTCGCCACCAACTTCCTACCGGCGTCCAACACATCACTTCCTCCGGTCTTCTGGAATAGTTACACGCGCCAGTATTGCAGCGGCGAGTAATTTCTCCAGTTTTCTGGAGGCCAAAAAAGCAATCATCTCATCAATTTTCCTCTTGCCGTTCAGCACAGCAATCCGCTCCTGGTTGACTATAATCATATTTTGATCCATCTTAACCACCTCCTTTATTAATTTATTCACTGCTGCCTTGTCCGAAAACAGGTCCTAAAACCTCTTGACTTTGGTATTATAAAATGATCACAGGGAATCCTTGTATGATGCAAAATAAAGGATAGAACATAAAAACCCGGCGCCTCGAGCTACGAAGACACCGGGATAAAATAGGGTCAGTCGCCTGTCGATTAATTCTTAGAACAGTTAGTCCACCATCAGCACAGCCGCGCCGGTGATCCTACCGCTGCGCAAAGCATCGAGAGCATCATTGGCCGCACTGAGCGGAAACGACTGCACTTCAGTATGTACAGGAATTTTCGGAGCTAAAGCAAGAAATTCCTCTCCGTCTTGGCGGGTCAGGTTCGCTACCGAGCGCACCACCCGCTCGCCCCAGAGGATGCTGTACGGAAAGGTGGGAATATCACTCATGTGGATCCCGCCGCAGACTACTATCCCGCCCCTGGCCACCGCACGCAGCGCGGCCGGGACCAGCGCCCCGTCAGGCGCGAATATGATCGCCGCCTCCAGTTCCTCAGGCGGCTGCTCCTGTGAGTCCCCTGCCCAAACGGCACCCATAGCGCGGGCAAAGCGCTGGGCTTCATCATCACCGGCACGGGTAAAGGCATAGACCTGGCGGCCCTGGTAGCGGGCTACCTGGGCCACAATGTGAGCAGCCGCACCAAAGCCATAGATGCCGAGGTGTTCGGCGGCGCCTGTCATCACCAGGGAGCGGTAACCAATCAGACCGGCACAAAGCAGCGGGGCCGCCTGCTTGTCCGGATAACCGGCTGGAATAGGAAAACAAAACCGGTAGTCAGCCACCGTGTATTCAGCATAGCCACCGTTAATCTGGTACCCGGTGAACCGGGCTTCGGCACACAAGTTTTCCCGGCCGGAAAGACAGTAGTGGCAATGGTTGCAGGTGGAGCCAAGCCAGGGCACACCGACCCTGTCCCCGGCCTTAAACTGCCCGGCATGACTGCCTGCCGACACCACTGTGCCCACAATCTGATGTCCCGGAATTAAAGGAAGCACCGGTTCAGGCAATTCTCCGTCAACAATATGCAGGTCCGTCCGGCACAGCGCGCAGGCGTGAACTTTAAGCAACACTTGCTCTGGACCCGGTACAGGCACCGGTACATCGGCCTCACGCAGCGGCCTGCCGGGTGCATCTAGAATCATCGCACGCATTTTTTCACTCCTTAACCTTTACCACCATCCTAATACAAAGGAGCTGGATTAGCAATTATTAGTACCGGGCTACTTAAACTATTTCCTTATAGCTTCTTGAGCTGATTAATCCATTTTCACTTAGCCGGAGTCCTTTGCCCTTTCCCATGCAGTATCACAACCGCCGGGTTGTAGAACTGGATCGCCCGCCTTGGCCCTGACATCCTGAATACTGGAACCGTTGGCCAGAACATGGTTGTTGGATAAAATCATCAAATCTCTGGTCGCCTTGTCTTGAACCACAGCCCCGAAAGTCCCTGCGGTGGACTGGTAATGGCCGATACTCATCCCAGGATGGCAGGGGCGTTCACGTGTTGTGCGCACCCCCAGCATTTTTACAACACCCATCTCCACCACATCGGTTTCGAGCCCGTCAACCTGCCTGGGTACAATGTGGCTGCGGGACAGGTTTGTCCTGGGCAACTTTTTTTCCACATATACGATGAAGGCCGGCTTTCCAGTATCATTCTCCCCAACTTGTTTATAACCAACTCCCACACCAACTACATTCTTCATTCCAAGAAATTTTGTGCGGTTTTTATTCAAAGCGCTTAACAATTTATTCATGCTCATTATCCTCCTTTCAATTGGAAAAACAGTAATTACATCTTAGGGCCATTAATAGGGTGACAGTGGAATACCCATGCGGAATTTACCACGGGTCTCCATCCCGCCGATACCGTCAATGCCTGTAATTGTTCCGGCAATAATATCCTTTATTGAAATCCGGTCATAAATAGAGGTGTATGATATTTTTTCCACTACAAAAACCGGATCATAGGCATGGATCATTACCCGCTGGGGGGAACTGGCGAAGTTGGCGCCGGCAGAAAGGATTGACTCATAGTGGGACTGGCACGCGCCCGCAAAAATCACCAGGTCATCCCGGCTTTTTTCATAGTGCCGCGCTGCTTTCACAGCTTCAACAAAATATTTGGATGAATAATAATTATTAATATCTTTAAAATCTAATTTGCCCTTAATGAAACCATCATGACCTGTTAGAACCAGTAAGTCCGGGTTGTGCTTGTTGAGCAGGCCCTGCACTTTCGCCGGCTGTTTATCTTCATCGATACAGTAACCGTTGGCCGGAATGCTCAACTGCTTGTAGGTTGTTAGACAAAGGTCTAAATAATCGCTGTCTCCGTCAATGTGCAATACGGTGCCGGGTATATCAAACCCATCAACCAGCGTTTTTCCAGGAGCTTTACCGCGCTCCTTGGGCACAGCCCGGCCCAAGATCATCTCGCGTTCCCTGACCCGCCGGTTAAATATGCGCTTCATTTGCTCTTTGTTTTTTTGGGTTTGCTCGAACAGATGTTTTGCAAGCTCACTGCGCTCAATTCTGACCAGATCTTCTTCCGGGGCACTGGCCCATAGCCTTAAGTTTAAACCCTTCAAATGGGCGTTATTTTTTCCGCTTTCATTAATAAAAAATTCTATTACTTTAAAAAAAACATCGCAATTGTAGGACTTGCGTCCCACTATATCACCAGGATTGATCTTATTCATCAGTATTTGCCCCTCAATAACTTTTGTATATCATATGTAAGGGGCCTAATGACTTGTGTATTTCTACTCAACTTTCCGGAGCAGTTTCCATATGTTAGATAAGATAAATGGAAAGGAAGAAATATATGATCGCCGCTGTAGTTCCGGTTCGCAATGAAGGACAGCGCCTAAAAAAAACTTTTGAAACACTCTTGAGCACTCCCGTTGATCTTATTATTCCGGTAATTAACGGCAGTACGGATGATTCTTTATTGATAGCACAGCAAATTCAGCCACGGAGCCTACCGGTTTATTTTCACGACCCTCTAGGCATTGATGTACCAAGAGCAATCGGCGCTAAAATAGCATGGGACAGGGGCGCCAGGGCAGTACTTTTTATTGATGGAGATATGGACGGCGCTATTTCAAAAAATTTGTGTGAATTGCTTGATCACGTCACCTATGGACACTTTGACATGTCACTGACCAATTGCTACCCCGAAAAAGTTCCAGAAGGTTTGTCAACCCTGGCGCTGCATTTATTAAAGGAACGCCGGCGGCTGAATAAAAAAATCGGCCTTGTTCAAGAAATCGCCGTCGCCTCCCCCTGTCATGGCCCGCACGCAGTATCCCGGCGCTTTCTTAATGTTATTCCGCTAAAAGAAATTGCCATTCCTCCGGTTTCCCTGGCCCTGGCGGCAAAAAACGGCCTCAAAGTCAACATTGGAGCTAATATCTGCCATAAAGATTTAGGTTCACCGGAAAAAGATCCGCGGCACTCACATCTTATCGCTGAGACCATTATCGGAGACTGTATTGAAGCTCTCCACGTGTACCGGGGTGAAAAACGCTCCCGGCGCAGGGGGCAGATAGAACATAATGGCTACCATCTGGAAAGACGATGGGATCTTCTGAATGATTTTATCAGAAAATGATGGTACCAGAAATAAATAAAGCCACTGACATGTCCGTCATGGCAGTGGCTTAGCCTTTTACATTCGATATTAATTTCGTCCCGGTTGACAAGGCCTATTTAGTGTGCTTATCGGCTACACTTGAAGCCCCAAAAGCGTCCGGCTTGATTTTCGCCCGGAACCCGCTGCCGGTGACCATTCCTACTACCTCGCGAATAAGGCTCTTGGTCTCTCCCTGGTTGCCGACATCTATGTGAATTTCCACATTTAAGTCCGCAAAACCGCTGCTGCTAAAATATTTATTCACCATCCCGCCAACTTCCAGGCTGAGAGCTGTCTCATAAAATATTTTCTGGCGCAAGCTTTTTATCTTTCGCTGCCTTTTTTTCCTGTAATAATAACGCGCGCCCTTACCTAAACGGTGCACGATTATTGCGGTTACAAAGGAGGTTTCCCGCTTGACCTGGGAATCTGAGCCAATAATGATTTTATAAGCAGAGGTGGGCAGTCCAGTGATATATTTTATAATGTCGTCCATCATTTGCTCAAAGTCCATGCGGCCCTTAGTCGGACTGAAGAAATACATGCCTTTCCCCTCACCCGTCAATAAATATAATCTTAATAACAATAATATTCCGCTGCTTTTCCAAGGTTGCCCGGCAGTCGCTACAACAGCGCGCCAATCGAATAATTAAGCTTGCTCTACCCGTTCCTGACCTCCAGCAGGCTGTCGCTTAAACGGGCAAACTCAGCTAAACTCAATGTTTCACCACGCCGCGCCGGATCAATTCCGCAGTTATGCAGCACATCCTTCCACAAATCCTTGGCGATTGCCATATCCGATCCTGCCAGAGAGTTTAACAGGGTCTTGCGGCGTTTGCCAAAAGCAGCTCGTACTACTTGAAAAAAGGTTTTTTCGTCTTTAACCGGTACAGCAGGCTTCTGTCGCAACACCAACCGCACCACCGCGGAGTCTACTGCCGGAACTGGGAAGAAGACCGTTTTGGGCACCCGGAAAAGTAATTTTGCATCAGTAAAATACTGCACAGCCACACTTAGCGCGCCATAATCTTTTGTGCCGGGGGCAGCAGTCAATCGGGCCGCCACCTCCAACTGGACCATGACCACCATCAGGGAAATATTATAATGCTCATGTAACAGCCGCAGCAACAGGGGTGTGGTAATATAATAAGGAAGGTTGGCCAGGAGTTTATACTGCCTGGCATCCCGTCCGTAAACACCTCCGGTATGCTCCTGGGCCAGGCGGTCAAAGTCAATTTCCAGGGCATCTCCCTGAATGACCACCACATTATCCAGGCCTGCCAGCACCTCTGCCAGCGCCGGCAGCAAACCCCGGTCAAGCTCAACCGCCAGCACCTTGCCGGCACTGCCGGCAGACCGGGTGGTAAGCGCCCCGAGCCCCGGCCCGATTTCAGCAGCTAGATCGTCAGGTTGCAATTCTGCAGCAGCAACAATTTTGCCGGCGATATTGCGATCAATTAGAAAATTTTGACCAAAACTCTTCCGGCAGGCTAGCTGATAACGGTTTAAAATATCTCTTATCCCTGCCGGCGAAGTAACTTCCAACAACCTGTGCCCTCCCGTATAATGCTATTAGCAATTAACCTTTTATTATTTTCGGTGTCTTGCCATCATTTCCTTTTTTATTATTCCCGGATCAGGCCAAAACAAAAAGGCCTTTCGGCCCTAATATTTAATCTATGACGTAAGCCTTAACCCTTCTAGAACCCCATCTCATCGCCTCATTATAAGACTCAAAGAATAAGTCAATCCGGTTTCCTCTGATCGCGCCGCCCCGGTCAAGGGCAGTGGCATACCCGTACCCTTCAACATAAAGCCTGGTACCCATCTTGATTACACTCGTATCAACCGCAGCCACTCCATAGTGCGGCGCAGCGCCTGAAGCGGTATTACTGCCTGTATATGTATAACCAGTCGCCAGCAAATCAAGGGTCTCGGAGTAACGGATATTTTCGCCGCCACGGGACACAGTCATACCGCTTCCTACCATTACAACTTTATCCACTGCAGGTTCAATAACTTCCCGAGAGGCCAGTTGACGGTTTACCTCCCTGCCATCCTTAAAAAGAACCTGCCAGATCTGACGCTCTTTTCCTTCTTTGCCTTCCTGAGCCACCCGGCTTTCTCCGCTAGGCATCTTTACAGTGTACTGCTTCTTCGTTTCATGGTCAATCAAGACTTCGCTTTCGATTGTATCAACTCTGACCCGGACTACTTGCACGGTCATACCCGGTGTGACTGGAGCATCCTTAACTGGAAAAACCTCATCATCAGGACCCGTCTCAATACCGTATTCCACAAGAACATCGCCAACTTGTTGCGCCATTGTCCTGACTGGAAGAGTTCCCCCATCCACCGCAATAGTTAGATCTAACGCATGTTTTACTGTTACCAGCATGCCATCCTGTAGAGGGCTTTCAATAGAAGGCTCCACCTCATCTTTATCCAGAACGGCGATCCCGTTTGCCTGCAGAACCCCCCCTACAGTTCCAGCAAAAGTCTGCACCTTAATTTCGTTGCCGTCAACTGAGAGGGTTACCGACTTGTTTTTCCAGACATAGCAGCTAACCAATAAAGCAACCACTACGGTCGTTACAGCAGCCCACTTGAGCAAAACACCCCGTTGCCGGGGTAACCTTAAAACCATGCCGTCAAATTTCCGATGCAGTGCCTCCAGCCTTGACCAACTCATTAAATGCCCCCTTATCACAGTTTAGCTTGCAGGTATTTATATGCCAGTTAGGTCCGCTTCCTTACGTTGTTGCCCATTTAGATGTACCTGTATTTTACTACAGGTTGGTTGTCCTGAACAGATTTTTTTCCAGTCACAATATTATCCAATATGACAAAAAAACGGTTTTTCCCCGTTTAACCATCTTTAGTCTTTTTGAATTCTCTTGGCAATTTGTTGACAAGTTCGATACCCTTATCTTTAAACCATCCAATTAAAAACTCTTTATTGCATTCATGCTCAAAAACATACCAGCGCCGCCGCTCTTCTTCAAACTCCATTAAAACATTACGGAACTTTTGAATCTCCTGGCTGTCTATTGCTTTTTCCAGCAATTCTTTTAAGTAAGATTTTTCTATGAGTGAAGTATAATCTTTCTTAACCTGAGCACAAAAAGACTGGTCCAGCTTCGGGACTTTAATATAACGGTCCGGCTGATTGTCAAGTATTTCCATAATCTCTTTGTGCTCTGGGAAGTCCAGCGGTGAAAAAAAACGTATATCACCGGTTTGCATGTCCAGATAATACTCCGAGTATCCGCTGCTGTTTTCAAAGGCATTGACCAGCCATGCTATATTAACCAATACCTTGCGCATCGAATCCTCCTCCCCATAAAAACAAATTCTCTTTATGTTTTAAAGACAAAAGGAGCCAGCTCAAAACTCGATACCCTTTTGGGCCTTAATACCTCGTGAAAAGTGGTGTTTTATATCTCTCATCTCAGTAACTAAGTCAGCCCGCTCAATAACCTCCTGAGGAGCATTGCGTCCAGTCAGCACCAGGTGTACATGCTCCTGCTTCCGGTCGACCAGGCCCAGTACATCGTCCAATGAGATTAACCCGCAATTTATGGCGTAAAAGATTTCATCAAGTATAACCAGGTCGTATTTTCCGTAAGATATTTCCGAACCGGCTAAACCTAACGCCTCTTGTGCGGCCTGGCGATGCCGGTCAAAATCTCCGTCAACTTCATAAACAAATCCCATTCCGGTAGAACGGATCGTCAGGCCCGAGCCCAATTTCTCAGCTGCCTTTTGTTCTCCGGACTGCCAAATTGAACTCTTTATAAACTGGACTATCAGCACTTTCATGCCCTGTCCCCAGGCCCGGAGAGCCATTCCCAGCGCAGCTGTGGTTTTGCCCTTGCCATCCCCTGTAAATACTAAAAGCAGCCCTTTCCTTTGGCCCATCTGAAATACTCCCTGTTGCTGGCACTCCACCTACCACCAGATAATCAATATTAAAATACTCAATTCCAAAGTTTGACACGGTAAGGCTTTTGGGCTTAGCTGGTTGTATTCAAACGAAACAAGGTCCTGCCATTTTCTGTGCATATTTTTGCCAGTTCCGCACTATCCAACTTCTTTAGGGCAGCCACTTCCGCGGCGGTGTACTGGACAAAGGCAGGCTCATTTCTTTTACCCCGGTAGGGCACCGGGGTAAGAAAAGGTGAGTCGGTTTCGATTAAGAGGCGGTCCAAAGGCAGGCGTGTGGCTACATCTTTCAGCTTGTTGGATTTATTGAAGGTTACCGGGCCGGCAATGGAAATATAAAAGCCCAGCTTCATGCACTGCTGTGCCATTTCCCAGCTCCCGGAGTAGCAGTGGATCACACCACCGGCAGAAAACGGGTCTTCCTGCTGTAAAATGTCCATAATGTCACCGTGTGCTTCCCGGTCGTGAATAATTACCGGCAGGTTCAATTTTCGGGCGAGCGCCAGCTGCCCGCGGAATACCTTATGCTGCTCCGGCCGGGGGGAACGATCCCGGAAGTAATCCAAACCGATTTCCCCCAGCGCGACGACCTTAGGGTGTCCAGCCAGCAATTCCAATTGCTCCAGGTAATCAGGTGGCACATTACCCGCTTCATGGGGGTGAACCCCCACCGCAGCGTAGATCAAATCGTACTTTTCCGCTAGTTGTACTGCCTTGCGGGATGAGTCCAACTCAAAACCGACGTTAACAATATATATCAAACCAGCTGCGCGTGCCCGCCCGATCATTTCATCCCGGTCGGTGTCATAGTCCTCAAAGTCCAAATGGGCATGCGTGTCAAATAAAATCACAAATATCATCCTTTATTCATCTCAAATTATCGACAAGTTGGATGCGTTACCTATTACTTCAAATTTTTCATATCAATGCGTGGAAATAACGCCGGCCCTTTTTCGACTACCGTGCCTGAAGGCAGTTTGCCCCAACTCAGCGACTCCCATGTAGTTAGGTCAGGCCGGTCTTCAAGCCCGAGCTGGGTCCAGACCCGCCCCGGCAGCAAAGGCATAAAAGAAGAGACCATGACGGTTATAAAGCGCAGGCTTTCGGCAAGGTTGTATAATACCGTGGCCAGCCGGCCGTGGTTGGACTCATCCTTGGCCAGCCCCCAGGGGGCGGTTTCATCCACATATTTGTTGGCCCTGCCGACTAAGCGCCAGATTGCCGCCAGCGCATTGGAAATTTCCATCTTGTCCATAAATTCTTCAACAGCTGCCGGGGTTTGCTCGGCAAGTTCGACTAATTCGCGGTCCGGCCCCTCATTTTCAGCGGGGACTTTGACTAAACCTTGAAAATATTTTTCAATCATGGCTATCGACCGGCTGATTAAATTGCCCAAATCATTGGCCAGGTCTTTGTTGATCCGCTCTGCCAGCGCTTCCTCGCTATAGTTGCCGTCAGACCCAAAGGGCAACTCCCGCAACAGGTAGTAGCGAATGGCATCAACACCATACTTGTCAATTAGCTCCATCGGATCAACCACATTGCCTTTCGACTTGGACATTTTACCGCTGTCCAGCAGCAACCAGCCGTGGCCAACCACTCGCCGGGGCAACTCAATGCCCAGCGCCATTAAGAGTATCGGCCAGATAACGCTATGAAAGCGAACAATGTCTTTACCCATTAAATGCACATCCGCCGGCCAATATTTCTTAAACAGGCTGTCATCTTCACTGTCATAGCCCAGGGCGGAAATATAGTTGGTTAAAGCATCCACCCAAACGTAAATAACATTCTGGGTGTCAAAGGGCACCGGTATACCCCAGTCAAAGGTAGTCCGGGATACACAAAGGTCTTCCAGACCGCTTTTGATAAAGCTCACCATTTCGTTCCGCCGGGAAACAGGCTGAATAAACTCGGGGTGTTCTTCAATGTATTGCAATAGCCGGTCAGAGTATTTGGACATCCGGAAAAAGTAATTTTCTTCCTGCAACTTCTCGACCGGCCGCCCACAGTCCGGGCAGTTGCCGTCATCCAGGCGCCCCTCCGTCCAGAATGTTTCACAGGGCGAACAGTACCACCCCTCGTAGCTGGCTTTATATATATCACCTTGCTCATAAAGTTTTTGAAAAATGCTGGAAGCCACCTTTTTATGACGCGGCTCGGTGGTGCGGATAAAATCGCTATATTCGACTTCCAACCGGCCCCACAGTTCTTTAAAACCAGCCACGATCCGGTCAACATATTCCTGGGGAGTCACCCCTTTGGCGTTAGCGGCCCGCTCAATTTTTTGGCCATGCTCGTCAGAGCCTGTTAAAAACCATGTATCATAACCCGTTTGTTTTTTGAATCGGCACATGGCGTCCGCAGCCACGGTAGTGTACGCGTGGCCGATATGTAATTTATCGCTGGGATAGTAAATTGGTGTCGTAATATAAAATGTTTTTTTAACCATGCTCATTCCTCCCTGAATGACAGGAACCCGACAGGCAAGTGTTTGGCGTTCCTGCCCTAACTTTACAACAAAAAAACCCACCCCAATTTTTCTGGTATAAGGGCGGCGCTTTTACCCTGATTTTAATGGAAGGCTGCTAGTTTGTCAAGTTCTAGCCAAACTTGTCACCTGAGGTAAAAAAAATGTAATTTTATGCAAAAAATTATTGACTTTAACTGGTACTGCTGGTACCATTTAGTTGCGCAAATCTTTAACATTTAAATCGAATTTTAGGAAAAGGAGGAGACGATTTTGAAATCAACTGGTATTGTCCGAAAAGTCGACGAACTCGGCCGGGTGGTCATCCCGATTGAACTGAGACGTACACTGGGAATTGATGAGAAAGACGCCCTGGAGATCTATGTCGATGCGGAAAAAATTATCCTGAAAAAGTATGAGCCTGCCTGTGTTTTTTGCGGCAACGCCTCAGATGTTCAGCATTACCGCGGCAAACTGGTTTGTCGTGAGTGTGCTGTAAGCATGTTTGAAAATACCCAGGCCATATAACCTGTAAAATGTATGCCTCATTAATTTCTTATTTATTATGAATGTTTTTTTAACAACTAGGTAACTGGAAAAGTAACTTATAACTTATTCCAGTTATTTATTTTTTTCCATTACTACTGCCCGATATATTTCTCTTCTGGGCAGTTTATGCAGGCGGGCCACCTGCCGGATAGCCTCCTTTACACCCAAACCCTCCGCCTCAAGCATTGCCACATGAGCAACTGGATCGAGGACCGGACCGTTTGTTTCTTCCATTGCGTCCGCATCCCCTTGATTACCGTCCAGGACCAGACAAAATTCACCCCTGGGCTCCTTTTTCTGGAAATGTGCCCGCACCTCGTCCACTGTGCCTCTGACAACTTCTTCATACCGCTTGGTCAGTTCCCTTGCCGCGGCCATCCGGCGGTTGCCGCAGACCTCGCTGATATCAGCCAGGGTTGCCTTCAGGCGGTGTGGTGCCTCATAAAAAATCAGTGTTCTCCGCTCGCTGCGCAAGCCAGCCAGCTTATCGCGCCTGGCTTTTGGGGCAGAAGGTAAAAATCCTTCAAAAGTAAACGTCTCAGCAGGCAGCCCGGATACAACCAGCGCTGTAATCACTGCGCTGGGGCCGGGGACCGGGATTACCCTAAAATCTCGCTCCAGCGCCGGCAGTACCAGTTCGGCTCCCGGGTCTGAAACACCAGGCATGCCGGCATCGGTAACCAGCGCTATTTGCTTGCCCTCTGCCAGTAATTCGAGCAAGTACTCCCCCTTTTTTTTGCGGTTGTGCTCATGATAGCTGGTGAGCGGTGTATGAATGTCGTAGTGGCTGAGCAGCTTACGGGTGTGTCTGGTATCTTCAGCTGCAATCAAATCAACCTCACGCAGCACTCGCAAAGCCCTCAAGGTAATATCTTCCAGGTTGCCGATGGGTGTCGCACAAAGATAAAGTGTTCCCTTTAGTCCTTCCACCAAATAGGTTCACCTCTGTTATTGTCAGCCTTCCAGCTGCTCCAGATCCGGATCATGCCCTTTTTTCAAAAAAGCAATACAAAAAAGACATTCAGCAGCACGCCTGCGCCCGAAATACAAATTGCAAATATGAAAGCCGCGGTCATAAAGCTCCAGGAGATTCAGGAACCCTGAGCTTATCTTGCCGGTATCTCCGGCTCCAATAATGCCTCTTTCGCGGTAGGCTTCGGCCAAACTCTGCCGAAGCCGGGTATTCTCTTCTTCCAGCTCTTGGGCCTTGTTTTTTAAATCCTGCAACTCATTTAAGAGGGCATGCAGCTTGACTTCCATGTCCCTGGCTAATTTGTATATAGATGCCAACTAAACACTCTCCTCATCCAGCCGGCAGGGGCAGCTTCTATTATTTTCACAGGGAGCACCGGGAGGACTGTTCTTCGGTGTTATTTCACTAGACTGGTATTCTTTAACAACCTTGCTCTCCTTAAGCTCCACGCTTATGGCATTTTTAAATATATTAATCCCAGTAACCCTGCCCTCACCTTCCGGAGTCCGCACCCAGGTTCCGATTTCAGGGAATTCTTCCCGAGCATGCTCATAACACTCATTTTCATATTTAAGACAACACATTAGCCTGCCGCAGATTCCGGAAATTTTGGCCGGGTTTAAAGAAAGGTTCTGCTCCTTGGCCATCCTGATCGACACTGAGACAAAGTCGGACAGCCAAGCGGAGCAGCATAGTTCCCTGCCGCAGCATCCAAGCCCGCCAATCATCTTAGCTTCATCACGCACCCCGATCTGTCTTAATTCAATCCGGATTCTGAAAACAGAGGCCAAGTCTTTAACCAGCTCCCGAAAGTCAATCCGCCCGTCGGCCGTAAAATAAAAAATTATTTTGTTGCCGTCAAAAGTCTGTTCCACACTAACCAGTTTCATTGGCAGCTTGTGGGCAGCTATTTTTTCCAGCCCTGCCTGGTAGGCCTTAATTTCTTTTTCCCTGTTTAGCAAGAGCTGCTGTTGATCAGCCTCGGTAGCCTTACGGATGACCTTTTTTAGAGGTGCTACCATCTCTTCTTCTTCTACCTCATGAGGCCCGGATACAACCTGCCCGTACTCTATCCCCCTGGCCGTTTCTACAATGACACCGTCATCTAGCGCCAGCTGATGCTCATCCGGGTCAAAATAATATATCTTTCCCGCTTTTTTAAAGCGCACTCCTACAACAAGTATTCCCATGGCAATCTCCCCTATCTGTTCGTTTCGAAACAATTTCTGCCGGACATGCGCAAAAATAACGCCTCCAGGGCCAGCCTCATATTTGCGTTGACCCGTATTTTGTTGTTGCACTGCTCGATATCCTCTATTATCTCCACAAGGCGGCCCGGTTCAAAAACCCCCGCTTCAACTTTAACTTTATTCACCAGGTCCGGGTTATATAGAAGTGCCACTTCCCCTGTCTCTTTCCATATTAAAAGGTCACGGTACCAGGAGGTTAATCGCTCCAGAAGATTAACAATGTTTTTTCTGCTTGTAACAATCTCACCGGCCAGCTCCAGGGCTTCGGTAACTCCTGCCTGTTCCAGTGCAGCCAGCAACCTGACTGCCTCAGCCCGCTCTTCTTGAAAAGTTCCCCCGGCACAGGCTATGGCCTTGGCCATGCTGCCGCCTGATAGGGCAGCCAACTGGTGCGCCTCCTCCGGCTGCAGTCCGTAAAGGCGGCTCAAATGAGCCGCCAGCTCGCGGCTTGGAATATGCTTGAAAAAAAGGTGTTGGCAGCGGGATAAAATCGTTGGCAACAGGGCCTGGGGCCTGTCTGAAAGCAGAACAAAAATTGTATCCGCAGGCGGCTCCTCCAGGGTTTTCAAAAGGCAGTTGGCCGCCTCCGCCGTCATTGTCTCAGCCTGTTCAATTAAAAAAACTTTCCGGCCACCCTGGTAGGCGCGGAACATAACCTGGCGCTGAATACCACGAATCTGTTCAATTTTTATGGACGCGCCAGACGGGTTTAAACGGTGGAAATCAGGGTGGTTGAAGTGTTCTACCTGCCGGCATACCCTACACTCTCCACAGGCATCGCCTGCAGACGGACTGGTACAGAGCAGCGCCCGGGTAAACGCCATAGCGCAGGTGGCCTTTCCCACCCCTTCAGGCCCGGTAAAAAGATAGGCATGGGCCACCCGATCATTTGCCACAGCGCTCAGAAGTATCTTGACAATCTGGCTATGTCCAATAATTTCTCTTAGAATAAGCATGTGCCAGCTCCCGCCATATTAACCAACAACATTTTTGACTGCTTGATATATTTGCTCATGAATGTCTTCAATGTTTTTCAGTTTCCCACCTGCCACACATTCTATTTTACGCCACTGATAACGATCGGCAAGAGTATAGGCATTGTGGTATGTTTTCACAATATAGTCATAGTTTTGTTCGTGGATGTCCTTTTCTACTGACCGGCTCACCCTGCTGCTGAGCAGCCTGTGGCTAAATTCGGGCGGCACATCTAAAAAGAGCACCTGATCAGGAACAGGCAACTGGAATATTTTGTATTCAAAATCCAACAGCCAGTCAAGATACTTTCTTTTTTCCTGCTCATCGAAAATTTTTGCCGCTTGATGGACCATATTGGCAGTTGTATACCTGTCCGCCAGGACCACTCCGCCTTGCAGGTAAAAATTTTCCCACTCTTTTTTGTACGAGGCGTACCGATCAATTGTATAAAAAGTAGATGCGATATAGGGGCTGACTGCACCCGGCTCGCTACCGAAATCACCGCTCAGATACATATTGATTAAAGAGGATGAACTGCTCTGGTAATTTGGAAAGGATATTTTTTTTATATTGAATCCTTCACTTAAGAGTCTCTGGTACAACATTTCTGTCTGAGTTTTTTTTCCGCACCCGTCTCCCGCCTCTATTGCAATAAGTTTTCCCCTCATGGCTTGAAGCGAAATCCCCCTTTAGTTATTCTATCACAACTTTAATCGTTTTTAATGAAGGATCAGATGCCCCCTGGCAGGGTAGGCCGTATTTGTTTACTAACACCAGATAATCATAGACCTCCGGATTTATTTCTTCACCCGGGCAAAGCACAGGAATACCCGGTGGGTAAACCGCAACAGTTTCAGCAGAAACCCTGCCGCGGGACTCGATCAGCGAAACCCGCTGGGCTGCCGCAAACCATGCCTCCCGGGGCTTCATTCTTTTTTTAAAATTAACCGGAACTTCGGGCAGCATAACGGGAACAGTGCCTTTCTCCCGGCAAGCTATGTCCTCCAGCGCCTTAACTAGAGCATCGCAATCAGCATTAGTGGTGCCTATGGATAAACATGCCACAATATTGTTTGCTTCGGCCATTTCTATATAGACATTGTAACGCCGGTACAATAATTCGCCAACTTGATAACCTGTCAATCCCAGGCCGCTGACATTTACTACCAGCCTAGTTAAATCAAGGTCAAACCCTGGCAGATCACTTTTCGAAAGGACCTTCAGCCCCTTGATGCGGGCCAGTCGCCCCCTGGTCCGGCTAGCTTGACTCAGGGCACGCTCCAGCAGGTCAGCCCCTAACAGGGCCAGCTGACGCCTGGCCAGATCAAGGGAAGCCATTAGAAGATATGATGGACTGGTAGTCTGTAAAAGGGACAGCACACCTGCCACCGCGTCTGCATTAACCAGGCTGCCACTTAGGTGCAGAAGTGAGCTCTGGGTTAAGGACCCCCCTGATTTATGTATGCTCTGAACAGCGGCGTCAGCGCCGCAAGACATGGCATCATCAGGCAGATCCCGGTGAAACCGCAGATGGGCGCCATGCGCCTCATCGACCAAAACCGGTCTGCCTTGAGCATGTGCCACCAAGGCCTGTCCGGCCAGGTCGTCCACGATCCCGTAATAATTAGGCCTCACCATTAAAACAGCGCGAATCCCGGGGTTTGCTTCCATCGCCGCGCGGATCCGTCCGGGCAAAACACCGGCGGAGATCCCGAACGAGCTGATTATTTCCGGCAGTACATATACCGGATCAGCACCAGATAAAATTAATCCACCCAGGACCGAGCGGTGGGCGTTCCTGGGCAGCAGCACTTCTCCCCGACCGCCTGCGGCAATCAGTAAAGCATGTACACCTACTGTGGTGCCGTTGACTAAAAAGAAGCTTTGCTCCGCCCCGCATGCCCTGGCCGCCAACTCCTGAGCGCGGGCAATCACACCCTGGGGGTTGTGCAAATCATCCAGCCCCGGTATTTCAGTCAAGTCCAGCTCAAATAAAGCCTGTCCACCAAGCGACGCCAGATCTTCAGGCAGCCCTCGCCCCTGCCGGTGCCCCGGGATATGGAAATTGGCAGCCTTTTTTTCTGCATGGTTTTTCAGTGCCTGATAAAGGGGTGCCCAGCTTTGACTGTTATCCATTATACTTTGCGCCTGTCTCCTCAAGAGTTAATTAAAAGTTTTGCCTGGCTCTTTACTATTTTTCTTTTATTATCTAATTAAACTGTCAACCATTAAAAAATACTTCACACTTACTAGTGTATTTATAACAAATCCTGAATTCCAGAGCTATCCTTTATTTTTCCCAGCAGTTGTCCCTCATAGATCATGAATTCCCGGTCAAAATATGTTTAGCTGATATTTAAAGAAAGGAAGTGGATAGCCATCGCAGGGAAATTAGCCCTATACGTCGACGAGAAAGCACTTTCTAAAAAGTACCGCACCGACGTTGGCCGATTGATCAGAGCATGGAAACACGGTCTTTCCGATCAGGAGATCACAGCTAAAACCGGCTTAAAGCCCTCTACCCTGTATTTAATCAGGCAGGATATTGAAACCACACACAGGATGGTCCGGCTGGCGCAAAAGAAGCAAGCACTGGTGGAGTCTCAGGCCTTTGCACACCACCATACTTTTTTTAATCCATTTTTATAGTAATCGTATTCAGGATCTTCTGCACGCAGCCCCACAATTCTGGCTTCGCAGCCGGAACAGATACAGTGTCCGTTAACCCGAAGCGCCTGTTCAGTTTCCAGCGCCAACTCTCGGCATAAAATACAGTGCAAGAAAATGTTAACCACCCTCTTTTCTCTCCTACTCTATTATTGCCGTCCTATAATAAAGTATGAAAGTTGTGGTCGTTTGGTGAAAAAAAGAGGCCTCCGGGTGAGGTCTCTTCAATGTTTGACTTTCCGCTCAATGCTAATGGCGCAGTCGGGGCAGACGCTTTGGCAAATACCGCAGGCTGTACACTCATTATTTGCCTCTACTGAGGGAGTGCCATAAACCCCCAGCACATTGGACCAGGCGATGCTCTTTTTCGGACATTTTTCAATGCACAGACCGCAACCTTTGCACAGACCCGGGAAAAGGGTGAAAAAACCTTTATCCAACTCTTGAGTTTTCGGAATGAATTCAAGCGGCATCAGGCAGCCTCGTTCCTTTCCTTGGATTTTTTTTAATACGTAATCTCGCAAGCTGGAGCAACTTCCCGGAAAATAGCCGGCGCTTGAAATTTTTTCACGCCAACCAGCTCCATACCGCGCTCGATCGCTCGAAAGTTAAGTTCACGCAGCTCAGGCTGTTTTTCGAATTTATAGCCTAATTTATTTTCAATGGCTTCCTTCACTTGCTCCAGCGGGATCACCCCGGTAGCACCAACGACCGCCCCTAAAATGATAATATTAAAGACCCTGGGGTGAAAATCGTGCCTGGCCACCTCAATGGCTGGTATGGGCAAGAGCCTTCCAGCGTTTTTGGGCAACTCTTCTTCAATTCCCTCGATCCCGCTGTCGTAAACAAATGTTGTGCGCGGGCCGGCATATTTGACGGTGCGTCGCACGGCCCGGTCACTGAGAGCCACCACAATATCGCCGGTGTTGAACTTGGGCGAGCCGATATTCCCCTCACTTATCTGGACATAGGCCACAGACACGCCGCCGCGCTGCTCAACTCCGAAATTAGGAATATACAAGGCCTGCTTTCCAGCCTCATCAGCAGCTTCTGCAATTATTTCCGCTATTGACTGAACTCCCTGGCCCCCCTCGCCGGCCAGCACAATCCTAGTTGTCTTACCCATTTGCCCGGACCCCCTCCTGCATGCCGGCCGGTAGTCTGGTTTCGCCCAGTTTAAAATACTCCGGCATTTTCTCTTGAATAAATTCCCAAGTTTCTGAGGCATTAGTCCGCCAGTTGGTGGGGCAGGTGGAAAGAGCCTCCACAAAAGAGAAACCTCTATCGAGCAACTGGTTTTCCAGCGCTTTTTTTAGATAAATTTTTAGCTGGCGCTGGTTGGCTATGCTGCCCCGGGCAACGTAGGCACCCTCTCTGCTAACCGCAGCTACCATTTCCTGACCCTGCAGGGGAAGTCCCGTTGTCTCAGGGTTGCGCCCGTAGGGGGTGGTTTCCGTCTTTTGGCCGGGCAGAGTGGTAGGCGCCATCTGGCCTCCGGTCATGGCATACTGGGTATTGTTGGCTAAAATGGCAGTTATTTTTTCATTACGTGCCGCTGCACTGACCACGTGCTGGACACCGATTGAGTAACCGCCCCCGTCGCCCATGTAGGCTATACAAATCAGACCTGGCCGGGCCCGCTTAATGCCGGTCATTACCGGTGTGGTCCGACCGTGATGAGTCTGGACGGCGTCCAGGTTGAAAAAATCCCAGGCCAGCAAAGAGCAACCGATGTCGCAGCCAAAAACTACTTTGCCCTGCAAATCCAGTTCATCAACAGCCTGTCCTAAGCACTTCAATATTAAGCCGTGTCCGCAACCCGGGCAAAACTTATGCGGCTTGGTGTCTTTTCGCCAGCTTACAGGCATTATCGGCTGGGCCAGGCAAGAATCTTTCGACAAAATTATATCACCGCCCTTTCAAGATAATATAAGTCTTTGCGATCATCAAAAACTTATTCCCTTTGTTCAAAATTAAAGCAGCCAAATTTAAACAAAAGTCCATCTTAAGTGGGCAGGTTTATTATGTTACACTCCTAAGTTTTAGCTTTTAGTGCTTTGAGTCACCTGTCGGCATAATGAGCATTAGCTCAAAAGGCCCAAGGTCTTTTCTACTTCAGCCTCAACATCTTCTGCGGTTATCCCCACACCTGGCCTGAACATGGTCAGGAATTCGGCAGTGGTGCCATATGCGGCCTCTTTTAATAACCTGGCCAGCTGTCCATAAGCGGACTCGACCACCAGAACCTTTTTACTGTTGGAAAACACCTCTTTAATTTGTGGAACAGGCAGCGGTCGTAAGGTTATCGGACGGAAATAACCGACTTTTACGCCTTTAGCGCGCAGGTTGTCCACTGCCGCCCTAATCGCGCGAAAAACAACCCCGTGACCGATAAGCACCAGCTCGGCGTCATCCAAATAAGCTTCTTGATACTCTGCTACCTGCGGCGCCATCTCTTCATAATCTTTCATATAATCGTTTACTTTTTCCAAAAGCTCTTCTTCCATGCTGTAGGTATTCCGAAACTGGGAAGGAACTCTGTCCACACCGGGCTTACCTGGCTTACCAACATAAGCCTCTGGCTCAATCAATTCAATACCCTTCGACTCCGGGTCATAAAGTGTAAGCGGCTCGCGCATCTTGGCCTGGTAGCCGTCGCCCAGCACAAAAGTGGGAAAACGATACTTCCAAGCTGTGTTAAACGCTTTTATGGTGTAGTTGAACAGTTCCTGGTGGTTGGATGTAGAGTAGACTACACGCATCCCCTCGCCGTTGCCGCCGAGAGTGGTCATAGTAACCTCCTGCTGTGAGTAAATAACTGTGGCCGTGGACGGGCCGCCTCTTTGCTGGATCACCACGACTATGGGCAAACGCAGCATTTCAGCCATTGAAATCGGCTCCTGCATCAGGGTATTACCAGGCCCGGCAGTAGCAGTAAAAGCCTTGCGCCCTGCCATTACACCTCCAATTGTGGTGAAGCCTGCCGACAGCTCATCCTCGGTCTGCAGGAAAACCTTGCCATATTTAGGCGCCAGCCTGGTCCAGTAATGCATGATCTCATTTTGAGGGGTGATCGGGTAACCGTACATGATGTCCGCTTTTGCTGCCAGCGCAGCCCAAGCGATTACCTCGTTTCCGGTCAAGAATGCTCTTTTCTCCTGCTCAAATACTTTCTCCGACATCTAAGTACCTCCTATTGGTCATATTGTTAAAATTTACCAGAACGCCTTTTGCATAAACCTGGTTAATGGCCGCACAGGAATGCCCATGCAGTCAACCGGGCCGATCTCCTTTGCTACATCAGCAATGGCCGCTGTAGCTACCACCGGTAAGTTAAGGAGTCTGGCAGCCTCGGTAACCACCCGGGCCCCCTCCTGAACCACTGCCGCGGTCGTCTCGTCACTGAGGTGGGTATTGTTTAACAACGCGTCCACCCTGCCCATCTCACTGACCTGCTCCACAATGTCCTCCACCGTGGCTGTCATGGGACGGGATATGTTAATTACAGCGATAACCTTCAAATCCGGGTCGGTATAAGCGCCCTCAAGTAAATTCAAAGTTCTGGCGCCTCCTACCCCGTAACCGATATCCAAAATTATATCCCCCTGGTGCATTAAAGCCCATCTGGCACCGGGCTTTAAGGTTGTGCCGGCCTCGCCCAGCCCCTGGGTCTCTTTTGTTTTCCACGCGATCACTGTGACGCCCAGGGCTGTCAGCTCTTCCTGAATTGGCCGTAGAGTATAAACCGGCTCTACGATATCGAAATCAACCAGGATTACCTTTCTCCCCAGGCGGGCCAATTCCAGGGCCCGGTTTAAAGCATTCTCACTCTTGCCACCGGCATATTCACCAACGTAAGCCTCTACAATTCGCTTTGACATTATTATGCCTACCTGGTTAAAAAACATTATAGCTTACAAAATTGTTACCAGGCTACCGCTCCTTTCAATATTAATCTTGTCCACTGCCGCAAGTGAATATTACTGCAGCTTATGACCGGGCTTTCTCCTGTGTTAACCTGCCGGTCGAGATGATGATCAAAGTGGACGGTATTGAAACTGGCATTGAACTAGTTTATTTCTGTAGAGCAAGGCCTTTATCCTTGTTTTTTTTCAGAAACAGATAAATTATACAATATACATTGAGATTAAAATAGATAAAAGTCGTTTATTAGACAATAGAGAATAATCTGCCTAATTAAGACAGGTACACACCTTGTATTTAAAAGGTAACTTCGGACTGGTTTACAAAAACCTGGAGACGTCGTAGCCCAAATGCTGCAGAGCGCTGTGGGTAACTTTCCGCCCTGAAGGCGACCTGTTCAAATATCCTATCTTTAATAAATACGGCTCCACCATATCCTGCAGAATATCGACTTCCTCGTTGAGAGTAGCGGCTACCGCATCGATGCCAACCGGGCCTCCTTTATATTTGTCGATAATCGTCTTTAGATAAGCTATATCTATTTTATCCAGACCCTGAGAGTCAATGCCCTCCAACTCTAAAGATTTCAACGCTATTTCATAATCAATCTTTCCGCTGCCGAGCACATCGGCATAATCCCTCACCCTGCGCAAGAGCCTGTTGGCTATCCGCGGTGTTCCCCTGGAGCGACCGGCAATTTCAAGCGCCCCCCGCTCGTCGATAGCCACATTTAGGAGGTTGCTGGATCTTTTAATGATTTCACACAGCTCCCCGGGCGTGTAAAAATCAACGTGGTGCAGGATCCCGAAGCGGTCGCGCAGGGGGGATGAAAGCAGTCCCGCCCTGGTTGTGGCCCCGACCAGGGTAAAATGCTTGATATTGACCTTGATTGTCTTGGCAAACGGTCCTTTGTCAACAATAAAGTCTATTTTAAAATCTTCCATTGCCGAATATAAAAACTCTTCTACAGTCCTGGGCAGCCGGTGTATTTCGTCGATAAACAAAACGTCCGCATACTGCAGGTTGGTCAGTATACCCATCAGGTCCCCACTCCGTTCAATGACCGGTCCGGATGTGCAGATGATATTGGATGACATTTCGTTGCTGATAATATGGGCCAGAGTTGTCTTGCCCAGGCCGGGTGGCCCGTATAAGAGAATGTGATCGATGGGCTCGCCTCTTTTTACCGCTGCCTTAATGGAAATATCCAAACGGACCAACAAATCCCGCTGGCCGATATAATCAGTTAATTTTGTAGGCCTGAGAGACCACTGAAATTTCTCTTCACCTGGCTGTTCACTGGTTTCAAGCAACCTCAGCCGTGACAATTGCCTCACCCTTTCAGCATTAACTTATTCCGCTTTGTTGTTATAAATTACCTCCAGCAGTTCCTCCGCTGTCCGGATTTCGCTGTTTTTCGCAACGGCCTCGGCAACCATTTTTTTAGCCTCGCTTGAATTGTAGCCCAGCTGCAGCAGGACCTGCAGGGCATCATCTTCAATTCCCGCGTCGGGACGGGTGCTTCCGGAGTTACCGTCACCTGGGGGCAGCGCAAAATTATTGACCTTGCCGTGCAGTGAGGCGATTATTTTCCTGGCCGTTCTTTCACCGATTCCCTTCAGCCTTTTCAGCGTAGCCGCATCAGAGCCCTCAATAGCCTGAGCAATAACGGGTACAGGGATGGTGATAGCCGTAAGGGCAGTTCTGACACCAACATTCGCCACACTGGTAAACAGCTGAAAGAACTCTTTTTCAATTTCATCTTCAAAACCGATCAAGGCAGGCACCAGGTGCCCGCCGGCGATGCTGCCCTCAATATAATAAAGGGTATAAAGTGATATCCGCTCACCGGTTTTTTTTAACTGAAAGCGCTCCCTTGAATAGGCTGTGAGATACACTTCATAGGTGATATCCCCGAGCTCCAGTAGCAGGCCTTTCTGGCTTAGCCCGGCATAGGCCCCGCTTATCTTAACGATCAAATTAATTACCCCCCGGGACATGACAGTGGGCAATATGGCACAGGGCCACGGCAATAGCGTCTGCGACATGGTCGGGCCTTGGCAACGACACCAAACCCAGAGCCGCCTGAACCATTCTTTGCACCTGATTTTTGGTAGCTCCGCCGGTACCAGTTACCGACTGTTTTATTTTAGTAGCCGAATAATGATAGACCTTCAAATTAAACCGCCCGGCAGCCAGCAGGCAGACACCCCGCGCGTGAGCCATCAGCAGAGCGGTTTTGGGATTTTTATAGTCGGTAAAAAGCTCCTCGATAGCGAATACATCTGGTTTAAATTCATTCAATACTTCTTCCAGGCCGGTATAGATTTGGTTGAGCCTGTCTTCTAAAGGCACACCCGTCCGGGTTTTAATGATACCGCCTTCGATTAGCCGGGAAACCACTTTATTGCGGGAAGCCAAGATGGCGTAACCGGTTGCTGCCAGCCCCGGATCAACCGCTAATACACGAAATTCACCAGACAATTTAACCACAACTTTTCCTGATTTTACTGCTTATAAATATATCAAACACCGGTTCCATATTCAATAGATAAAAAATGCTCCTGTTCTGATCCAACTCAAAACACATTACAAGCCTGTACCCCCCTGGTACAGGCCTGTCAAAAGGTTTCTTAAATGTCCCTGGGCATCAATTAATTCCTGGATGTCTAATTGATTATTCAACCCGGAAATCCCGCAACTATTCGGTTATATTATAAAATAATGGACCAGCACCAGCAGCGCAACCCCGGGCAGCTGCAGTAAACCGGCAGTAAGAAGCGTTACCGGATTAATGGCAATGTGCAGTCCGAAGTGCCCGAAGATAGCGTTAATTGCTGCCAACAGGATTCCGCCCAGCAGCATCCAGGCCGCCAGCCGGATTAAAACCTTCAGCGGTTGCAATAACACCGTCGCCCCCAAATATAATCCCAATAAACCAGCCAGTCCAATAATGACGAATTTCCATTCCAAGCCGGAGCACCTCCCCCTTAGCTCCATTATATGGCTTGAAAAGAAAATTATTACTAATTCATTTCCCGCCTGCCCTCCAGCGACTTGCTGAGTGTAATTTGATCAGCATATTCCAGGTCCGCTCCCACCGGTAAACCGTGCGCAATCCTGGTTACTCTGGGCACCAGGGGTCTGATTAGGCCAGCCAGGTACAGGGCAGTGGCATCACCTTCCACATTGGGGTTGGTTGCAATAATCACCTCCTGCACCTCCCTGCCGTCAAGGCGTTTCAGCAGACCTCTGATATTTAGCTGTTCCGGGCCAATGCCGTCCATTGGAGAGATAGCTCCGTGCAACACGTGATAAAGACCATCAAATCCCCTTGACTTTTCCATTGCCACCACATCCCTGGGGCGTTCTACCACGCAGATGATATCTTGCCTGCGCCGCCCGTCACGGCATATAAAACAAGGGTCTTCATCGGTAAAATTACCGCACACTGAACAATAGCGAATCGAGGTCCTGGCCTCCTCCAACGAACTGGCCAAACTCAAAGCCACTTCAGCCGGAGCGTTTAAGAGGTAAAAGGCCAGGCGCTGCGCCGTTTTTGGGCCGATCCCCGGCAGTTTGGACAATTCATCGATCAGCCTGGCCACTGGCCGGGCATAATAGTTCATTATTAAAACAACCCGGGTATATTAAGCCCGCCAGTGAGTTTGCTCATTTCTTTAGACACCATCTCCTGGGCTTTTTTAAGCGCCTCGTTGACCGCGGCCAAGACCAGGTCCTGGAGCATTTCCACATCCTCCGGGTCTACCGCCTCAGGGTTAATTTCAATTGCTACAACTTCATTGTTGCCGCTGGCAATCACCTTGACCATGCCGCCACCGGCCGTGCTTTCCACCGTCCTGCTTTTTAACTCCTCCTGCAGCTTCATCATGTCCTGCTGCATCTTCTGGACCTGTTTCATCATTTTGTTCATATTTCCGCCCATCATTTCCTGTATACTCCCCCTTTGCTTGTTAAACTAATTCAAGATACTGCTAACAAAATTTGATCAGCTTCCCAGACTAAAAGCAAACTTTCCTATAAGTAATGAAAAAATCATTGTGTGGTATGGTTTAATTGAAGAAAGGCAGGTTACTCAGCTGAAAAACAAAATTTTCTGGTCACATGTTAAAATAGGGTCCTTTCCGGATCGTCGTCCAGCATTACCTCCCCCCCGCCGAAGCGGCGGTCAAGCTCTGCCGCAGGCGCCTGCCGGCAGGCGGGCAACTGGAGCTCACCCTGGTAAATCTGATATCTAGTCTGCCATTTACCTCCTAAAAATTTGCCCAACAACCCTTCAAAATATTTTTTGTTCTCGGGGCGCTCAACTAAACCCTGGACCAGCTCCTCACCTTCAGGCAACCCAATCAGAAGGCTATAGCCATTTACCTGCAGGGGGGCGGCCTTTGATAAAACAGCTGACATTAGCGGCTTTTCCTCACGTAAACTAACTATAATATTGCCCCAGGAGTCCACAACTCTTTCCAGGCTAATTTCCTTGCCATCACCCTCTGCAATCCCGGCTGGTCTTTCAAAGGCAATTGCCAGGGGTTCCTGCAGCCCGCTGGTCTGGCCCGGCTGACTGCTCGCCACGGCAGCCGGACCACTTTCCATCATCGGAGCAGTTTCGGCGGGCACATCCTGCCCCATATCGCGCCGGGCCGTCGGGTTATCCTGTTTTTTGATGGTCATCGGACCGACCGCAGCTGCATCGGGTGCTCTTTCCATAAATTTATCCAGCTTTTCTTCCAGCTCGGTAACTCTCCCCGCAAGAGCACTGAGGTCGTCCCCAATTTCCCAGCGGCAAGCTTTAACCAGGGCAATTTCCAACACAACCCCGGGCATGCTGCTCCATTTCATGTCCTGCTCGGCCAGGACCATCAGGTCGATAGAACGCACTAGCCTTTCTATGCTGAACTCAACCGCATTTTGGGCAATTATTGAAGGATCGTCCCACAATTCGCCGCCCAAGGCGCCCGGTGATATTTTTTCCAGGAGCAGCACCCGCAAATAAGCAGCCAATTCACCGGCAAAAAGGCGCAGATCTTTTCCCATACCGGTTAACTCTCCCACCAGGCGCAGCACCGCTCCGGAGTCCCCGGCAGCCAGGCGCCCGGCCATGCTATTCAGAAAATCTGTGCGTACCGTTCCCAGAATGTTATGCACATCTTGAGCGGTAATCTTCATTTCCCCCAGCGCCGCGCCCTGGTCGAGAATACTCAGCGCATCCCTGAGCCCCCCATCTGCGGCCCGGGCAATCAGCCTCAACGCCTCCTCCTCCACAGTTATGCCCGCCCCGGCTGCCACCTCTTTCAGCCTCCCGGCAATAGCCTCGGGCGCAATTCGCCTGAAATCAAAGCGCTGGCAGCGGGAGAGGATAGTCAGCGGTACTTTATGAGGTTCTGTTGTAGCCAGAATAAACACCACGTGCTGGGGCGGCTCCTCAAGAGTCTTTAAAAGGGCGTTAAAGGCTTCGTTGGTGAGCATATGCACTTCGTCAATGATGTATATCCGGAACTGCCCGGATGAAGGCATAAACTTGACCTTTTCCCGCAAATCTCTGATTTCATCAATCCCCCGGTTGGAGGCGGCATCCACTTCAATGACATCAGTGGAAAGGCCCTCGGTAATCGCTGCACAGACAGTACAGAGGTTGCATGGCTCCGGTCCGCTCCGCCCTTGGCAATTCAAGGCCTTGGCCAGCACCTTGGCGGTAGTTGTCTTACCGGTGCCGCGGGGGCCGCAAAATAGATAGGCGTGGGCAATCCGGCCGGCATCAACCGCGTTGCGCAAAGTGCGGGTTACGTGTTCTTGCCCAACAATATCCCCAAATGTCTGAGGACGCCACTCCCGGTATAGAGCCAAATAAGCCATCGCCATATCTCCTCAAAAACTTTTTAAACCTTGCTCAAAAAAGTAACCTCCGGCGCATTGCATTTAATGCTCTTAAGTGCCAAGTTAGCACATAGCCAATATATTAGGATCGTTGTCCCAGAGTATAACTTTCGCCGTACAATACTATTTTCCTGTTCAAGGTTAAACAAAACCACCCCCATTAATTCAGGAGGCGGTTTAAATATTAAGGCCGTGCACCTGCCTTTGAATATTAGCTTCCGGGCGATACACCCGCAGGTAACTCGGACCAGGCACCCTCGCGGCGCCCGGAGGATTTCTCTTAGTGCTGCTTCCGTCAGGACCTGACACGGTTCGAGAAACTCCGTCGCGCAAGACCCAATCGTCTACGTCCCTTACGAATGCCGGACCCCACAAGCTAAATCCTGGGGCGGGAATTCAACCCCGCTGCAGCGGATTGCGGGTACAGGGCACCGCTACCTCCCCGTCTAGCACGGCCAAAGTTCTCATTTTTTTGAATTAGTCACAGACTTGATTTAACTCGATTAGCAAACGTTTATTAGAAAATAAAATGGCGGAGAGAGTGAGATTCGAACTCACGAGACAGTTACCCGTCCACACGCTCTCCAGGCGTGCGCCTTCATCCACTCGGCCATCTCTCCGTGCACTACTTTAAAAATGATCAGTTGTCAAAAACATTGCCCCCACCTATTTCACAGCAATAATGCTCAAATCAACTTATTTTCAGACGACGTTACTCTGCCTTGAAACTAATGGGGCAAAAATTATTATACACGGATATTTTCATCACTGCAAGTTTTTTTCCTGACTGTCTATACTGGCCTCTCCGGCTGCTGTCCGTCCGAAAAATCATTCAGACGAAATAATAAATAAACCCTTAGCCGCTGCATCCAGTACACAGGCCGGCTACTTCACCAACCGGCACCGCCAGGCCGGGCGGATCACTGCCGTATTCAGTACCGGTCAGTCTGCCAAAAACCACTCCAACGACCTGCCCGTTCCGGTCAAATACAGGGCTGCCGCTGTTCCCCGGAAATATGGGAGCATCAATGCTGAATACTCTTCCCGGCGTGTTCCCACCCTGCAGGTATCGTATAACCTTTCCTTCAACAACGATATTATTCAGACCTAACGGGTTGCCCACCACCCTAACTAGTTCACCGGGAAGCGGCGCCCGGGACATGTTGAGTGGTACCACCGGAAGGCTATCAGCTTGGAGATTAATTACCGCCAGGTCATAATCTGGCGCGCCGGCCCGGTATTCACCTCTAAATTTTTTCCCATCCGGGAAAGACACGGTTATATTCAGAGCCCCCTCGACCACATGATGGTTGGTGATTATTTGCCCGCTTGTATTAATATTAAAGCCTGTACCTGACTTTTGCGCTACCGCAAATGTTGAGCCCGGCTCACGGTAAACCACGTCAATTTCCACAACCGCCTTAAGCCAGGCGGGATCGATCTCCTTTTTCAGACGCAGCGATTCCAGCACCAGCCCTGCCATCTCCTGCGGCCACCTGAGACTGGGCCAGGAGGTCACAGCAACAAGCCCCAGGAATCCCAAGATGGCGACCAGGGCAACCAGCCGCAGCCACAGCGGCCGGCCGTCCGGAGCATCATCATCTTCTTCATCGAAACTATTAATAGCTTCCGCAAGCGGTTTCCCTTCTTCTTCCGCATTAGACCCTTTAGTGATTCTACTTGAACCGGCCTCATTTTCTGGAAAGTCCCTCTCGTTACTCACCTCAGCCAACTGTTCTTCACCTGTCGTTGTGGTGATTTCATTTTCTTTGAAGTCCTCATTTTTGCCCATGATATTCTCCATTATATACTGTTAATCATCATCATTAAGTTACCTTCAGACAAAACGGCGATTACCCCCATTTAAGGCAAGCCCCCTCGTGTCGATTAACTGTGTTTAGAGAGTGGCCATTTATCCTTCCTGTTGTTCGCCAAACTATTAGGTTTTTGGATAAATAATTTCAAGAATTAACTAACTACTTTATTAACTGATTAGGTAAATTTACCGCTAACTAAGCTACCGTTTATTTGGAACTTACTTACCAAAATTACTAATTTCATTATACGTCACACCAATTGTAACTTGTAAACTGCTCTGAAATATATTTCGTCAAAGCAGTTATGATATAAAGCCTGTCTGATAATACTTGTGTTTTCACGCGTTTGACCATTTGGATCAAGCTACTGGATTAAGCGATTTTTCACCATGACCAGGGGAATACGCAAGGTTAGCAGAACAAAGGCCGCCAGCCAGGCTAAGTCAGTCAGAATAGACCAACTGGCCTGACCGAGTACCAGTGGTCGGATCACTTCCACGGCATGGTATAAGGGAGTAAGCCAGGGGATAAACCTCAATCCGGCCGGTAGGCTGTCCACCGGAAAGAAAACCCCGGCGAATAAAAACATCGGCGAGATAAAAAGTGTAAAAAAATACCCGAAGGAATCGTAATTTGGCGCAATGCTGGTCCAAATTAAAGACAGTATTGAGAAACCCATGACCATTAAAGCCAGCGGCACCGGGATCAAAAGCGCCCAGGGGGATTTAATCACCCCAAACATGGCTACCACCAGAAAGAACACCAGCCCGTAAAGAACCCCTTTGAAGGTCCCGTACAGAATTTCACCCATCACCACATCGTCCATACTTACGGGAGTGGCCACCATCCCGTGAAAGGTCTTTTGGTAGCCCATCCTGGTAAAGCTGCCATAGGTCATCTCGTAAGTGGTGGAAAACATTGCCGATGAAGCAATCAGCGCCGGGGCAAGGAAGTCAATATAAGTCAGCCCCTCGATCTGGCTGACGTACACCCCCAGGCCAAAACCCAGTGCCCATAGGTACAGCAGCGGCTCCACAAAGTTAAACATGAGGTTGGCCTTCCAGGTTTTCTTGAACACCTGCAGGTTGCGGTGAAAAACTTTTAAGATTAGAGGCCAGGACAGGTCAGGCCAGGTGAATAGTCCACTTAGTAGTCGACCTTTTTCCTCCATTATCAAACAACCTTCCTAATACTCACCCTATTTTATGCTCTTAGCAAGCTCCCCATCTGTATCACTCAGGGGCATGGGGGTTAGTTAAGTGTCTCACCGGTGAGCTTAAGAAAGACATCTTCCAGATTGGTGGGCCTAAGCCGCTGGTAACTAATAGTTATGCCCAGGCCGGCCGCTCTTTCCGCCACAAAAACGGCTATTTGCCGACCATGGTCGGTATAAATAACCATGTCGTCCCCCAGGGTTTGCCAGGCTCTGATTAAATCCTCACTTCCCTTGATTAGCAAGTCGCGCTGAGAGGTATTCACCCCCAGTTCCAGGGCCTCTTGACCAACGTGACGCACAACCAGTTCTTCCGGCTTACCCTGCTCCAGAATTTTTCCCAGGTGGAGGATAATGAGGCGATCGCACAGCTGGCTGGCCTCTTCTAAATAATGTGTAGTCAAGAGCATAGTTGTGCCCATTTCCTTCAGCTTCCGCAGGCGCTGCCACACCAAGTGGCGGGCATAGGGATCAAGGCCCGTGGTGGGCTCATCCAGGATTAAAAGCTCGGGCTGATTGATCAGTGCCCGTCCAATGGTCAGACGCCGCTTCAAGCCGCCCGAAAGGTGCTCCACCACGGCACCGGACTTGTCCGACAGGTCCATGAAAGCCAATATCTCATCAGCCCGCCCGCCCGCCAGGTCCCTTTTCATCTGAAAGTAACCGGCATAAATAATCAGGTTTTCCCGCACGGACAATTCCGGGTCCAGGTTGTCCTCCTGGGGAACCACCCCGATCCTGGACTTTATACTCCTGGCTCGGGTCATAATGTCTTCCCCGAAAACCTCAAGCTTCCCGGCAGTCACCGGTGAAAATCCGTAGATCATTTTTGCTATGGATGTTTTGCCGGCGCCGTTCGGCCCAAGTAAACCAAAGCACTCTCCACGGGAGACAGTAAAGTCCACCCCTTTAACAGCCTCAAAATCACCGAACCTTTTTACCAAACCGCGGGCAATAACCACTTTATCATTATTTTGTCCGCTCATTGTTCCCTCTGTTTAGAAAAATTTAAATTATTGTTATTATACCACAAACGTTCTAACAACCAGGCTGGGTTCTCGTAAGCTTAATTTAGGAACTTATGGTGATAAAGTAGGAGTTAAAGAGACTCTAAAAATAGCGGTGATCGCCGGCATTAGTATCGCTTCAGCTGGGTTCATAATAATCAATTTATGGCCGATCCAAATAGTGGGGCTGTTCAGTCAAGGTGATGTTGCTTTGACGGAAATGACTTCCCAGGCGTCCCCAAGAATCAACCACTTGCTTCAGAGGTTAAACAGCCGGTCTAAATATAAACGAACAAATCGAGGACTGATTCCCAGCCGCATCCAATCGAATACATTATCTATTCTTGAAGAATGTAGTTAGCATAATTTTGAACTCCATAAAAATGGCTGACTGACATAATCAAGTCACAACAAATATTGAAAAGCGGCACAGCCTTAAGGCACGCGCCGCCGCTGTACTTAAAATATATTCAATTTCAATGCCCTGCCCATGCCGCACAGCCTGAACGGATCATCCGGGATATCCTTTTAGTTTCCTGGCAGACCACCCAGAACAAGCAGTTTTCTTCAGAGGGGACAAAGTGGTCGCCGGTTTGCTCAAAATTTACCGCATAGCACCCGCCTGTGCACTGCCGGGAGCAACTATGGCAATAGGGCTGCTGGCGGCTAATTGGATTTTGGAAAGGCTCTAATAATTGCATATTTATATCCGAATTCACGTTACCCACAATGGCCCTGCCGGCTTCCTCAGTTAGGCCCAGAAGCTTTGAGCAGGGGCTGACATCCCCGTTAGGGGCCACCGCCAGTGAAGTCCTGCCGGCCCGGCATCCCCAGCCGGTATACTCACCTTCCCCCTTTTCAAATTCCTCGATAAAAATAGGGTAGCCTTTTTGCTTGAGGTTGAGATAATCGCGCAAAATATCCAGTAGATTAAGACCATACTGCTCTATTTCCTCTTTGCTCCAGCAACTGGCGCCCTGGGCCGGGGCGATGATGAACTGATTAATTCCCATGCCGACCAGATGGTTAAAGTCTTCCCTCATTTTATCGATGGCCTCTGTACTGACGGTCATCCTGGCACCCAGCCAGGGCTGGTAGGTTTTGATCAATGGGAGTAAGCCGGCAATTTTGTGCCAGGTACCCTCCCCACTCCTGGTCAGGCGGTAGCGGTCGTGGGTTTCCGGGCCGCCGTCAATGCTCAGCAGCATATTAATTTTGTGTTGGGAAAAAAACTTCAGGATTTCTTCATTAACCAGTGTACCGTTGGTAGTTACAGCCCAGGTGACAGCAAGGTTGTGTTTTTGAGCGACTTCCAGCGCATAGGGCACTAATTTTTTAATCAGGTTGAATTCCAGCAGGGGCTCGCCGCCAAATAAGGTTATGTTCACATTGGGAAATGCAGCCCGCTCCATCAATAGGTCAATTGCTTTTTGAGCCGTGGCAAAGGTCATGCGGTCCTGCGGGCTTTTCTGGTGGATGAAGCAGTAGCTGCAGGTTAAATTGCAGTTAAAGGTCAGGTTCAGTTCCAGAGCGGCCAGCCCAAGCTTGCACAGGTTTAATTCCCTATCGGCCATAACCGCTAATTTTTCAGCATCATCGACGCTTATAAAAAATTCCTTTATTAAATTTTCTTTGAGCACCCGAGGAGAGTACCCCGGATTGTTCCGGGTGTACCCTCTGATTTTTTCCGCTATCTGTTCCAACCAGGCTGCCTGGTTTTTATTTTCCATAGACTATTCCTTTTTCTTATCGCTGTCTTCTCCCTGGGCTTCCTGGACACCAAATCCCATCGGCTGGTGGGAAACTGTGGCTGATTCCGGCGACATAACTGACGCTGGTTCGGTCAGGCCGGAAAACGGCTCGCGGCAAGTGTAGCTGCCCAGCGGGCCGCATTGAGGGTTCCAGGGCTGGAACGGGAAAACCGGACATGACGGCATATATTGTGCCGTGCAGGGCTGCATAAATTGTGTCGTGCAGGGCTGCATATATTGTGCCATGCATGGCTGAGCGTACTGACAAATACAGGGCATAGTATATTGGAAGGGACCGCACATGAATTGCGGGCACGCGCCGCCGGAGGGGCCGCAAATCCCGTAGCCACCCTGGCAGGCATAGGCCATGACACAGCTGTCAGGCAAAGTGCCAGTATAATCATTAGTGCAAGTGTAGCACATACATGGTTGGCACCACATACTTTGACTGCCCTGTTCCACCTGGCCCGCCATGGGGCCGGTGGTTGGGGTTCCACCTACAGGCGGCCCCACTATGCCGTAAAATTGCTGGCCCGCGCAGGTATAGCCAATAGGAATGTTGCATTGAGAGCCAAATTCAAAAGGCCCGCAGGCACTGGGCACATAGCTGCCGGGGCAGGAAAAGGCACCCGTGCAGTAGTCCGGCGGCCTGCAGACATACTGCTGAGTGCATGAAAACTGAGGACCGGTGCAACCTATATGGGCCTTGACACTATCTCTCATCCACCCCGCAACGTCTTGGGCTGCAGAGCGGAGCGGGTCCTCCCAGACCACCAGGATTGACTTAACCGGCACCGTACCGATTCCCTCGGCTGTTTCTATGCGCACACAATTTTGGTCTACCGCTAATACCGTACCGGAAATTTTTCTGCCGTTGAGAAGCTCAATAACAGCTTTTTTACCCTGACAATCATTCAATTGCTTATCCAAATTAAATCACTCCTTAACCAGTTGCTTAAAGTCTTTACTGGCATTATATGCTTGGTGGAGTTCTTTGGTTTGTGCGGGGAAGAAATTAAAAAACCTTCCTCATTGAACTTGAAAGGTTTTTGGGGCTTTTTGTGGAATTTGTTGTATATATCGATTAGGAGGAACCAAATTTTGAGATTTTGCAGCCTTTCGTCCTGCAGCTACGCCAACAGTGTCGTGGTGCAGGACAATAATACTTGCGTCTTAATTGACTGCGGCCTCAGGAAACGGGACATCAAGCCCTTTCTGGCACTGGCCGGCCTTACAGTAGGGAATCTTGACGCGATCCTGGTGACCCATTGCCACATTGACCATATTTACGGTCTCCGATTTATTTGTCAGGAAAAAGACCTGCCCATATATTCAACTACGAATATACTGAGAAAACTTAAAGAAAATACTCGGTTTAAAACAATGCCTAAATTGATTCCCTTCAGCCAACGCGCCGCAAACAAAATCGGCAGTCTTGCGGTAACTCACTTCAGCCTGTCCCATGACGTTGAGACTATCGGCTTTGTTCTCAGCAGCAACGGCGAGCGGATGGGGTTTCTTACTGATACCGGCTTCGTCCCGGCCGGCTGTCTTGACGCTTTACAATCACTTGACTACTTGTACATAGAAGCTAACCACGATCCGGACCTGTATAAAAAGTCGGCCAAGCCGCCGCACGTGATCCGGCGCAACCTCGGCCCTGCCGGTCACCTGTCCAACGGGCAGTGCGGCCAGGCACTGCAGTCAATGGGGCTGGAAAGATGCAAACTGGTTGTGCTGGGCCACCTCAGTGAAGACGACAACAATCCCGCCCTGGCGATAAAAACTGTCAGGCAGCACCTTGCCCCGGGCATAAACCTGGTCAGCGCGCCCTCACGGACTCCTGGAAAGTGGTCTGATTATCATCATCAAAGGACCCCTGGAGCACCGGCCTAAAGAGCCTGGCCATCGCCAGGAGGTCAAGCCTGTTGTGTTCAATGATCGGCCAAATTAGATCAAGATCTTGTTTTTGGGTGAAGCGGTGGTAGGTCTGGGGGATTAAATAGCCAGGCAGATCATCCTCACGGCGGAAATTTAAGAGGTGCTCTTCCAGCGTCACCAGTCTGCAGTTAGGCAGCACACCGCCAAAATGCCTTTTGGCGTGAAAGAGCAGGTCCACCTGGTGGTGCGGGTAGCTGTAAAAAAGCCGGTGCTCGATGCTCCGCCCGGAGATATAAGGCACATCGAACCTTTTTCCATTAAAGGACACCACTACTTTATAATGGCTGAACACCTCCTGGGCAGCCGCCAGAACTGCTTTTTCCTCCCGGTAGTGCCTGGCCAAAAATTGATTAACATGAAGCCTGCCCAGCCTGTAGTACAGGAAGCCGATCAGAAACAGCGGCTGGCTGGCCCACAGGCCCGTTGTCTCGATATCCAGGAAAAGGATCTCTTCCGGACTAAAATATGAAAGCAGCTCCCAGGTACCGGCCCCCAGAAGTTGAAGCTCTCCTACCCGTTGCCCCTGCAGCAAACTAAGAACCTCACCGGCTGGCTCCATCCATTTGGGGTGGACCAATAAGTCTGAAACACAAGAAAATCCCTGCCGGCGCAGCTGTCCTTCCGTGACCGGCCCAATCCCTCTAACCAGCTGTAAATTAGTATGTAAAACAGCGGGGTCAGGTGCCGGAAAGGGGAGGGCACCCGGCTCTACAGTTTCCAACATAACGCATACGCCGAACTTTGAAGATACCTCCTGCCCCTCCGGCATCACAGCGAGGCTAATCCCTGGCTCCACACGGGCGGGCCGGTTTTTAATATTGTTGAGCCGCTGGAATAAACTCATGCTCACAGCCCCCGGCGAAAATTTTTCTGAGCTTTTTTCAGTCGCTCCGGTATATGTCTTTTTGATTGCATGTCTGATTGGTTAAAGAAAGCTTTAGCTGGTGTATAAGCCCGGCCCAAAAGCAAGTGCAGCAGGAAAACCGCCGCTTCCTTGTCCAGCGGCCGGTTGAAGTTTGAGCACTTGGGAGAATAAATGCAGGCCGGGCAACCCACCTCGCACTGGCAGGACACAATCGCATCAAGTGTTGCCTCAAACAGCCTTTCCGCTTCGTCGTAGCCTTTTTCACTGAACCCAACCCCGCCGTAGCAGGCATCATGGATAAAGATGGTTGGTCCCTGGGTTTGCAGGTGGAACACGGTGGAAAGACCGCCCAGGTCGTTCCGGTCACACATAGCGAATAGCGGCAAAAGCCCGATTGCCGCATGCTCTACCGCGTGCAACCCGCCCATCAACTGAAGGCCGTGCTTTTTAGTCAGTTCAGCGGTCTGCTCATTTAATACGACCCACATGCCTGTGGTTTCCAAAACCCGCTCCGGAAGCTCCAGCCGCCCGCTGCCGACTACTTGCCCCGTCTTCTCCTGTTTTTTGATAAACCCGGTCACTCTGGTGGTTACCTTGAGCTGCCCTGTGTATAGGAGGTGGCCGTTTATTACCCTGCTCGTCTCGGTGGAGAGGATTTCAGTGCTTTTTTCCCGGCCGCACATAGTATAATAATCCACATCCATCCGCTTCATATAAGCTGTGCTGCGGTCAAGGTCTAGCTGATCCACCACATAAGTGCCGCCCTGGTGGGTGTAGACTGCCCCCGGATAGACTTCCGACACAGCTGCGTTTTCATCCAGCACTTCGAGCAGGCGGTTCCCCCTGCCTGTATCCCGCAGGTGAATCAATTCAGCGGAGCCGGACCTGACGTTGACCCGGTCTGGCGGGTATGCCTGGCCGTTAAAATAGTAGATTCCACCCGAATAGACAACTTCACCGTCCTCCTCCAGCAGGGTGAGCAGGTCGGCAAAGGTCTTCCCCCACAGGGGGTAGTCGGCCGGGGCAACGGGCAGCTCGTGGGCCGCGCAGAGGGCGTGCCCCATTAATATATAGGGGTTGTCCGGGTCAATTAGGGCCTGCTCGCTGGGGCTGGCAAAAAGCGCGCCGGTATTGCGGATAAAATACTGGTCCAGGGGTGTCTCCACAGCCACAAATATGACCAGCGAGTCCTTGCTGCCCCGTCCCACCCGGCCGGCCTGCTGCCAGGTGGAGGCGATTGTGCCCGGAAAGCCCGCGATGATACAGACCTCCAGCTCACCTACATCAATGCCCAACTCCAGCGCATTAGTGGAAACAACCCCCAGAAGGGAGCCGCTAAAGAGCGCCTCTTCGATATTTCTCCGCTCTTTCGCGAGATACCCACCCCGGTAGGCCATGACCTTGCCGGCATATTTATCTTCTTTTATATTATCCCTTGTGAAGCGTAAAATCCGCTCGGCCACCTGCCTGGCCCGGGAAAAAGTGATGGTCCGGTAACGGTTCTCCAGGCACAAAGCCAATAGCCAAGCCACCTCGTGAATATAGGGCTTGTGCGCGGGAGGCCGCCACAGGACAAATTTCGTCGCGCCCCGGGGGGCACCGTTATTATCAACCAGTTCCACCGGCCGGCCGGTCAGGCGTAAAGCGTGCTCCCGGGGATTGGCGATGGTTGCCGAGCAGAGAATAAAAACCGGGTCAGCACCATAGTGGTAGCAAATTCGCCTCATCCGCCTGATGATGTGTGAGACATGGGTGCCAAAAACGCCCCGGTAGTTGTGCATTTCGTCAATAACAACAAATTTAAGGTTGGAAAAGAACCGGTACCACTTCAGGTGGTTCGGTAAGATCCCCCGGTGCAGCATATCCGGGTTGGTAATTATGATATTGGCGCTGTCCCGCAGGGCTAGCCTTTCCCCGTCTTGGGTGTCGCCGTCATATACCCCAGCCTTGAGCGGAACCCCGAAGTCCGTGATGGCATCAAGCTGGTCCTGCCCCAAAGCCTTGGTGGGAAAAAGATAAAGGGCGGTCTGTTCACACTTGCGCAAAATCGAATCCAGCACCGGCAGGTTGTAGCACATGCTTTTTCCCGAGGCGGTGGGAGTGACCACAACTATGCTTTGGTCACGACGCACTTTTTTAATGGCCTCCACCTGGTGAGTATACAGCCTTTCAATGCCCCTCCTGCGCAGCACGGTGCCGATAGCCGGGTGGAGCTTAAACCCCAGCGCGCTGTACTTAGCCTGCCGGGGCTTAAGATCTTCTATATGGATAATCTGCCCGCTGTAAAAAAAGCTGGTTTTTATGCGCTCCAGGAGTTCTTCCATCGTTTAAACACCCCGATAAATTGTCATCTTTATTATACCTGATCTGGAGTAAAAACGGGGTTAAAGTTAACTCAGACGCTGGAGGGTCGCCACCCGAAGGAGGTTGAAGTGCAGTACAACAACCGCCGCTGCCGCTAGTCATGTTAAACACATCTTTCAGAGCACCAGCCACTTCATTCACTTATGTCGTGGTAAATAATTCCTCTTGCCGTTTTGTGCTTATCAACAAAAAAAGAAAAGAGCCCGAAGGCTCTCTAAAATTAAACTTGCATGTTTTTCAGGCCCTTAACTAAAGAGGTCATTATTGTAGCCACATCAACAGCGCTGTCAATATCATTCGCTTTAAACCTTGTTTTGAACCAGAGATCGGTTTCTCCTGCTTCATTAGTCCTCAACTCAATTTCTACATCATTGCTTCTGACAATTCCAGCGAACATTGTGGCTGCCACTTTTAATAAATCCTTATCTTTGACATCCATTTAGCCCACCTCCATTATATGTATTTCCTGTATTTCCATTAGTGGATAATTTTCTATAAATAATTATAACAATAAAAGGCAACTAAAAAAACCAGGTACTGCGGACTTAATAAAAAAAGTTTTCATATATACTCAACTTTCTCACATGGATAATTGTCCTTAAGCCTTGATATGGCTGGTTTATTTTAAGTAATTTTAACAGAAA
>MVQL01000236.1 GCA_002067205.1 Pelotomaculum sp. PtaB.Bin104
AAATAGGCTCTCGGCATTCGCCGAGTTAGACGGTACAAGGCTTTGCTTGAACCATCGATATTAAATTCCTCCTACATTTTGTAGGGGGATTTTCATTTTTAGGATCATCCAACTGGAAATTCGCGCCGAAAATTTTGTTGCGAAATTTGTCGAAAACACTTGACATTTTCAAAACACCCCCATAATCGCGACGAAAGGTATTTTATTCCTTTACTACAAGATTGGGGTGTTTTGCTTTGAAACCTGTCGTTATTCCGCATGAAACTTACCAGGAATTTGTCATCGAACAACTGCAACTGTACTATGCCGGAGGGATGCTCGTTCTTGTCAATAAGGATTGGCCCCTTATCGCCAAGCTCTGGATCACTGACCTGTCTGAAATAACAACGTTACTTCAAGATGGTTACAGCGCCAGAGGTCCTGCCCCACGCGATCCTGCCTCCATGCTCCGTTCGTTTCTGCTTTTTTTATTGACCAAGCCGGAAATCGGTATTACCGCTTGGGTGGATGAACTGCATCAAGTTCCCCTTTATGCCATGCTCAGCGGTTTTGAACCAGGTGATGTTCCCGGCGTCGGCACGTTCTATGATTTCTTTGCACGCTTATGGGCTGCGTCTGAAAAAAACTTTAAACCTCATAAACAAAGACGCAAACGTAAACCCAAGAAGGGAAAGAAGGGTGAAAAAGCCCCAACCACAACACCCGGCCGCATTAAGCGTCTAGCCAACTGGATGATGCGCCATATGGACAAGCAAAAGGATTTGCCCATGGATCGTTTATTCTGCTTTTTTCAGTCTCAATTTCTTGCGGTATCAGCAAGACTCGGATTGCTCGGGGATATAGGCACGCTCGGTATTGCCGGTGACGGTACTCCTGTCGTCACCGCAGCCTATCCCCGCAGCAAACCGACTTGTAATTGTCATGCCCAAGGCCTTGCGAAGTGCAACCATCCCCGTATCTATTCCCAACCCGACTGTGATACCGGCTGGGACAGCGCACGGGAGCGATACTTCAACGGATACCACCTGTACACGCTTACTGCCGCAAACAGTCCGCATGATTTACCGTTGTACCCACGCCTGCACCCTGCTTCCCGACACGATGCAGTAAGCTTTGTTGTCAGTTCGGTTGAGTTTTCGCAACGTTTCACCTTGGGCATGGTGGACAAGATCCTGCTTGATGCCGCCCATGATGCCGGATCCATCTATGACCTCTTGATTCACCAGAACATTGAACCCTTTATTGACCTTAATGTACGCGGCAAGAAGAACCTGGAAACCAACTGTGATATTCGGATTTCTCCCGAAGGCATCCCGGTTTGTCCCGCCGGAAAGGAGATGAAGCATTACGGTTTCGACCATTCCCAGAAACGGCATAAATGGATATGTCCATTGATGAAGAAGCGGACAATAAACACCTGTAAAAAACCATGTTCGACCGCTAAATACGGAAGAACTTTCCATACCTGCAGTAAAGACAACCCCCGACTGTTTCCGAAAACACCGAGGGATTCGGAAAAGTGGAAACTCATTTACAAGCGACGTACCACCGTCGAGCGAACCAATAAACGAGAGAAGATCGATTACAAGCTGGAATCCGGTCGTCACCGTTCTACTAAGATGTGGTACGTACGCATTTACGGCATCATGATGTGCCAGCACATGGACGCCTGGTACTCCCACCAGAAAGAAGATCTGAAGAACCTAAAACAACTTGTTTTCCATAAGGCTGCTTAACTTAACCCTAAGGCTATTTTTTTAATAGAGGCCGTTAGGCTTCTTTGGCATGCCCATTTTCAGGAAACGTCGTGAAAGGATAGTCTTATTATCCAGGCACACCAGAATTTCCAGTTAATATATTCCAGATTTAATGATTCCCCCCATCTAATACCGAGAGCCTATTGAAAGGAGGTCGTGCCATGAAAGTTGTTTACCCTATCTGCTGTGGTGTCGATGTGCATAAAACTTTTCTCGTCGCCACAATCATTACTTCACAGGAAATTACTCCCCATTATTCCAAAAAGAGATTCTCCACCTTTAACAATTCCATTCTCCAATTCAAGCAGTGGCTGATTGATAACAACTGCTTTGATGTGTGCATGGAATCCACTGGCAAATATTGGGTTCCCGTCTATAACCTTTTGGAAGACACCATCCGTATCACTGTTGCCAATCCCAAATGGGTGAAGGCTGTAAAGGGAAACAAGGATGATACAAAAGATTCCAAATGGATTGGAGACCTTTTCCGTTTAGGTTTAGTTCCGGGAAGTTATATCCCTAACAAGCCAATTCGTATTCTTCGTGAATACACCCGCTATCGTTCCAAACTTGTTTCCTGTAAAAGTAGTGAAAAAAATCGTTTTCAAAATGCCTTTACTGTTTGTAATGTAGCCCTTGATGCTGTCGTCTCCGACATGTTTGGCAAATCTGCCGCTTCCATCACGGACTACTTGATTTCATCTGACTCTTTTGACCCGGAATACTGTACTTCTCTTCTCCAGAAATCGCTGAAGAAAAAAGCAGATATCGTGGTTGAATCCATTGAGGGATATCAAATGACTCAGGCACAAAAAGAGCGTATGGTAATGGTTCGTTCCCACCTTGACTTTGTAACCAAATCCATTGCTGAACTGGATGAAAAGCTTGATAAGATGGTAGAACCTTATGAAAGTGCCATCAGCCTTCTCTGTACCATTCCCGGAGTTGACAGAGCATCTGCAATCACCATCATCTCCGAGATCGGTACAGATATGTCTCAATTTGCCAGCTCCAAGCGCTTGTGCTGCTGGGCGGGATTAACACCTGGCAACAATGAATCTGCTGGTAAGAAGGAATCTGTCCGTATTACACGTGCCGGTGTCTACCTCAAACCTGCATTGGTACAAGTTGCCCATGCAGCCGTGAAATCGGATAAGTCTCCTTACTACAAAATCAAGTACGAACGCATCTATAAAAGAAGAGGCAAAAAAAGAGCCATAATCGCTATCGCAAGGATGATACTTACCGCCATATACCACATGTTTGTTACTGGTGAATTGTTCAATCCAAGCGATTTATACAAAATTGATATGCCACAAGAAATGCTGCAAAAGCAAAAAGAGAAAGCTATAAAACAAGCAGCAAAACTTCTGATTTCCCATGGTCTAATAAAAGCTACTGACATTCTGTGGCTTAAACTAACTCCAAATTTTTAGGTTTTTAAAGGCCTTAGTTCAGTGCGCCCTTTTTTACTTCGTTCCAAGTCATTTTTCACGCTAAAACCACCTTAGTACATAAGTAATTGGAGATTCTTTTCCGCTAATCAAATTACCATACGCTTTTTCTATTTCATTGAAGTCGAATACACCCGAGATAAGATTGCCCGGCAATATTTTCCCATCACTAATAAGGCTCAATAAAAATTCCATATTTCTTTTTATAGTAAATCTGATATCTTTTGAATCAATTAAATAATCAGGCGCATAACCTGACGCTATTAATGTAAGCTGCCTGTCATAAAAATATTGTGAGTCAAGAGGGTTAAAGTCAGGCAACCCTTCGGTCCGGCCCGGAAAACCCAATACACTAATTGTACCGTTTACTCTAGGCAGGCTTAACGCTAACTTCCAGTCACTCCACGAATTTGAAGTGGTTACAACCAGATCAATTCCCGTTTCTCCCGCATCTTGGCGTATCTTATCTTCGAGACCGGTACCATTCTTCAAATAAGCAAATTTAGCACCCAAATTCTTTGCAAGGATCAAGCGGTCCTCATAATTAGAAAAAGAATATACATTAGCCCCATAAAGATCGGCCTGTAACACCGCTCCGAGTCCAAGAACACCCAGGCCGATAACCGCAACGTTGTAACCCGGCTTTATACCTCCCCGGAGCAAGGCATTATAGCCAAGGTGCAAAAGGTAAGTGATTACTGCTTCACCGGATTCGACGTTTTTGGGAATCTTTGCGATAACTTTTTCCTTAGCTGTCCGGAATACACTTTTATGTGACTCGAAAGTCAAGATCCTGTCGCCGGGCTTAAAATTTCCCGCATTGTCTCCGGTATGAACCACTTTTGCCGCGTTACAATATCCAAGCAGCCTAGGATAAGCCGGGCCCGGCCTTAAAGGCGGGGCTCCTACATATGCGGCTATTTCAGTACCCGGTGATATTGCCGTATATTCCGTTACAGCAACCAGTTCGTCCGGGAGAACTTCTTCAGTATCAACTTTTATTTTATTGAATTCTATCTCGTATGGGGCTATTAGTAAAAGCGAATATCCATCAATTATCAAATTCAAACCCCGCCTAATACTCTTAATTAATCTTCTGCATAATGTAATTAAAAATATGACAGTGTGTGTTTTGCACTATTTTATCCCCTGAATATTTAAAGCCTGCGTTAATAAAGCTTTTAACTGAAGCTTTGTTGCCAGCCTTAACTTTTGCGACAACGCGATAACAAAAACCATCTCTCATCACTTTCTGCAATGCCAATGATATACCTAAGGCAGCATAACCTTTTCCCCGGTGTTGAGGAGCAACAGACAAAGATATTTCCGCGCTGCCCTCATCCACAATATCGAGTCTGATCTGGCCGACAGGTTTATCATTATCAGTTATTATATATAAGCAACTCTTAAGGGAATCCATTTTTTCCCTGAACCATTGCATATGTGTATTCCAAGTGATTACTGAGGTGTTGATAGAATTTGCTCTAGTGACTTCGTCGTTAGCCCAGATAAATAAGATTTGACAATCCTCTTGACAGACTGGTCGCAAGTCTACCATACCACGTGTTCCCTTTTAAGCAGGGAATTTTCAGCAATATCAATTTCTGCCGTACGATTCAGCACTTGTTCATATTCCTCCGGGCTAAATTCATATCCGAGTTCACCGCAGCGCAGCACTGCAATATTTTCACAGGTGAATTTCTCACCTTTTTTTATCCTATTAACGGTAAAAATGCTTCTTCGAGCAAAAATGCGCAGTTCCTTTTCCACTTCCAGCGCAACTTTATCTCCGGCACCCATGCATGCTTCTGTTGCCCTGATACTCTGCACCATGCGCCTCAGTTCATCCGGTTCGACAGCAAACTTATGATCCGGTCCCGGCAGGAGGTTGGAAACGGTAAAATGCTTTTCCACACAGCATGCGCCCAGAGCGACTGCCGCACACGGACCAATAACCGGGTCACGTGAGTGGTCAGAAAGGCCGGTTAATACACCACAGGTTTGGCGCATCGTTTTGATCGCCCTCAGGTTCAAACTCTCCAAGGCAGCCGGATAAGAAGCGGTGCACTGGAGCAGGATAATTCGCTCGTTCCCTTCATGCCTGACAACGTCAACGGTATGCCTTACCTCATCCATATTTGCGGTACCGGTGGATATAATCAACGGCTTGCCCTTACGAGCTACGTGACGGAGCAACGGGATATGCGTCATTTCATAGGAAGCAATCTTGAACACTTCTACATAAGGGTCCAGCAGATCAGCCGACTCTTCATCAAAGGGCGTTGAAATAAAAATAATATTATTCCGCGCGCAGTACCCGGCCAACTCCGGAATCCAATCCTGAGGCATCTCCATCGTCTTAATCATTTCATGAATCGGCTTTTCTGATTTGAGATAACCCGGTTTTCCCGCATTTTTGGGATAAAGTTTGTCCGCCTTGAAGTTCTGAAACTTTACCGCGTCGGCACCTGCCTCAACAGCAATATCAACCAGGATTTTTGCTTGCTGAAGATTGCCGTTATGATTGCTGCCCGCCTCAGCTATAATGAAACAGGGATGCCCTTCTCCAATAGATTTGGAACCTATGCGAAAGCTATCCACAAGCCAACCTCCTGAGATATTCCACGTCATTCTTAAAATCGTTCAAATCATCGTTGCTGTCCTTAACAGTCTCGATAGAAAGTCGCTTTCCGGCAACAAGCAAAGCTAATATACCGGCCAAATCATAATTTCCTGTTCCAAAATGCAAATGAGCGTCTTTTTGACTATCTCTTAACCCGTCAGAAATATGGTACATTGCAGGGTCCAGAGATAAGAATTCCCTTATATACGTATTATGATCTGTTTGCATCGTGTTTGCTGCACAAACAGCATGTCCGATATCAAAACAGAAACCAGTGCCACAATGTTGCATAATCGAAAATATTTCTTCCGCCGTAACGCCGACACAGCGTTCACCATACAAGCCCATAGCTGGCTTATTTTCTACTATAATTCTACTATCACCAATATCACTAATTTGCGATATAGTTTCTGCAATATGGCCATTTACCCCAGGGTGAACAATTATTAGCGGTGCTTTTAACTTATCGGCATAATTAATAACTTCTTTAAACATTATTTTATTGCTGGTTGCGTTTTCTGCTCTGGCAAGATTAAAATTATGCGAAGTATGCGGAGCGTGAATCATATAACTAAAAGGCAATTCCTTCCATAACCCCGCAAAGGTCGTAAATGTACCGGGGACGATATATAATTCCACATAATCAAAAAAGCCCTGGTTATATAACTGCAACGCTGGTTTTGCATAAAAAAAATTAGTTGACCATAATTTTAACCCGATATTAAACATTGAGCCCTTTTTGCTTGATATCTTTATTCACCTCAAAAATACCCCTATTCGTTTCATATAGCTTGCGAATAAAAGAATAGTTAGTAGTAGGTATGATATTGAAGTTTTTTTCATAGATGGCATTAATCAATTCATAGTCTTCCCTGGTATCTAAAGTCAATCTTAGATGTGAGTAATCTTCCACACCAATTTTATCTTTTATTTTAAAATAACCTTTCTTGTTTTGCCAAATATACGGCGTGACGTGCTCCCGCTCATACGGCATGATCGCGTTTTCGTATGCCGTACGTAACGAATCAAAAGTAAATATTTCTATGTCAAAACCGCGCGGGTAAGTGCGTTTAAGGCAGTTGGAATAATAGTCAACTTCTGAAAACAGCCGGAATTCATCAAGCATTTCATCAAGCAAGTCAACATCTAACAACGGGCAGTCAGAAGTAATTCTGACCACAACGGAAATGCCATACTGCAAAGCTGCTCCGTAATATCTGGCCAAAACGTCTTGCTCGCTGCCCCGGAAATAACTGAAACCGTTTTCCTGGCAGAAATTAACTATCTTGTCGTCACTTGCCGATGCTGTCGTCGCAATTATTATATCGGCATCATTCTTTTTTGACTGTAGCCGTTCGAGCAGGCATTCCAACACAGTTTTACCTGCCAGCGGCAGGAGAACCTTACCCGGCAGTCTGGTTGAACCCAGCCTGGCTTGAATGATTATTCCTGTTTTCACCGGATCACCTTTCTCACTATCTTGACAATTCTTTTAATATCGCTGTCTTTTAAAAGCGGGTACAGCGGCAGAGAAACTGCGGAGTCATAATAGGCTTCAGCCCTGGGGTATTCCCCGCGCCTAAAACCCATATTTTGATAATATGGCTGCATATGCACGGGAATATAGTGTACCTGTAAATGCAGCCCGGCCTCTTTCAACTCATTAAAGATAAGAGTTTTATTTTTTTTCACTATATTAAAGTTGATGATCAGCGGACAAAGATGAAAAGCGCTGACAGCACCATCGCGTTCGCGTAAAAAACCGAAACGATCGTCCCCGGTAAGTTGATCATGATACATTTCCACGATTTCCCTGCGCCTTGTTACAAATTCTTCTAACCTTTGCAGTTGTGAAATGCCCAGAGCCGCCTGAATATCGGACATCCGGTAATTATACCCGAGCAGATGCATCTCGTAGTACCAAGGCCCGTCGTTCCTGGTAAGTTCAGTCTGATCTTTAGTTATGCCGTGCGTCCGCAGGAGCGTTAACTTTTTATATAATTTTTCGTCGTTGGTGGTTATCACGCCGCCTTCCCCGGTTGTTATTGTTTTAACCGGGTGGAAGGAAAATATGGTCATGTCCGAATACGTGCAGTCACCGGTTTTACTGCCTTTATAACTCGTGCCGATGGCATGAGCCGCGTCCTCAATTACCGTCAAATTATGTTTACGGGCAATCAAGGCGATTTGTTCCATGTCACAGGGCTGCCCGGCAAAGTGCACCGGGATAAGCACTTTAGTGCGGTCTGTAATCTGACGCTCTATTTCGAGAGGGTCTATACAGGCTGTATCGCTTTCAATATCGGCAAAATTTACCGTACCGCCGCAGTAAAGGACACAATTAGACGAAGCTACAAAGGTGATAGGTGACGTTATCGCTTCCACACCTTCTGCAACACCTGCCGCTAGCGCCGCCAGGTGCAGCGCTGCTGTACCGTTAGCAACCGCCACGGCAAAACTGGCCCCAGTATAAGCGCAAATAGCTTCTTCGAAAGCCTGAACCGCCGGCCCCTGGGTAAGAAAATCGCTTTTCAACACCTTTACAACTGCCTTTATATCCGCTGCTGTAATGGTTTGCTTTCCATATGTATAGATTTTGTTATTCATACTCAATTTGCTCAATCAACCCAACAAGTTCACTGCTGGTAAGCCACCACTCATTGTTATCCGAAGTATAAGAAAATCCTTCAGGACAGCTTTTGCCACCGGGCACATA
>MVQL01000237.1 GCA_002067205.1 Pelotomaculum sp. PtaB.Bin104
TTGAAGAGGTAGTGGAAGAAATTCACCGGGTAAAAGACGGCTACGCGCTGGACGAGTTGACGGGCAAATTCAAAAAGAACGCGGTCTTTGAAAGGAAGATTAAGGAAAACTGCTCAGCCAGGGAAACCGAACACGGACTGAAATACTTCAATAGTTTGACCGGGGAGGAAGTCAGTTTCCGAAATGCGTTTGAAAATATAGAAACGTCGAAAGAACGTCATGTGGATAGAGACGAAGCAATAGAGGTTGTGGTGGTTAAAAGGAGAAAGCCGGTGATGAAAAAAATCACGGTCGAGCTAAACGCGCCGGCGAAAGCGGAGCCGGTGGACACGGCAGACGCGCCGGTGTTGTAAAGGACACAGGGGACGAAAAGCAGGAGTTGAGTCTCCTGCTTTATTTTATATTTACCTGTTGTGTTTTCTTATCCCACTCAACGGTCAATCCTAAAGCCTCAGCGAAAAATCTAAGCGGGACCATGGTTCGGTCGTTTTTAATATAGGGTGACATGTCCATTTCTTGTGCCGTACCGTTAATGATAAATAAGTTACTACCTACAGTAAATTTGAGTGTAAGATCGTTGCTTATAATCGTTACTGTGCTTGTGGTATTATCCCAGGAAACATTATTCTCCGTTATACCCAGGCTATACGCCAAAGTGCGAACAGGTGCAAAGGTTCTATCGTTTTTTATTTCTGGCGCCACATCAAAAATAACAGGTTGACCATTTGCTGTGATCTGAGGGGATAATGTAGCAATATCATTTGTTGTAGTCATTAAAGGAGTTATTTGTTGGGGTATGGGTGTTACAGCCGTTACCGTTGCTTGTTGACTGGTTGTCGAATTTGAACTTGAAGAACCTGAACTTGATCCCGATCCCGAACCAGAAGAGGGGTAAGGTCTGGTAGTAAAGCTAAAACTGTAGTTGTTTGTTAAGGCAATACCCCCGTAATCTTTTATAGCACCAATGGGTATATAAACAGCATAGGTAACACTGTAATCAAGACCATTAGGATAAAGGGCAAGTGTGTTACCATTGATTCCATATGTAAATTGCACTTGATTGCCATCCTTAGTGAGAGTGACGCCTCCAATATTATCGCCTGTTTGAATATTTTCGCCAAAGCTAACTGTTATGTTTTTGCTTATAGAGACACCTGTGGCACCATCTGGCGGATCTGTGCTAACGATAGGAAAATATTTCGCGACAGTAAGAGAAGTGGGTGTGACGTTGCTTAATCCATTGACTTGACATATTACAGGACCGGGACCCCTGAGTCGATTTAGATCGGCGTTCATCCTTAAACCATTAATGGAAAAACGAGTAGGTTGATTTGATTGATGCTGAATACTTACAAATAAAATAGTATTATTATCGGCCAGTTTAAAATGTCCTAAAGTTGGAACAACTCCTAAATCTCCCCATATTAGATTTGTAGAAATTCCACTAAGATCCCAGGTAAAACCGGTTGGCAATTTAAATCTTAGACTTTCTGGCGAGCTTATAAGAGCACCAGCCGTGTTTTCATGGACATATATATTTCCCAATTCAATACTACTGTTGTTGAAAGCTTTAATATTATCAATGTTTACAGTTACCTGCAAAGTTCCAGCTCGCGCCACAGTTATAGTCCCACAAGAAAAAACTGAACCATCAGATGCAGATATATCAAGTTTGATATCGCCACATACATCGCCTGGTACTGTAATTGTTAACGGTATAGTGATAGTAACGTCACTTGCTGGATCTGTCGGTGTAAGTGTCGAGGTAACTTTTAATTGGCTCGTATAACTGTTACCGTTATTGTTTGTAATGGAAACGCTACCTGATGAATTAGAAATGTTTGGTGTTCCCATGGTCAATGTATATCCGGGCGGGTTTGAAGGCAGGGCGAAATATACGGACTTATTTACGGAAGAAGAAGCCGCTCCCGGACTTAGAGTTATAATCAAACTGCCAACATCAATAGGCATTCCTGTACCTGTGGCAATGCTTGGCACAAGTGTTACGCTATAAGTTGTTGCTCCGCTGGCAGGTCTAGCTATTAGAATTAGTAGAGTAAACAATAAAGGCAAAATAAAAAGAAATCTTGATAACTCTTCTTTTTTCTTAATCATCTAACATTAAACCTCCGTTTTTTCTTAATATACCAAAATACAAGTAGACTTGTGGAGGATTTTCTTCCCCCATTATTCGACATATTTAGACTTTGACTGTACGCAAAAAGCGTATTGGTTAATAATATATATGGTTCATGGTAGTACAATATAATTTAAATTAATTCATTTTAGTATTGACTAATGCGACACATAGCAGTATAATTTTCCAAAAGGAAAGGAGGTAATGAGGTTATTGGGAGAAGATGAGGTTTTGAATTTAAAAGAGGCTATAAGTTTTTTAAAGATTGGGAGAACTACGCTATTAAAACTGGCACAGGAAGGAAAATTACCCGGTCAAAAGGTTGGAAATCAGTGGCGCTTTAGCCGCCAGGCACTTTTAAAGTGGTTAGAGAGCGGACAAGTCCAAAAAGAGGATTAAAAAAACTGAAGCAGGAAGGCCACTCGCCAAAGTAACCCTTCCTGCAACATCCCTACCCGAAGGAGGATATTATTATTATAATCCCCTTCGGGTAGAAATTAAATACTTTCAAGGGGTGATTCTATGTTTAAATTTAAAGATTCCACGCT
>MVQL01000238.1 GCA_002067205.1 Pelotomaculum sp. PtaB.Bin104
GCTTTGAGCCGGCTTCAGCCGTTTGCGACTTTCAGTCGTTTAAAAACCCTCCGGCTTTAGCCGGTGGTCTGTTTAGTAGAAAATTTTTAGAAGTATAAAAGTATTTTTAGATCCTATAGTTTTCTTATAATGTTAATTTCTCATGTGTTTTTATAGCATTTTGGACAAGGTTTCAACATCATTGGCGCAGCTCAAAACGTCTTTCCTGCTGATCATTTTCTTCAGATAGAGAGAACGTAAAGCCATATCGAGGGTCTGCATACCAAACCTGGCGCCTGTTTGAATCTGACTGGTGATCTGGTAGGTCTTACCCTCGCGAATGAGGTTGCGAATAGCCGGCGTGGCCACCATGATCTCTATCGCCGCCACCCGGCCGGGCTTATCTACCCTGGGGACCAGCGTCTGGGCGATAATGCCCTGGAGGGTGCTGGCCAACTGGACTCTGATCTGCTGCTGCTGGTGGGGCGGAAAAACGTCGATAATCCGGTCGATCGTCTGGGCGGCACTGGAAGTATGCAGCGTCCCCACGACTAGGTGACCGGTCTCAGCAGCGGTGATGGCAGTCCCGATCGTCTCGGGGTCGCGCATTTCACCGACAAGGATTACATCCGGGTCTTCCCGCATGGCCGCGCGCAGCGCGCTGGCAAACGACTGGGTGTCCCTTCCTACTTCACGCTGGTTGATTATGCACTTATTATGCTGGTGCACAAATTCGATCGGGTCCTCCAGGGTAATGATGTGGTGATGGCTTTCCCGGTTGATCAAGTCAAGCATGGATGCCAGGGTGGTAGATTTACCGCTGCCGGTGGGACCGGTTACCAGCACCAAGCCCCTCGGTTTGCGGGAGAGGTCCGCCAGCACCTCCGGCAGGCCAAGCTCCTGGAAAGAAAGAATATTCGAGTTAATCAGGCGGATCACAAAGCCCACGTTACCCTGCTGTTTGAAGGTGTTGACGCGAAAACGGCCTATCCCCGGAATAGCATACGAAAAGTCCAGTTCACCAATTTCCTGGAATTTCTGGTACTGCGCTTTAGTCATAATCTGGCGCACTAACTTGTCCGTGTCCTCCGGTGTCAACCTACCGGTAGCCGCAACCTCAGCGCCCAGCCTGTCCTGCCATTCCGGCGCATCGAAGGGCAGCAGTTTCCCATGCAGGCGGAAAGCAGGGGCGCTGTTGACAGTTACGTGGACGTCGGAAGCACCCAGCTTAAAAGCAAGTTTAAGTATTGCATCAGCATTCATCATCGATACCTTTGCCTCTGCAATAACCCCAGTAAATTATGTTTCATCGGTACAGGCTACCCTCATCACTTCTTCGATAGTTGTCAAACCCTCCAGGGCTTTCTGGATGCCGTCCATTTTCAGGCTGATCATTCCCTCCTCCAGGGCTTTCCGCTTGATCTCGTCTGTTGGTGCATTTCTAATAATCAACGGGCGTAACCCCGTGGTTACCGGTATTACCTCGTGGACGGCCAGGCGGCCCTTATAGCCGACATTCCCGCAGCTATTACAGCCCGCGCCCCGGTATAGAGTCACCGGTTGTTCAGGCCCGACTCCGATAAATGCCCGCTCCGGAGCATCCGGCGCTAATTCGTAAGCCTGGCGGCACTTCTGGCAGATCAGCCTGACCAGGCGCTGCGCAATTGTTACGAGCACCGATGAAGCTACCAGGAACGGCTCGATCCCCATATCCACCAGGCGGGTAATCGCCCCGGCCGCGTCATTTGTATGCAGGGTAGAAAGGACTAAATGCCCTGTGATTGCAGCCCTGACGGCTATTTCAGCAGTTTCGCCGTCGCGTATTTCACCGACCATGATGATGTCCGGGTCCTGCCGGAGGATGGAGCGCAGTCCGGCCGCGAAGGTCATCCCGGCCTTGACGTTGACTTGCGTTTGGTTTATCCCGTCCAGCATGTATTCAATAGGGTCTTCCACTGTGATAATATTTTTTTCGTAGGTATTGATCTCGTTGAGCGCGGTGTAAAGGGTAGTAGTTTTTCCGCTGCCGGTAGGTCCGGTAATTAAGATCATCCCATAGGAGCTTTTCATGGCGCTGGTAAACCTCTGCAGGTTAAGTGCTCCAAAGCCGATCTTTTCAATTTTATATGATTTTATGCTACCCTTGTCCAGGAGACGGGAAACTACCTTTTCCCCATAAACCGTTGGCATGGAGGATACCCTGAGGTCAATCTCCCGGGTTTTAATTTTTAGCCGGATCCTGCCGTCCTGGGGTATCCTCTTTTCGGAGATATCCATATCGGACATTATTTTTACCCTTGAGACTACCGCAGATTGAATTTTTTTCGGAAGTGTCATCACTTCCCGGAGCATCCCGTCAATCCGGTACCTTACCCTGACCAGATGTTCCTGGGGTTCGATATGGATGTCGCTGGCGTCCTGTTCTATTGCCTGTAAAAAAATTGAGTTTACCAGCCGGACGACTGGGGCCTCGTCAACCACTTCTTCCTCCAGGGCCACGACTTCTGATTCCTGCTGTCCTGCCAGCAGCTCAAACTCCTCAAATATTTTGTCAACTTCCGGAAGGCCGAAATGCTTCTGAATTGCCGCTAAAATATCCTTTTCTACGGCCTGAACCGGTTCGATATCGCATCCCGTTAACAGGCGCAAATCGTCTATAGCCATAACGTCCATGGGATCCACCATGGCCACAGTTAGATATTTTCCTTCTTTTTTTAGAGGGATCACTTTGTGCCTGCGGATAAGCTGCTCGGGTATAGTATTGAGAAGCGTGGGGTCAAGCTTATCCAGTCTGATTTCCTGTACACCCAGAACTTTGTTAATAACCTCTTCTGAAGTCATACCCAGCTTAATCAGGGTCTCACCTAAAAACCCACCGCTCCGTGATTGAACACGAAGCGCTTCCCAAAGCTGCTCCCTAGTAACAGCACCCGTTTCAACCAGCTGATTCCCCAATAATTTCCTTGCACCTTTAAGTGTAGCAACCATGCTAATCACCTCTAAACTAGAAACATATTTATAAACTAGCTTATTCTTCCACTGTTGTATTACCAATCTTTACACTGTCAATCTTTTACACCTGCAGCATTATTAGTATTCTTAAGCTCCCCAGAAGCCGGTATACCATTTAATAACCTTGTCCCCTGTCAATGCTGCAACTACCGCCCCCAGGGCCAAATAGGGCCCGAATGGAATGGGTTCCTTCATCCGGGCCAGTTTAAACACGATCATAATTATGCCAGCGATACTCCCTACCATAAAAGCTAAAAAAAGTGCTGCCAGCAAGTATTTCCAGCCGAGCAACAAACCCAGCACTGCGGCCAGCTTAATATCGCCGCCGCCCATCCCGCCGCGGGATACAACCGCGATCAGGAGCAGCAAACCTCCGCCGGCTAAAAAACCAGCGGCATTAGCCCCAAAAACTTCTTTTGATTCAAAAATGAGCGGCACCCCCAGGATTAGTCCGGCCAGGTTGAGCCTGTCCGGTATGATTTTATATTTTAAATCAATGACCGTCGCCGGAACTAATATGGAAAATAGTAAAACTGTCCGCAGTGCAGACAGGGTGACTCCATATTTAGCTACAGCTGCAACAAATAATAAGCCTGTGACAAGCTCCCCTACCGGGTAATGCCAGGCAATCCGGCAGCCGCAATAGCGGCACCTGCCCCTAAGAAAAACAAAACTGAAAATGGGAACAAGGTCGACAGGCCTTAATCCCTGCCCGCAAGCCTCACAGTGCGACGAGGGATAAGCCAGCGATTCACCAACAGGCAACCGACATATACAAACATTAAGAAAACTTCCAACTATAGCACCGATTGAAAAAACCAGCCCCCACCACAAGTATTCCATATACCACCTCGTCAAAGGCACAGCAAATTCTTATTAATAGCCTTTGAAGCAACCCGCACCAACAGGCAGATGGACTCAAAAAAGTTGTCCTAGTTTGCCTGGCTTACTTTTCAGTCATATCCTACTGATTAATCTGAATTTAGCATTGATGGGTGAATTTGTCTATATGTCATGTCTAAAAGCAACATTTTGATGTCTGACCTTGTCATTTCGATGTTTGAAATTGCAAAGAGTTGAGAGAACAAAGCTTGTACAGTCCCAATAAATAGCATTAAAATCCAAAATATTGCTATTTTTTGCAAATAATGATTTTGGTGGATTTAAAAACTTCTATTTTTAATATGCCATAATATTCTCCGTTTAATAAAGCCATTAATGGACACCCTGATCACCAAAGGAGGTGTTAGCTTTTGTTTCATAAAGAGATATCCTCAACAGATATGAAAGTGCTTACGGTGGCCTCTGTATTCTTAACGCTGCCATTTATTTTTTACGCCAGGGACATCGCCCACTCACTCCGTGATATTGCTGAAAAAAGATAACTAGGGCTTTAACCTAAGGGAGGTACGTGCTGTGGCTAAAAATCAATCCCGGCCGGGCGGTGAGGACCAAATGGCGGGCAAAGCAAAGGAAAACCCGTCGATTATCACCTCAAAAAGTATGTGTGCTAAAAAAACAAAAGCAGAGTCCTTAAAGAACAAGGCCGCTGAGTAGCGGCTTTTTCTTTTTAAAAATTTTCTCGGTAATGTTATAATATTAGCCAAACTACTTTAGCAAAGGGAGCAATAACAAAGTATGGAAGACTATCTTGTGCGTGGTGTGGGGGTTGGCGGGCAGTTTCGGGTTTTCGCCGCAGTCACCACCAGCCTTGTTGAAGAAGCCCGGCAAAGGCATGACACCTGGCCGGTGGCCACCGCCGCCCTGGGGCGCGTGCTTACCGCCGGGCTGTTGCTGGGGGCCAACCTCAAGGGAGAAGACCTGCTGACCCTGCGTGTCTACGGCGACGGCCCGCTGGGCGCGATTATCGTCTCGGCCACCGCGGGTGGAGAGGTGCGGGGCTACGTGCAGGAACCCCATGTGGACCTGCCGTGCGAACGTACGGGGAAACTGCCAGTGGGCGAGGCTGTGGGGAAAGGCCTGCTCCATGTGACCAAGGACCTGGGCTTAAAAGAGCCCTTTACCGGCAGCATTGAATTAGTGTCAGGTGAGATTGGGGAGGATGTGGCACAATACCTGCTCACCTCGGAGCAAACCCCGTCCGCCGTGTCCCTGGGCGTGCTGGTCGGCCCCGATGCCCGGGTGAAGGCTGCCGGCGGCCTGCTCCTGCAGCTTTTCCCCGGTGCTGAGGAGAAGCTACTGACTCATCTGGAACAAAACATTACTTCCATGCCCCCGGTCAGCAGCCTGATCAACAGTGAATTAAGTCCCGAGGGCCTTGTGGCCCGGGCTGTCAACGGCCTTGATATCCACTACTTAGATAAATACCCGGTGCGCTTCGTTTGTAAGTGCACGCGGGAAAAAGTCGGGGATATTTTGGCCGCCATGGGAAAAGAGGAGCTGGAAAAGCCCCTGGCGGAGCAGGGGCAGGTAGAGGTGCGCTGCCATTTCTGTGGTGAGAAATATACTTTTTCCGGGCCGGACCTGCAGGCAATTGTTAAGGCCTGACCAGCGGCACCAGCTTTAAGTTGCCCCAGGCGGCCAGCCGCTCGCCCTTGATCACCAGCGCGCCGATCACCCCGCCGATCCCAGCCGCAAATTCCACGGCAGCCTGGACGTCCGCCTCGCTCTGCACCAGGTTGCCGGCCGCGGTGGCTACCGCATCGGCCAGGGCGGCGGAGGGAGCCAGGATCACCGCTGCGTCGGCTCTGCCATAGCTAATCGAGGGCCCGACCGTGCCGGAGGAGGTGCAGATGCCCAGCGGGGTGTTCTCCGGCCGGATCTCCAGGGCGATGCGGTTGGAAAGGGGTGACGGGCCGGCAAAGATCCCGATCCGGCGCTGCCTGGTGCTGCGCAAAAAAATATCGCCGCCGTTTTCCACGATCACATCTTTGGAGCGCCTGGCCAGGGCCCGCCCGACAAATTCAGCGAAGGCGCCGGCCACGGCTGCCATCGGCCCCACACCCGCCGCCCGGGCCGCCCTGGCCATGGCCACCGCCAGGCCAGGGGCACCGGGCTTAACTTCGTGCGGAACCAGCGCCTTTAAAAACTCCGGATCGGCCTCGATATAGCTTTCCAGCAGGGCCCGCTGCAGGCGCACCATTTCTTCTGTCCAGTGCGCCAACTCCGGAGTAAGCCGCTCCCGGCGGATGCCGATGCTCAAGTCGGTCTGACGCACCACCACCTGAAAGTAAGCCAGGTCCTCCTGGCGAAAATCCTCCCGGTACGTTCGTTCAACGTATTCCAAAATATAATTAACCTGCCTTGTATTAGTAGTTCGCAGTTAGTAGTTGGTAGTTTGGAATAACAAGGACTCTCAGTTGAGTTCCAGCAATGTCAGTTTAGCTGGCTATTTCCATGGCGTTCACCGGGCACACCTTCAGGCAAATTGTACAGACGACGCATTTGTCGCTGTCAAAGCCGACTTCCATGGAAGGTCTTTCCACGTAAAGAGCGCCGGTCGGGCAGATGGCAGTACAGGCGCCACAGCTGGTGCACTTCGCCTCGTTGCGGGTTACATTTTCTGCCAGCGGCTGGACCCGCACTCCCTGGCTTTCTAAAAACGCCAAGCCCTCTTCATATTGTTCACCGGAAAGCTCTAAAACTACCGTACCTTCTTTATTTGGGTTAACATTGGCCCGGATAATATTAAAGACCAGGTCAAAATCTTTAGCCAGATGGTAAATGATCGGGGTTTCAGATATATCTTTGCCAAAGCGCAAAACTACTTTTTTTGAGGCCACGCCAAACACTCCTTCCTCTCAGTTAGTTAGATCCTTTAATGTCCAGGAAATGCGCGACAATTCCGTCTTTATGCGAAGGCAACAGCCTCGCCGGCTCGGACAGGTAAAATTCTCCTTTGAGGATCCAGTCCTTCAGCGTTGCCGCGATTTCCCTGGCTTTCGGGTAGCTGGAAAGGGGCGCGGTCGGCACTTCTTTGCCTTTGACGGTTATCTTGCCTGATTTTAGCGCCGCATAGCTGGCAAAGCCTAGATTACCAGGCTCGCGTTGGCTGTAGGCCCCGCTGTAGTCGACCACCGGTGCGTAGAGGTCATTGTCGGTGACAGCGGCATAGTGCATTACTTCCTCATTTAGAACCGGAATGGGGATGCCGATGCCCACGGTCAGGGTGGCGCCATAGCCCAGCATACTCGTGCCAACTAACCAGTTAGGGTTCATTTGCTTAAGGTCCCCGATTACGGACAGGGTGCCGCCCGCCGGGCCATAGGTGTTGCCCGCCTCATCTTGCTGAATGCCCGGGAAGTGCTGGGTCCCGTTCCAGGCTACGTAGCCAATCCCGCCGCCCAAAAAGATCCTGGTACCAAGCCCGATGGTTAGAAAATTAGGGTCCTTCAAGAGCGGGCTGAGCTGGCCGGCGCTGCAGTAGTGGGCATTGCCCAGGTTAGGCTTGAGCATCCCCATGTAGGTGTAAATGGTCTCATCGCTCAGGTTAACGGCGCAGTTATAGTTTTGATAGGCGTTGCGCGGGTTAAACAGCGTGGCCTCGTTGATCTCGTCCAGGGTGATATATGTTTCCAGCTCCCGGCGCGGGTAGCAGTCGGTGCCGTAAGAGATGGCTTCCAGCTTGATCTGCTTGCGCTCCAGGAGATCCTGGATCACATGCCCGCCACCGTAGCGAAACCGGCCCGGGTAATTGCTGTTGCAGGCGTCGTCCTCCGGCAGCTCGGTGGCCCCCAGGTATGCATCCACCGCAGCAATGCCGGTATAGGCTGGCACACCGTTGAGCCATACCTTTTGCATCTTCATCCGCGGCTTGGAGTGTCCAAAGCTCAAGAAAACACCAGAAGAGCACATTGGGCCGAAGGTACCGGTTGTTACTACATCTACCTGGCGGGCGGCTTCTGATACACCCTTTTCTTCCACTAGGGCGATTACTTCTTCAGCAGTGAGCACCACTGCCTTGCCTGATCTGATTTTTTCATTAATCTCAGCATAGGTTTTTTCGATAGCCATTTTGCATACCTCCCCGTATTTGTGCTCCTCTTTGCTGACAAATCGAAGGTCCCCTCTAAAACAGAAGGGACCTGATTTTTGTTATTCCCCTCATCTGTCAGAAGAACTAGCTTCTGCTGGAATTAGCACCTTTTCAGGTAATTAGATTACCCAACGGTTGCCGGGCTTCATCGGGCCAGTCCCTCCGCCGCTCCGGATAAGAGTTCTTATAATGTTGTATCAAAAGTTAGTTTACCAGTTACCGCGCCTGGTGTCAACGGGCGACTTTTCCGTCAGTAAAGCTAAACGAATTTTCATTGAATATCTGGCGAGCACGGCAGTATATTTTAAAGCGCTTTTTCTTTTAAAGTAAATCCGGTATCATCCCGGGTAGTGGCCTCACCGGCAGCCGCTTTGAACGATCTGATGTGAAAGTGGTTGTGCTGGAGTTTTAGCATATGCTCAGCACCACAATACGGACACTTTTTAGTTTCGCCGTCTTTAAACCTGACTTCACCGATGTGCTTGCCGCAGCATTTGACCTCTACACTGATGATGGAGCCATTATTAAGAAAGTTTACCCGGTAGTCGTTGGTATAGTCTTTTGTTTGGCGGTACATAATTAAATCACCCCTTAACAAATTACTTTTTCCCTGATCCAAATATAGCACTTGTTGCCCTTCGTGACAACCCCGGGTAAAGCTGTAATTGAATTGAAAAGAGAGACCTAATTAGGTCTCTCTTTAACTCAATGAGTTTTCGTCATCTTTACAGGCACTTGTGCCGGGGCAGGATTCTTCTTCAAGTTCCTCACAGGCTGCACAGGTCTCACATTCTTCTGCTGCCGTGCCGGGAACAATCAGGTCAGGATTGTCAGGGCTTTGGCCCCGGTTTTTCTTATTGGGAATCATTTGGCTACCTCCTATATTTTAATGTCTTACCACATTATTATTGCCAGGGCATTAATGCATTATACAAAACTGACCGGTTATTTATTTTTTTACAGCCGCATTTTCTCTAAAAGCATTTTCCCTAAAAAAGAATGAAATTGAATATATGCCGGCAAGACCAACCAAAGTATAAATGACCCGGCTCAGATCTGAAGAAGACCTAATTACATCCCCGCCAAAAAGCGCTGTGACCAGGTCCCATTGAAACAGACCAACCAATAACCAGTTCAAAGCACCGAGGATGACCAAGACTAAAGCTGTTCTGGATAACCATTCCATGCAAGACACCCCTCCTGTTATATTGTAATAGCTCTATTATGGTTGATTTATATAAGAATTATTCAAAAACCCGCATAAAAAAACGCAAAGTCATAAAACTTAAAGAAAAAGATTTATTTGAAGGATGGTGATCAGGGAGGAAGCCGCTTGTTCATGTCGAAGGTATTATTTTGGTAGAATGGATGTTAATTTTATGAACTAGAGGGAGAAAACATGTTTAGCGAAAACATTTTACAGTTAGGTAAGTTTGCCACGGTGGGTTGTTTGAATACATTCATCGACTGGGCGGTATATTTTACAATCCTGAAAATATTTCCTGAGGAAAGTATTCTATTTTATTCGATTGCCAAGGGCTTCAGTTATTTTTGCGGTATAATCAACAGCTTTTTTCTCAACCGCAGCTGGACTTTTAAAACCGGCTCCGGTGAGCATGAAAAAAGCAGGTTTTTCAAATTCACCGTGGTCAATGCCGTGGGCCTCGGCATCAACAGCGCCTCGGTGTACGTTTTGCTGCATTTGAATGTTTCGCAGTATGTATCGCTATTTTTGGCCACAGTATTTGCCTTTGGCTTTAATTTCGCCCTCAGCAAGCTTTGGGTTTTCCGCAAAGACAAAATTATCGCCAAAACAACCGGGGGTTGATCCGTGCTCAAGGAAGATCTTAAACGCGTCGGCTATATCTACGCCTTAAATAAACTGTATATCGTCTTTTTAGTCTGGCTGACCAGGGAGATTTTGCACCCAATTCTCCCCACAGTAACCGATGGAATTCATTCCAACGTGTTACTGGATACACTAATTCACTGGGACGCCGGGTGGTTTCTCAGGATCGCCGGGGGGGGCTACGACTTTGACAGCGCCCCTTTTTTCCCTATGTTTCCCGGGCTTATTCGCCTGTTTACCTACCTTACCGGGGATGGGGCTGCTGCAGGCTTTCTGATCTCCAACACGGCGCTGCTGATCGCCTGCTGCTTTTTATTTTTACTGGTTAAAGAAGACTACGGGAAAGAGATAGCGACCACCACAGTCTTTGTCATGCTCTTTTTCCCCACGGCTATATTTTTTACCTCGATCTATTCTGAATCCCTGTTGATCGCTTTTGCGCTGGCCTCCCTTTATTTCGCGCGGCGTGAACGCTGGCTTGCGGCGGCCTTGCTGGGCGCATGCGCAGCGTTGACCCGCAACATCGGAGTAGTTCTTTTTTTTGCCTTGCTATACCAGCTCTACCAGCGATCATATTACCGGATTAACGTGAAAAAAGCCCTCCCCCTCATGCTCATCCCAGCTTCTCTAACGATCCTCATGTTGATCCAGTGGCTGCAGGTCGGCGACCCCCTGGCCTTTGCCCACTCGCTGAACACTGCATACTGGGGCTACCGCCACTTTGCCTACCCTGGGGCCGGGCAATTGCTCAACCTGTCCCTATTCATTTATAATAACGAGTTCTACAGCCTTTTTGAGTCCGGCATGGCGCTGATCTTCCTTTTTATTGTAATCATTAGTTTCAACTATTTGAAAGACAAGCCCCAATTAATTTTTCTGGTGCTGGGATTTTTAATTCCATTTTCTTCTGTGGTGGACAACCTGCCCCTCGGTATGCCCAGATATATTCTGGTGTTGTTTCCAGGCTACATCACTATTGCGCTCCTGCTGAATAAATACGGGCTGACTTATATTTATTCGACAATATCCCTGGTCGTATTTTCGGTTGTCAGTGTCATGTTTGCGGCTGGCCGCTGGATTAGTTAAAGACTTGACATTTTTTGTTGGAAAGTTTATAAGTTATGGTAGATGATAATAAGAATAAATACTATTTGGGGTGAACCTGGTGCATGAAAGTGCGATTGAGCAACTGCGTCAAAAGGGCTACAAAATTACGCCCCAACGCCAGGAAATATTAAAGACTTTAGAGGCTGCCCCCGGCCCCCAGAGCGTTGAAGACATCCACCGGCAAATCGCCGAACGATACCCAAACATGAGTATGGATACGGTCTACCGTAACATCGCCGTGTTGCTGGAGTTAGGAATAGTGTCAAAGTTGAACTTCCAGGATGGAAAGAACAGGTTTGAGATTAATTGTGCCGGCAAACACCACCACCACCTGGTCTGTTTAACATGCGGCCTGTCCGAAGCGGTGGAAATATGTCCGTTCAATACTCTTGATCAACAAAGGATTGCCAGAGAAAAGAAATTTGAAATTACCGGCCATAGCTTTGAGATTTTTGGCCACTGTGCTAAATGCAGAGAAAAATATAAACTGTAACACCTGGGCGCCCGGGCACATAAGCTATATAAAATTCTTTATGGGAGATGATTGAAGTGTCCGAGGTAGCGGCAGAAGTTTTGACTGGTATCGGAAATTGGGGCTTTATTATTTTCTTAATCTTAATCCTGCTGATATTTGGCCTGGGGTTCTGGGGCGGCATCGCTTAATCTAAACTTAGCCCTAACTTGATCATCTAAATCCGATATTTGCACTATCTATTAGTCAGCGAATAAGAGACGGGTGCTACCCCGTCTCTTATTCAATAAAAGAGGAAATGATCATGAGCTCTTATTTGGAAGCGGCCACCGCCATGGGCACCGGCAGCCTACATCCGGGTGGCTTTATGCACACGCTAAAAGTGCTGCAACTGTTTTCGCTAACTCCGGAGGACATCGTCATCGATATCGGGTGCGGCGCCGGGCGAACCGCCTGCCATATCGCCAAGTCTTCCGGCGCATATGTTTTTGGCCTGGATAACTCCCAGGAAATGCTGGATAAGGCCAAATTCAGGGCTGCCCGGGAAGGGCTTCAGGTCCAGTTTGTCCATGGTGACGCCGGTGACCTGCCCTTTTTGGATAATGTCGCCGATTTGATTCTTATCGAATCAGTGTTAATATTTCTACCAAAAGTCAGGGTCATCGATGAATGCTTGAGGGTTTTAAAAAAAGGCGGAATGCTGGTCAGCACAGAGCTGTTAGCCGATCAGTCGATGCCAGCGGCGGCAAAGGAGCAGGTCCAGTCGACCTGTGGCCTAACCGGTATTCCTTCTTTCGAAGAATGGCTGGATATGTTTCAAAGCGCCGGGTTTACCAGGACCGGCGCCTGGCGCAATAGTTTCCCCGGCCCTCTGCAAAATTTGATCAATATACTACACCCCGACCCCTATCAGGTTGTTTCCCAGTCGGCCAGAACCAACAGGGAAATTAATCAAGTGCTCCGCAGTTACCAACGGCTGATGCAGAAAAATCGCAAATACCTGGGCTATGGTACCTTTATCATGAAAAAGTAGCTTGGGCAAAATAATAATAGGCTTGACCACCTGCGCGAAAAGTGGTAAAATGAGTTTTGTGAGTGACGTTTAATTGGGCGAGTAGTTCAGGGGGAGAATACCTGAATGGCATTCAGGGGGTCGTGGGTTCAATTCCCACCTCGTCCACCAGATAAAAACAAGGCTTTCGGAGTTTTCCGGAAGCCTTTTCATGTTTGACTACAATTTAACACAACTAGCAACTTTAAATACCCTTTCTCTTAGTTGCCGTGTTATTTTAGGTAACCGATTCCTCAAGCCTTGGTCTAAGCAGGAAACCGCCATAAAATACACAATAAAAATAGGTTGTTCCTACTAACCTGTTACTATAATATTAGAGAATAAAGTCTTTAGAGGGATAAAAAATCGTTGAAAAATACCTTGTTCATAATATTAAAAAATACAGCACAAAATATCGCTTTGTTTTTACCTTTTGCCTACATGGGCTCCATCTGGTACCTCTCCAGCAAGCCCAGCGATGCAGTAATAAATACAGGTCTCGCCTATGATCTATTATTAAAGGAGGGCCTTCACTTAGTGGAGTTTGCAGTGCTATATGTGCTGTTCGTTTTTGCCTTGCTGGCGGCTGGGCTGCTAAGCACCCGGACCAACAAAATAGCTGCTATACTCTCAATATTTTATGGCTTTATCGATGAATGCCATCAATATTTTATGCCCTACCGGTCTTTTACAATGATCGACCTGCTAAAAGACACCACCGGTGTATTTATTGCCTATTTTATCATTAATCGAAAATTGTTTGCAAAAAAGAATGGTCGAAACGATCATATCAAAAGTTGAAAGCTGCCACCCAATCTTTGACTAGTCCACAATGATAGTTTGAGGGCCCAACATCGTACTTGCTACTTCCCTTACGTGTTGGTGTAAGCATCTTATCGACAGTTGGGAAGGTGTCCAACTTATTGCCTGCTATTCGCCGTACCCGTTTGGGTTTGTGGACTGCCAGCGCCATGAATCAGCACACATCTCATTTATCCCCCGCGTGGCCACCCAATCCAGCTCCTGCTTCGCCTTTGACGGATCCGCGTAGCATATCGCTATATCGCCGGCCCTGCGCCCGGCGATGGTGTACGCAATCATCCGGCCAGATGCCTCTTCAAAAGCCTCCACCATTTCTAACACACTAAAGCCCTTTCCGGTGCCGAGATTATATGTGCCCACCCCGGCAGAGTTCATGATTTTTTTCAGGGCGCTCAGATGGCCTTGAGCTAGATCCACCACGTGGATGTAGTCCCTGACCCCCGTGCCGTCCGGAGTGGGGTAATCATTACCCCAGATCTTGAGCTCCTGCAATTTTCCCACTGCCACCTGGGTAATATATGGCATCAAGTTATTTGGAATGCCATTTGGATCTTCTCCGATACAGCCGCTTGGATGAGCGCCGACAGGATTGAAATAGCGCAACAATGCAATACTCCAATCTTGGTCCGACTGATAAAGGTCTCGCAGGATCTCCTCGATCATTAACTTGGTTCGCCCATAGGGGTTGGTGGCCCCGGTCGGAAAGTCCTCGGCAATCGGCACACGCTCAGGCACCCCGTATACTGTTGCTGAGGAGCTGAACACGATCCTTTTGACTCCATATTGTTGCATCACTTCACAGAGTACGATCGTGCCGGTGACATTATTATGGTAATACTTAAGTGGTATTTCCACCGACTCCCCGACAGCCTTGAGCCCGGCAAAGTGGATGACCGCTTCTATATCGTTATCGCGAAAAACTTTTTCCAGCTCTTCTTTATTTAAAATATCGGTTTTATAAAACTTAAACTCTTTGCCCGTTAGAATGCTCACGCGGCTCAAAGCTTCCGGCTTGCTGTTCGAAAGGTTGTCTACCACAATAATTTTATAACCGGCATTTAACATCTCCACACAAGTATGACTGCCTATATAACCGGCGCCACCGGTAACCAGAATTGCCAATTGCCTGCCCCCTCAAATTTTTACTTTGATTATATGACCGCTCATGTCAGGTTTGGCCTTTGACAAAAGCAGTGTTCCAAATTATTTTTAATTAATATATTGCAACGTCCTAGCCGTAACCCCTCAACCACAACCGCCAGTTCCAAATTATTGTCTTTAATTAATTATAATGCAACTCTCTTTATTTTTCACTAAAAAACACTTTGGCCACCAGACGTAATCTCTTAGAGATCAACTTAGCATATTTTCGGACTTAAAAACCTTTTTATCATTTCAGGTCACCTTTTTAGCAATATTTTTTTGACTTAAGGTACGACAACAAAACAAGCCCCAAGGCTTTCTAACCATGAGGCTTTAAAAATTTTCTGGCAACGACCTACTCTCCCAGGGGCAAGCCCCAAGTACCATCGGCTCAGGAGCGCTTAACTGCCGTGTTCGGGATGGGAACGGGTGTATCCCCTCCGACATTGTCACCAGAAACTCTATGCTTTTATAAGTTCTCTCAAAACTGTACAGCGTAGGATTACAAGTTCGTATTTTAGGTCAAGCCCTCGACCTATTAGTACCGGTCAGCTAAACTGGTTGCCCAGCTTACACACCCGGCCTATCTACCTGGTAGTCTGCCAGGGGTCTTACTAGCTTATGCTATGGGAAACCTCATCTTGAGGAAGGCTTCGCGCTTAGATGCTTTCAGCGCTTATCCTGTCCAGACATAGCTACCCAGCGCTACCGTTGGCACGATAACTGGTACACCAGTGGTCTGTCCATCCCGGTCCTCTCGTACTAGGGACAGCTCCTCTCAAGTTTCCTGCGCCTGCGACGGATAGGGACCGAACTGTCTCACGACGTTCTGAACCCAGCTCACGTACCGCTTTAATGGGCGAACAGCCCAACCCTTGGGACCTACTACAGCCCCAGGATGCGATGAGCCGACATCGAGGTGCCAAACCTCCCCGTCGATGTGGACTCTTGGGGGAGATAAGCCTGTTATCCCCGGGGTAGCTTTTATCCGTTGAGCGACGGCTCTTCCACTCGATACCGCCGGATCACTAAGCCCGACTTTCGTCCCAGCTCGACCTGTACGTCTCGCTGTCAAGCTCCCTTCTGCCTTTACACTCTAACGCGCGATTTCCAACCGCGCTGAGGGAACCTTTGGGCGCCTCCGTTACTCTTTGGGAGGCGACCGCCCCAGTCAAACTGCCC
>MVQL01000239.1 GCA_002067205.1 Pelotomaculum sp. PtaB.Bin104
AATTAAACTGGTCGTGGTTAACCACGCCTCCAACGTGACCGGTTCCATAGCCCCCGTTGACATTATCGCTGAAATCGTTCACAAGTATGGGAGCCGCATACTGGTAGACGCGGCGCAAACGGCGGGTGCCTATCCGATTGACGCGGCGTCCGGCGACATCGACATGCTGGCGTTTACCGGCCACAAGTCACTCCTGGGCCCGCAGGGCACCGGCGGCTTGTGCGTGCGGGAAGGGATCGAACTGGCTCCCTTTCTAAGGGGAGGCACCGGCAGTAATTCCGAAAAAGAAATCCAGCCTGATTTTCTGCCGGACCAGTTTGAATCCGGCACCTTGAACATTATCGGCCTCGCCGGCCTGGGCGCCGGCGTGCAGTATGTTTTAGAAAAAGGCGTGTCAAATATCAGGCGAGAGGAAATGAAGTTAACCGGGATGTTTATAAGAGGGGTGGAAAAAATAGAAGGTGTTGAACTGCACGGACCTGGCGATATGAACAAAAGAGTGTCGGTTGTCAGTTTCAATATTACCCGTTACGCGCCGTCGACAGTCGCATACCTGCTGGATAAGCATTTTGACATCGCCTGCAGGTCCGGCTTGCATTGCGCGCCTTCGGCACATGCAACGATAGGAACTCATCCCCAGGGAACCGTCCGGTTTGCTTTCGGCTGCTTCAATAACGCCGCCGAGGTTAAAAAAGGATTAACAGCTCTAAATGAAATTTCTCGGAAGGAGATTGTAAACTAAGATGAGGATAATCGATGCGAGGGGTTTAGCCTGCCCGGAGCCGGTGCTGCTGACCAAAAAGGCTGTTGACGCCGGAGAAAAAGAGTTCACAGTGCTGGTGGACGATGAGATACCAAAAGAAAATATCAAAAAGTTTTGTGGCGGCTATAACTGTTCTATGGACGAGACCCCGGACGCTGGCGGCTGGAAATTAACCATCCGCCAAAAAGAAGGCTGCGCGGAATGTGAAATACCTCAAGAGCCGATAAAAAAAGAATCAAATTCCAGAGTCACTTTTTTAATCACCTGCAACAAGATCGGCATTAATGATGAACTGGGTAAAATACTAATTGAAGGATTAATCAACACTCTGCCTTCCGCCACGAACAAGCCCCGGCTGATGATCTTTTTGAATGAAGGCGTTCATTTGACGACGGAAGGCTCCCCCGTGCTGCAGTCGTTGACGAAGCTCGCTGATCTGGGAGTGGAAATAAGGTCTTGCGGCACTTGCTTGGATTATTACGGCCTAAAGGAAAAGCTTCAAGTGGGGATCATAACGAATATGTACGACACAGTCGAAGCAATGATCAGCGGTGATGTGATAATTAAGATATAAACATTATATTTTTATCCGGCACCACCTGATTTGTTGCAAGAATTTAATTTTCCCATTCTACCACCAGCCGCAAAGTTGCCTGGTGGTATTCTTCTATATGAAAAATGTTCCTGAGTTAAAAAAATGGTCAGATTGGAAGGAATTTTATGAGTTTATGTAGAACCAATTCACTCGTGCAGGTTTAAGAAATATTGATAATATTTAGTTAGGGGAATAGTGATAGCAATGCCTAAGGCTGTTGCGAAGGGGAAAAAGAAAGAAGCGGTTGTTAAAAAAACACCGGAAAGTGAGCAATGGGAGATTATCCGTGCTATAGCCTTCTGGGGGTTGGCAATCTTACTGTTTCTGCCTCCTTATTTTAGAGGACTTTTCTTTCAGCCCGAACAAGAGCGGGCCTTAATTTTTGCCGCTGTCATTTTCTGGTTCGCATGGCTATGGAAGTGGCTGAAGAGGGATTATAGCTTTCTTTCTCACCCGATGGATTACTTTATTCTGGCCTTTCCTATAGTTTATCTTATATCGGCCTTTCAAGCGGCCAACTACGGCTTGGCGGTGGACGAGGTTGTTAAGACCACCCTTTATTTCATGATCTACTGGCTGACCTCAAGGCTGGTCAGGGATGAGAAAGATGTTACAACTATCCTTCACTTTATATATATAAGCGCTATCGGAGTGGCATTGGCCGGTCTTGCCACCACCACGGGGATTATCCATATCAATGATGGGTTTAAAGAAGGGCGGATCTATAGCTACTTCCAGTATCCCAACGCCCTAGCCAGCTATCTGGCAGCAGTGACTTTCATTGGACTTTATCTCTGGCACATGGCCGGGTTACCCAAACTAGATGGCTTAACTAGTGGAACGTTATTAAAAGGTATGCCAGCCCGGTTGAACTTTGATAACATTAACAAGTATCTTTATGCTACAGGTAACTTCTTATTATTCGCAGTACTCCTCGGTACCAAGTCTCAAGGTGGTCTCCTGGTTTTTTCGATAATATTTATCCTTTTTATTATTGGGTTACCCAAAGGTAGTAAGATACCGGTATGCATTCATTTTATTCTAACTAGCATACCTTCCTCTATAGCCATATGGCGGTTCCTCGCCATTGTAGCCAATGGCAGAATGGATCTGGCTTGGCTGTGGGTTTTTGTTGGCATGGCTTTAGCATTGGTTGGGCAGGCGCTTTACAGCTTTGCTGAAAGAAAAGGTTTGTTGCAATGGATTGCCGCTCACAGAAATGCCTTTCTAACCGTAGTGACGCTTGTAATTTTATCTGGTAGCATTGGAACAGGAGTATATATTAGTAGACACGTTGAACTTCTCCAACCACTTATCAGTAAAATTCATTTTAGTAGTGCCTCCTTACGTGTGTATTTCTTCCAGGATGCCTTGAAAATGTTCAAGGAACGTCCTTTTCTGGGTTGGGGTGGCGGTGGTTGGCAAGAGGCTTACTATGCGTATCAGAGTTTTCTATACAACTCCAATCAGGTACATGGGTATTATTTTCAGATCATGGTTGAAACCGGTCTACTAGGGCTATTGACTATTTTGGGTATATGGTTCAGCTTTTTGGCAGCAGCGCACCGGGCTTACCACGAAACCAAGGCTGATCCGGTCCGCCGATTACTGGTATGGGTATTGACAGTTGCTGCCATTTTAATTGGTTTACACGCTGTTATTGACTTCGATCTTTCGCTGTCTGCTTTAGCTCTGCTATTATGGACCATGTTCGGCTTGATGCGCTCTCCACTAATGTCCCCATCCCTACAAGAAAAGGATAATAAAGACCGTAAAAAGTTATATTTGCCGCGAAACAATGTCTTGTTAGTTAGTGTAACAATAGCATCACTCGCTATCATTATTTTTGTCGGATCACTGGCGTTTGCCGGTGTATACGCCCGACAGGCGGGGATATACTTGCAAAAGCAGAATATAAGCCAGGGGATAGGCTTGCTGCAGAAAGCTGCGGTCAATAATCCCTGGAATGCTGATTATCATAGCAATCTTGCCCGTATCTACTTGCAAACAGGGAAAATGGACGAAGGTACAGCAGAGGCCCAAAAGGCAATAAGTCTAAGCAAATACAACGCGTTACGCTATGCCGACCTTGCCAGTCTCTACATTAATACGAAAAAGAATGAGGAAGCTGTAACCCTTGCTGAAAAGGCACTTACTCTAGCTCCCTACCAGGAGCAGTGGTACGATTTCCTATGCAGGATTTATTTTATGATCGGTTATAATGAGTTGGTGGCCGGAGATCGAAATACGGCAAAGCAACATCTTAAAATGGCCACTAATGTGTCAAGTCGGATCGATGCCACAATAGCACCTCTAAACGAGACGGAGAAGAAGCTCTGGAAAGAAGGAGTACCGCTAATGACCATTACAACTACCGTTAAGCTTAATGCTGGCGCCGCTCAATACTTGTTGGGGCAATGGCAGGAGGCCGAGGTAAATCTACAAGCTGCCTCGCAAAACCAGGGGGAAGCCTTCCTGTGGCTTGCCGTCCTGCGAAACAAGCAGGGACGGTCTGCAGAAGCGCAAGAATTGCTAAATAAGACGCAGATTCCGGATGTCTCTAAGAGGTATGAAGAGTTATGTAATTTACAAATATTAAACTCATAGTTAATGTTTTATGCTTTTTAGAAATAATGAAAGAATTAACTTGCGGGAGGTTCCATCGTGGAAGACGAAATTAATTTGAGGGAACTATTTACGGTTATATGGAACCATAGAGTCACAATTATTTCTGTATTTCTTGTTTCAGTAATTAGTGCAATTATTTATTGTTTTTTTATTTCGCCTATATATCTTATTGAGGGGGAAATTGAACTTGGAACTTTTCCCGACAAAACTTTTACAAGTCAATCAGCGGCCAAAGAAATTTTATTAAGTGACAAACTTTTACAAAATGTAATTGACCAATTAAATCTTTCAAGTGATATAGACTCATTTAAAGGCAAACTAAAAATAGAGCCTGTAAAGGATACTAATTTTTTGAAAGTAACACTTTTAACTTCTGATAAAATTGAAGGAATAAAAATTGTTGAAAAAGTTATGGAGCTTTTTGTGGATCAAGGTAATTTATCCTATCAAAAACACAAAGAATTATTTGATAACCCATTAGAGGTTATGCAAGCACGACTTAAAACCATAGAAAAAGATATTGAGCAAACCCGGGAAGTACTTGCATCTATCGAAAATGCTCAGAGCATTCCCAGTGTTGAGAAAGATTTTCGTCGCTCAAAAACTTTGGAATACTTGCAAAGTGAGGAGTCCGAAAGAGTAAAGCTTTTAGAGCAAGTTTTGAATTTACAAAAGGAACTAAGTAATCTAAAAAATATTCAAATAGTTGAGAAACCACGTGAACCGAAGAATCCTGTGAAGCCCAAGAGAATGTCTATAATTACAACAGTTGGATTTTTAAGCTTGATAATAGGTGTATGTGGAGTGCTTTTTCTAAACTGTTTTTCACGTAACCCATTTAATCCTAATAAATGTGAGAAATAATTGCAACAACAGAAAAGGTGAAAATTATTATTTTTGATAATTAATACTTTATTACCAAGGCAAGTTAAAATTAAAATTCAATCCTATAAGTGATATTGAAAGGCATTTAATTAATCGTGAAGGAATAACAAAATGAAGCAAGTACTTATTAAACAAGGGCAAGCCATAGTAGAAGAAATTCCTGCCCCTCAAGTGGAACCGGGCACAATACTTGTGCAGGTAGATCATTCCTGTATATCGATTGGTACAGAAATCAGTGGGATCAAAGCCAGCGGACTACCGTTATGGAAGCGTGCCTTTAAACAGCCAGAGAATGTTAAAAAGGTAATACAGTTTGTAGCAACCCAGGGTATTACCAAAACCCGTAGTTTGGTAAAAGGTAAACTGTCTTCCGGTAACCCCACCGGTTATTCTGCCGCCGGCATCGTTCTTGAGGTGGGTGAAAGTATTGACGACTTGCGGCCCGGTGATCTTGTTGCTTGTGCTGGTGCCCAGTGTGCCCATCATGCTGAAATTATCCGTGTGCCGCGCAACCTTACTGTTCCTGTGCCGGATAAACTTGACCTCGATGTGGCTAGTACGGTTACGCTAGGTGCAATTGCACTTCAGGGGGTACGTCGGGCCCAGCCAACTTTAGGCGAGACTTTTATGGTCATTGGTCTGGGTATTTTAGGACAATTTACAGTCCAGCTATTAAGGGCCAACGGCTGTAGGGTGATTGGCACAGACTTGGATAGCGAGCGTATCCATTTAGCTCTTGACATGGGCATGAATAAAGGCGTTTTCCCGGAAGATGGTAATGATATTGAGCATGTTATGCGCCTAACTGACGGTATTGGTGCCGATGGAGTAATTATCACTGCTGCAACGTCATCTGATATGGTTGTTTCCACTGCTTTTAAAATGTGCCGTAAAAAGGGCCGGGTAGTGCTGGTAGGAGATGTAGGCTTAAACCTTAATCGCGCCGATTTTTATCAGAAGGAACTAGATTTTTTTATATCCTCCTCCTACGGACCTGGTCGCTATGATAATAATTATGAAGAAAAGGGATTAGACTATCCCGCAGCCTATGTGCGATGGACTGAGAACCGTAACATGGCTGAATACCTGCGCTTAGTTGCGGAAGGGAATATTAAGGTCAAACCGCTTATTTCAGCTATTTATCCCATAGAACAAGCCACCGCTGCTTACGATTCTTTTAAGAATGATACGGCAAAGCCGCTCATGGTACTGCTTTCTTATCCAAAAATAAAGGAATCTACCGAAAACGTCCGGGTTATCACCAACTCTTTTACCCGGTCTTCTGGTTCTGGTCAAATTCGGGTAGCTGTGGTGGGGGCTGGTGGTTTTGCAAAAGGGATGCATCTACCTAATTTGCAGGAGTTGTCTGACAGATTCTGCTTACATGCGATAGTTAGTAGAACAGGCCATAACGCTACAGCAACAGCAAAGCAATTTGGTGCCAACTATGCAACCACTGATTATGAACAAGTATTGAATGATCCCGAAGTGGATGCAGTGCTCATCGCCACACGGCATAATTTACACGCATCCATGGTCCTGAAAGCCCTTAAGGCGGGTAAGCATGTGCTGGTAGAAAAGCCACTAGCTTTGACGCAAGAAGAACTTAACTATATCAAAGATTTTTATGCCTCTGCCTCTTTCAGTGATTCTTTGCCGGTATTATTAACGGGATTTAACCGTCGTTTCTCCCGGTATGCCATAAGTATTTATGATTTTATAAAGAGACGGAGCAATCCAATGATCCTTAACTACCGCATGAATGCCGGTTACATCCCGTTGGATCATTGGGTTCATACGGAAGAAGGCGGCGGGCGTAACCGCGGTGAGGCCTGCCATATATACGATCTTTTTACCTATTTTACCGGCGCTAAAGTAGTAACGGTGAATGCTCAAGCTATAACACCTAGTACAGGTTATTATAGTTACAGTGATAACTTCGTTGCCACCATGACATTTGAAGACGGATCGGTTGCCACCTTGACCTATACGGCCCTCGGTACCAGTGAATATCCCAAGGAACAGATGGAAGTGTTCGTCGACGGTAAGGTGTTAGTGCTAAACGATTTTAAGCGACTTAATGTTGTTGGCGCAAAGGTTAAAGGACTGGAGAGTAAATCTCCGGATAAGGGACAAAAAGAGGAGTTGGTAGAATTCGCTCGCGCTATTAAGCAGGGGAGTGAATGGCCAATTCCACTTTGGCAGCAAATTCAGGCAACGGAAATTGCTCTGCTGGTTGAAGACCATCTTAGGAGTGTTCATTAAATGTGCGGTATTGTCGGCGCGTTAGTGTTAAACAATAACGACTACACTATCACAGAACCTTATATCACGCGCATGTGTGACACAATGATCCACCGTGGGCCAGATGGTGCGGGGACATGGATAGCGAAGGATGGTCGTGTAGGACTAGGCCATAGACGTTTGTCAATTATTGATCTATCCGATACTGCCGCCCAACCTATGTGTAATGAGGACGGTACCTTATGGGTTTCTTTTAATGGAGAGATCTACAATCACGCAGAGATTCGCACCGAATTGGAGCAATTGGGCGGGCATCGATGGAAAACAGATCATTCTGACACAGAGGTCATCCTACATGCTTTTGAACAATGGGGTATCGATTGCCTGGAAAAATTCAGGGGAATGTTTGCCATAGCTTTATGGGATGCGAAGGTACGAGTATTATGGTTAATTCGTGACCGAATTGGTATTAAACCACTATATTACAGTGTTCATCATGGCCGTATCACCTTTGCTTCGGAAATCAAGGCCCTACTTCAGGATCCCGAACAGAAACGTGAAGTGCATGAGGAAGCCTTTTACCATTACCTTTCCTTCTTAACCACGCCGGCACCACAGACTCTTTTTGACGGTATCAAAAAGTTGTCCAGTGGGACCTGGCTACGGGTAAGTGAAGATGGCCAGATCTGTGAGCATCGCTACTGGGATGTATGGGATCACACTATTTCGCTGAAAAATGCATCTGAAGAAGAAATTGCGAATTGCATTTTGTCGGAGTTACGTACAGCGGTGAAGCTGCGCAAAGTTAGCGATGTACCGGTGGGGGTTTTTCTCTCAGGTGGCATTGATTCCAGTACAAACGCAGCCTTGTTTTCAGAAGGTGAGGGTGGGCCGGTAAAGACCTTTACCATCGGGTATGCGGGCGAGTACCAAACTTATCAGAATGAACTACATTACGCGCGAGTAATGGCAAATACAGTCGGAGCTGGGTACCACGAGCTGCTGCTTACTATTGACGACCTGATCGATTTTCTACCCCAAATGGTATACTTGCAGGATGAACCCATCGCCGATCCAGTCTGTGTACCCGTTTACTACGTTTCGAAATTGGCGCGGGATAACGGCGTAATTGTTTGCCAGGTGGGTGAGGGAGCAGATGAATTGTTTTGGGGTTATCCCGGCTGGGAAACAGCGCTTAAGCTTCAACGTTTTGATGACATACCGGTACCTCGTATATTTAAGAAAATAGGTCTTGGGGGCCTGCGTCTGTTAGGGAAAGAGCAAAAAAGCTATTACGAGTGGCTACGTCGTGGTTCGGAAGGGCAGCCAATTTTCTGGGGAGGGGCAGAGGCTTTTACAGAGGCGCAAAAGAAGCGTCTGCTTTCGCCCCGTTTGCGTAAAAAATTCGCAAATTTAACCTCCTGGGAGGCTCTTGAGCCGATACGCCAACGTTTTGAAGAAAAAGCATGGGAGAAATCTCACCTTAACTGGATGAGTTATCTTGACCTGAACCTGCGTCTACCGGAGTTACTACTCATGCGTGTGGATAAAATGAGCATGGGGGTGAGCCTGGAAGGACGCGTACCATTTCTTGATCATAAGTTTGTAGAGATGGCTATGAGTATTCCAGAGGCGGTGAAGACGAAAAACAATACTCTTAAGTATATTCTTAAAAAATCAGTGCGGGGTTTGATTCCTGATGAGCTTATTGACCGCAAAAAACAAGGGTTTGGTGTGCCTGTATACGAATGGTTCTTCGAAAAACTTGGCGAAAAAACGCGCAAGGAATTACATGAATTCTGCAATAAAACCGATTTTTTAAATGGGGAAGAAGTAACTCATCTCATAGAACAAGGACGAGGCCCACAAATGTGGTATCTGCTTAATTTTGCCTTGTGGTGGAAGGAATATATTATGAGATGAAAAAGAAGATTGATACCTTCGTAGCTATATATGGTGGTTCTTTGGGGCAAATAGGCCTTACTTTCTACCGTAGAGTGGTTGCTTCCGACTTCACGCTCAAGGTTGCAGAGACCTTCGCAACTAAGATCTTGATTATTGTCATTGGACTAGTTACGACCGTGATTGTTGCTAGAGTTTTAGGACCGGAAGGGCGTGGACTTTATTCCGTGGCCACAGCTATTGGAGCTGTAGGCGTACAGTTTGGCAATCTTGGGCTACAAACATCTAATACATATTACGTAGCTAAAAACCGGGAATTGCTACCGGAGTTAGTGGGAAATACTCTCATTATTAGTTTTATTTTAGGAGGGTTAGTTTCCCTTTTAGTGTGGATATTTTTCGAGGTAAACCCAAATCTTTCACCTCTCCAAGGGCGAATACTAGTATTAGCCCTTGCCTGGATTCCCTTCGGCTTGGCCTATATGTTATTGCAAAATCTTCTTATTGGTATACAGGAAGTAAGGAGCTATAATTTAATTGAGTTAATTAGTAAAATCCTTTCTGTATGCTTCATGGTTCTGTCAATTTTTCTTAAATATGTATCGGTAGAAATAATCTTTTCTGCTGGTTTAATTGCACTAATTATTAGCTCTATATGGGTATTATGGCGATTGCAAAAATATTTAGATTGTTTTCCTTTTTCGTCACTTTCATTATTTAAGGATAATATTAAGTTTGGAATCAAAGCTTATTTGGCAGCCTTATTTGCCTTTTTGTTGTTGCGTTTGGATTTAATAATGGTTAAATATATGCTAGGTGCGGAACAAGCCGGCTATTACTCTATTGCTACTACCATGGCTGATATGGTCTTTATGTTGCCAGTTGTGGTAGGAACAATTCTATTTCCTAAATTATCGGCCATGCCCGCTAATAAAGAAAAATGGGAATATACAAAAAGAGTAACACGATTGGCTGGCCCGATGATAGTTTTTTTAACGTTTATTGCAGCATTACTGGCAAAGCCGATTGTACGGCTGCTTTTTGGAGAGGCATTTTTACCGTCTGTACCGGCTTTTATCTGGTTGTTACCTGGAATAACCTTTTTAGGTATCCAAGTTATTATAGTACAATTCTTAAATAGTATTGGGTTTCCCAAAGTTACAGTAGTAATTTGGGGTATTGCTACTTTGCTTAATGTTTTTTTGAATTTATGGGCAATTCCAATCTATGGGATTTGTGGAGCTTCCCTTGTTTCTTCATTTTCCTATTTCGCAGTGTTTATTTTTATTATGTTAATTGTTAAGAATAGTGTAACTCAAAAGATTTTTGATTAATATAGTTTTTTAAAAATATACTATAATTTTAATGTTTTTAAATAAGTGCTTAAAAATTTATTTATTAGTTTCACAAACATCTGTTATATATCCATAAATCATTTTATAGAAATTATTTGCTTGGGAAAGAAGGAAATAATGGATACTAAAAATTTCTGTGATCTTACTCCTAAGGAATATAAAAAGCAAGCTCAACTAAATTGGACATCTGCTCCATGTGGTTCTAATTACTCTAATAAGGAGTTTCTCTCCAAAGAATATTTTGAAGAAATTGAAGCATATCGTTACAGGACACATCCTTGGATAATTAAAAACATAAGTAGTTTTGATATTAAAGATAAAAACGTACTTGAAATAGGTTTTGGTATGGGTACTGATCACTTATCCATGGCACGGAAAGGTGCAATAATGCACGGTATAGATTTGACAACTAGAAATTTAGAAGTTACAAAGAAAAGACTTGAATTATATGGATTTAATTCAAAGCTAATTACAGGTGATGCTGAACATATGCCTTTTGAGGATAACAGTATGGATTTTATTTATTCATTTGGAGTAATTCATCATTCACCGGATACAGAAAAAATTATTTCCGAAATATATCGAGTCTTAAAGCCTGGAGGTAAATGTTGGATTACCGTTTATCATAAAAACTCTGTATTTTTTTGGTGGACAGTATATTTATGGAATCATATAATCAAAGGAGGCTGCAAAAAATATACATTGAAACAACAATTAAGTTTAATTGAATATCCTAATAATAATCTTAACATAATTGTACGGCTATATAAAAAAGACGAAATTTCTAAGTTATTTAATTCATTCTCATTAGTTAAAACTAATATTGAGCATTTGTTAGTTGGTAACATCGCTATTTTATCTAAATTAATCTCCGATCCAGAAAGACCAAGAAAATTATTTAATTGGTTAGGGAAACGTTGGGGATGGTATGTTGTGGTTGAGGCGCAAAAATGAACAGTGGGTTGCCAAAAGAAAATATTTATGGCCACATAAAAAAGCTAAGATTTATATTAGAGAATATTAAGAAGTATAAGAGTATGCATGGTGATCTAATTTCTCTTCTTGACTTTGGCTGTGGAAATGGTAGTGCGGTATCCCAATTCTTAATTCAAGATGGTGTTAATTATTACGGTATTGATATACATGAGCCCTCTCTTGATTATGCCAAAAAGCATTTCGCAAACGAGAACGCTTTATTTATAAATCATATACCCGAAGGAATTCTGTTTGATGTGATTGTCTATGCGGATGTACTGGAACATTTGGACGACCCTATTTCCATTCTACAACAGCATTATAATTTACTTAAAGAAAATGGAATTATCATAGGTGCGGTGCCGAATGGATTTGGTCCTTTTGAAAACGAAAAAAGGATTGATAAGTTTCTCGGTTTTTCGAGGGGAATTCTTTTGGCATCAAAGATTAAGAGAAGGATGTTAAAACGTATATCATCTTCTAGAAGTTCGATAATTCCTTATAATTCTGATTCCGGCCATGTGCAATTTTTTACTAAAAAATCATTATTATTAACATTACAAAAAGGTGGATTTCAAATTAAATGTTTCAGAAAGGGTGCATTTATAGGTGCACCTTTAAGTGAGCGTATCCTTCGTGGGAAACGGATTATAGAATTAAATTCGAAGATAGCGGACTACTTACCTTATTGGGCAGTGTCAACGTGGTATTTTGTTGCAAAAAAGCTATAGAAAGAAAGATAAATGTGATAAATAGGCATGATATTATAAAAATGTTAAGATCTAGAAAGCTAATGCCCGGTAGGGAGTTTGATATTCAATGCGATACTGTTAATGCAATTTTATATCAGGATATAATTGATTTATTTCTCTTCTTGTCCGGCGTTACTAATTGGAACTGGGTTGATTCTAATGGTGGTGTATTAGTTAAACCGGCATTTAAAAAAACAATAATGAATCTTGTTCGTGATGTTATATCCTGGCCATTTATATATTTGAACAGGACAAGGGTTATAGAGCAACTTCAACAAAAGACCATTTTTCGAGGAGCGCTTCAAACAAATTGTTCAGTATTATTTTTGCGTACTGATCATTGGTTTAATATAAAAAGCGGCGGTTCCGTTGGACATTTAAGCGGAGTTATTCATGGACTGCGAGCATTAGGATACCAATGCCACGTGTTTAGCACGGACCAACTTGCAGGAGTAGAAGAAGATGATCATTTTCACCTATGCGAACCCATTTATAGGCTTGGGCGAAACCTGCCGAACATGACAGAGCTCCTTTACAACGATCAGTTGGTTCGGTCAATAGGAGATTGGTGGGTGAAGTTGTCGCCGTCTTTTATTTATCAGCGGTATAGTTTGGGTAATTATTCAGGAGTAGTATTAAAGCAAAAATATAAAGTTCCCTATGTCTGTGAATATAACGGTTCTTTCCCATGGATGGCTCGTCAGTGGGGTGGGCGGAGGCTTTTACATGAAAAGCTGATAACACGAATTGAATTATTGAATTTGCATGCAGCAGATTTAGTGGTAGTAGTCAGTCAGCCAATGAAAGATGAGTTAATAGCTCGAGGTATAAGCAACGAAAAAATTTTGGTAAATCCTAATAGCGTTGACCCGGAACAATATTCGCCAAACGTAGATGGTTCTAGTGTTCGCAATAAGTATAATCTCGGCGGAAAAACTGTTATTGGTTTCATCGGCACTTTTGGAAAATGGCACGGTGCTGAGGTGTTAGCGGAAGCCTTCGGTCGCTTCTTGCAGGAGTTTCCGGAATATAGGGAAAATGTACGACTTCTTATGATCGGTGATGGACCTACCATGGTGCAGGTGAAAGAGAAAGTAGTTAGATTTGCTATAGTGGACGCGTGTGTTTTTACAGGCCTTATTCTTCAGAGCGAGGGACCTGCTCATTTAGCGGCTTGTGATATACTGGTATCTCCTCATGTACCAAACCCTGATGGCACGCCTTTCTTTGGTTCTCCTACCAAGTTATTCGAGTATATGGCGATGGGAAAAGCAATCATAGCGTCTGATTTGGAACAACTTGGAGAAATTCTTAAACATGATTATTCGGCTTGGATGGTCAAGCCAGGAGATGGTGAATCCCTGATGTATGGATTAAAGACTTTAATTGGTGATAAACAAAGACGGACGAGACTTGGTTTAGTTGCCAGGCAGGAGGTAGTAGCCAAGTATACCTGGAAAGAACATACCAAAAAAATTGTTAGCAAGTTGAAGGAGCACTGTAGATGAGTCGTTGCAACTTTATTTTAATTTTATTATTAACGTGCGTATTAATAACGAGCGGTTGTAGTCATAAATATCAATCAGTTAATTCCCCTTCAAACATGCATTCACGGAACTGGCTTTTTTCGAATCAAGAATTAAATTTAGATGATATTCGTAATATATTAGGTATACCGGTTATTATTGAAAATATTGACGAATCAGATCCTGCGTCAAAAATTTCGACCATTCCTTATTTAACCATGACCAATAGCTATTTGAAAAAAACTTTTGAAAGACAAGTTACCAAGCAAGAAAATGAATCTGTTTTTGACTTCGCAAGAAGAGTTGCACTCGAACTCCGCACTAAGGCAAACATAGGAATCCCTTATATGGTGACAGAGGATGAAAGGAAGGTTTACGATATTTTTGGTTCCTCTCCTGTACTTTGTTCAGATATCGCCGCCGCATTTCAGGAGATAATGCGCCAAAACGGAATTTGGGTTCATACACTAGGGTTGCGTTATAAAAATAATCCTTGGGATTCTCATACGACAAACGAAATTTACGATCCTCAAAAAGATAAATGGATTGTAGTTGATGTTACATTTGCGGGAGTTTTTCAGAATAATGAGGGTACTATTTTAAACGCAGCGGAGATCCAGGCAAACCCTGCAAATGCTAAGTTTGTCCCTTTCGACCCCTCTGCCGGTTACGAAAAATATTACATTTCACCGCTGACAAAGCTTTATAACTATATTCAGTATAACAACGACTTTGTTAATGATTATATGTCAATTGTAAATTCTAAAGATTCACCGTATCGCTTCCATGTAGAAAAGCTAAAAACCGATCAAGGATGGTTATATTTCTGGAGGAATAGCCCGTTAATTACGTTTTTGACTAGCCCGAACTTAAATTATGATACAATCAGGACTTCCATTTATTATCAACTAGATTTGCAAAATGTATGTGCGTATCCTTCCTTGTTTGCCCACAAAACAATATCAACAGCTAGGCTAATTAAAGATGATATTAACTCTACTAACGATTATATCGAGATTTCTGTTGATAACGGTGAAGGTGGAGGGTTATCTATCGACCCTAAATTAGTTCCAGGTAAGCTTTATATAGTTGATGTGGAAGTCAAAACCCAAAATGGATATGGACAAAAAGTTTGGTTTAGTTATCAGGATCAGAATACTAAGCAGTGGTCTGTTGTTGAAGGTGATGAATGGCATCACTTAAGCTATCTTATTTCCCCCAAAAGTAGTACTGGTCAGATTTATATTTATAATGATAAACCGGTTCAATTTGCATTAAAATCGTTAGTGATTCGTGAGATATTATAGCCAATGATGCTGTATTGTTGCTAGAACAACTGCCCGCGCATTATATGCGCATATCCAAAAATATAAGTTTGAGGAGCCCAACCTATGGGACTAAAATATTATTTACAGCGAATTAAATCCCTTCCTCCTGAAGTATTAATTAAAAAAGGAATGGGAAAGATTTGCCGTGAATTGGAAGTGCTTAAGCGACGGCAAATAGATAGGATACTTTCTACTTATATGAAGTCAGTGCCGTTTCACTGTACTAAGCTTAACAGTTATTTTAGCCTTGCATCAACTAATTTTTTTAGTAGACAAACTGAACAAACCGCTAAGTTGGCAGAATACTACTTTAATCACCGATTCAATCTTCTTGGCTCAGGATGGGTGCAGGTCAAGCATGGCATGCACTGCCGGGGGTTAGAAGAGTATCGGTATGACATGGGCAGAAACATAGATGTAGATAGTGAAGGCTGCTGGCTTGAAGGGAGAATAAACCCAGCCAACCTACCAGAGTCTAAGCGTATTTGGCATTTGGTTGATCAAGGGTACGTTCCTATTGATTGGCACTTGGATTTTAAATCTGGATACCGTTGGTCTGAGGATACTTGGTACCTTGATATACCTTACGGGCACAAACCTGGCGTAGATATTAAAGTGCCTTGGGAATTAGCGCGTATGCAGCATTTGCCTCAATTAGTCTGGGCCTATGCATTGACGAAAGAAAAGCGAGTTGGTATTAAGCAACCTCAATTGTATGCTCGTGAATTTAGAAACCAAGTGCTGGATTTTATTGCTACGAATCCCCCACGGTTTGGGGTAAACTGGCGATGTACAATGGATGTTGCTATACGTATAGCAAATTGGCTGCTTACCTACGATCTATTCAGGAACTATGGAGAGAAATTTGATGACAAATTCAATGCTGTTTTTTTCCGCAGTATCTATGAGCACGGCAGTCATATTATAAATAACCTCGAATGGAGTCAAGAACTTAGAGGTAACCATTATCTTTCCGACATAGTGGGATTGCTTTTCGTATCAGCTTTCCTACCTAGTACACCGGATACGGAAATGTGGTTAGCTTTCGCCGTAAACGAATTAATCAATGAGGTAGAACTACAGTTCTGCCCAGATGGGAGCAACTTTGAGGCTTCTACGAGTTACCACCGATTGTCTGCTGAGTTGGTTGTTTATGCCACTGCATTGGTCTTGGGATTACCCCAAGAAAAACAAGCTGCTTTTAATAAATATAATCATCGTTTTCTTAAAGTCCGTCCCAGGCTTAAATTGGCCCCTATAACCCTGTATCATTTGTCTGACCAGGATCGACTAACACCTTTCCCTGCTTGGTATTTCGAGCGACTGGAAAAGATGGCAGAGTTCACAATGCATATTACTAAGCCGAATGGTAAGATCCCTCAGATCGGTGATAACGATAGTGGCCGTCTTTTCAAGCTCCAGCCCACATATCGGCTTATGACTGTGGCCGAAGCTAAGTCAAGTTACGCCAACCTTGACGGCTATAGTGAGTTACCAGACGAAGCCGAATATTGGGACGAAGAACACCTTGATCACCGCCATTTGGTGGCCGCTATTAATGGGTTATTTAATAGGGAGGACTTTACTGATTTTTCAGGTAAGAGTTGGCTAGAGAAAGAGCTCGTTAGGTGCTTAGCTAGGGGCTTTTGTCTTCCCAACTATTTGCGAAACAATGAGTCGATTACTGCCGCTGAGAAGGTACGTATAGGAACAAAAAATGACTGGAAGCGTTTAAAGGAAAGGTTGGATTTACTGCCTGATGAACAGCAGCGTATACTGGAAATTCCCATTAGCGGTGGAGATCTGCGAGAAAACTCCAAACTTTATTCTTACCCGAATTTCGGTTTGTATATCTACAAAACTAAGCGTCTTTATCTGGCTTTACGTTGTGGGCCTATTGGCCAAAATGGATACGGTGGTCATGCTCACAATGATCAACTTTCTATTGAATTAAATGTAGATGGTGTAGACTGGATAACCGATCCCGGAACTTATCTGTATACACCACTTCCAAAGCGTCGAAATGAATATAGATCGGTCAAGGCGCATTTTGCGCCCCAGGTGAAAGGTCGAGAACCAGGGTGCCTAAATCTAGGGCTGTTTCAGTTAGGTAATGAGGCAAAGTCAAAATGTTTATATTTTGGATGTGAGGGGTTTATTAGTATGCATCAGGGGTATGGGATTCCTATTTATCGTCTGGTGCAAGTATTAGAGCAAGGACTAAGAATTACGGACTATGTTGTAGAGAGCGCTTCTCCTAATATTGCTGAAAACCTTGTGGTCCCAAGTATTAGTGGGTCTAAATCCACTACATTATCTAATAGTTATGGTGTCAAATATGCGTAAAGTCTTGTTAAACTATTCGTTATCAATGAAGCCTGTATTTAAATTGACTGCGCTCTCGTACACTAGTTTAATTATGTTCTGTTATGGTGCATTATTAGTTGGCAACGCGCTAGGTGCTTATAATATTGGCTTTATTCCGATTCAGTGGCTGGTCCAACTCGGATTAATCTCAATAATTATTCATATTGGATTTACTAGGAAGCTTTATACTGTGGAAGGAACTAACGCTCTATTATGGCTATTTTTTTGGACGATATTTGTTACAACTGTTAATGTTATTTTTGGTGACTATCCCAGTTTAATGTCACCTAATTCAACAATACCGTACACGTTTTTTATTTATTTAAGAATACTTGTTTTATTATCCTTCATCTCTGCGATTTATATAATCTATTGGTTGTTGGTCAGAGGATACCAAGATTCTGTTATTATATGGACAGTCAGAATTGGAACTTTTGTTTCTATTGTTGCTATTTATATTTATATCGCACAGATTTATGGCCTCCCTGAGCCTCCACGCAATCGGCTAGGTACTGGTGGAGGTGAGCAATCGGTAATTTTTAGCTATGCTTTTCACCGTGCTATGGGGACTTTCCGTGAGCCGAGTCACTTGGCCGAGTGGTTAGTGGTACCCTTTTTTCTTAGCCTTCGCAAGGGATTATTAAACCTCCATACTGTATTGATTGGCTTAGCTCTTTTCCTTACTGGTAGTTTGACTGGTATTATTGGATCAGCCCTGGGTTTTGCTGGGGCAATAATAATCTCAAACCCATTTAAGCGTAGTAGTCTTAAGATATTACTGCGTTTAACTATAGCAATTTTAATTGCCCTGGTTTTTTTTAATGCCATTGCTGTAAGCTATGGGGCGGGGCAAACGAACCTGTTTCAGGTGATTAGTGAAAGGATGGCACCTATTTTATTCGGAGGGGGGATGAAAGTTTCTGATAGAGATTATATCTATCAATATCTTGCAACTACTTCACTCCCGCTTTTAGGTTCTGGGATTGGGAACGCAAATCTCTTACTTAGTCAATATTTGGAATCAGGTCTTGTAACTAGCTTTCTAAGCTTATATTTTAATTTTATGTATTCGGCTGGTATTTTAGGGACGATTTTACTTACCTATTTCCTATTACGTCCCATAGTTAAAATATTAATAATTAAAAAAATCAGGCGTAACAAGCAAATTCTTTTCATACTTGCTGCCTATCTTTCGTATTTAGTCATGTTCGCAGTTAATTCGGAAGAATTTTCTATGATGTTTGCAGTTGCTTTTGCTTTGCTTGCCTATGAAATCCATAGTCATGAGTCTGTCGGGGAGGCAAGGCGGAAATGAGGATTCTAATCATTACCTATTCTTTCGCTCCTGCAATTACGCCCCGTGCTTTCCGTTGGGCTGCTATTGCAGAATATTGGGTAAAACAGGGGCATAATGTTGATGTTATATGTGCATGGATGCCTTCCCGACCAAGAAATGAGGTTTATAATGGCATTAATGTATACCGGGTGGGAAGAGTTCTTACCGAGATTATGCAAAGGCATTCCCCGAAAACTAGCGTATATTTAAATAATGATATAAATTCTAAAGAAATAATTAGTACAAGTTTAAATCAGGTTAAATCGTCTTTTCTGGTTACTTGTGTTAAATGGCTACATAATAATACTTGGAAAAAAGCATATTGGCCCGATTACGCATGTCTATGGTATTTTCCTGCTTTAAAGAAAGCAAAACAACTTTTTTTAATGAATAAGTATGATGGAATGGTTACAATCTCACATCCATTTACAGGACATTTAATTGGGCTTAGTGTAAAAAAAAGCTACCATCAGATGCCATGGCTTGTCGATATTGGTGATCCATTTAGTTTCTTGGAAAACACGCCTGTAAATAATAACAGGTTATATAATACTTTGAATTACTTTTATGAAAGGAAAGTCCTTAATGGTGCCAGTACGATATCGGTAACCACAGATGCTACTTTAAAAAGATACGCTGAATTGTTTCCTGAGAGTACTATAAAAATTCATGTTATTCCACCTTTGATATCTTCGGAGGAAAGTCTTTTAGCAGAGGACTTCTTATTTCCAATAGATGAAAAAATTAGACTTGTATTTGTTGGAACTTTATATAAGAGTATTCGTAATCCTGATTTTTTATTGCAATTATATAATAAACTTTTGCAAACTAAGGTTTCTGAACAATTAGAACTACATTTCTTCGGTAATATAAATGATTGTCAAAGCTGTTTTGAACCATATAAAAAATTATATGGAAAGAAAATATTTCTCCATGGCTCGGTGAACCGTATCAAGGCAATAAAAGCAATGAAAGAAGCAGATATACTAATAAATATAGGGAATGATACTTCCTATCAATTACCAAGTAAAGTAGTGGAATATGTTAGTACTGGTAAACCTATATTAAATATTGTTAAAACAAATAAGGACAGTTCAGTGGCTTTTTTTAAATCCTACCCAGTAATAATAAATATTTTGGAAAATGTTACTATGCTTGAGACTGAAAGGTTCGATAAACTGATTGATTTTATTGAGAATTCTTCACATATCGAAGTTTCCATTTTGAAAGATTGGCTTGATTCTTTTCGTATAGAAACAATTGCTGCGACATATGAAAGAATTTTAAAATGCTCAAATTAATTTCATTGGTCCCAAGGGGGTCATTTTATGAAAATGCCACATGAAAAATATATATCGGATGATTATATACGCCAGAACCCTTCCTGGGACAGTGAAGATAGCCCTTGGAAGGTTGAATTTATAGCGGCAGTGCTTCGGACCGCCAATTTAATGCCGGATTCTATATGTGAGGTGGGCTGCGGAGCAGGTGGAGTGCTAGCTGGGCTAAGGTGCATGTATCCTCATACGGAACTATACGGATATGATATTGCCCCGGCTGTTGCTCAATTTTGGAAAAAACATGAACAATCAAACATTAGATTTTATGTTGGTGACTTTTTCTGTTTGAACAAAAAAACATACGATCTTATACTTTTACTTGACGTGATAGAACATGTAGTAGATCCTTTTAACTTTTTATCACAGCTTAATGGGTCTGCTAAGTGGTACCTTTTTCATTTTCCTTTAGATCTTAGTGCAATTAATGTGTTACGGGAAAAACCTATCTTAAGTGTACGAAAGAATGTTGGACATATACATTACTTCACTAAAAATCTAGCTTTATCCTTACTAAAAGAGTGTGGGTATGATATCATTGAATGGCGGTATACAGGCGCCACATTCAATGTACCAAGGCGCACTTGGAGAACGATGTTAGCCTCACTTCCAAGGAGACTGGCTTATGCAGTGCATAAAGATTGGGGTGTACGGGCTCTGGGAGGAGAAACATTATTTGTGTTGGCAAGGGATCAAAATGACATTAACAAAGAGGAATGAGCCCTTGGTGCTTATAGCTTGTGATTATTACTTTCCAGGTTACAAGGGCGGCGGACCTATCCGTACTTTAGCAAACCTAGTGGAACGTCTCGGTGATGAATTCCGTTTTAAAATAATAACGCGGGACCGTGATTTTGGAGATAGGGAGTCTTACCCAGGAATATCTGTTAACTCTTGGCAAAATGTTGGCAAAGCAGAGGTTTTCTATTCTTCCCCTCAGAACCTCTCACTGCTTGCTTTATACCGTTTGCTTAAGGCAGCGGATTATGATGTAATTTATCTTAACAGCTTTTTTTCTCCATTTTTTACTATTATGCCACTGCTTTTGAGGCAATTAAGGTTAATCCCTCAAGTACCGGTTATTGTAGCACCGAGAGGTGAATTTTCATGTGGTGCTTTAGCTCTCAAAGGTCTGAAAAAGCGTATTTATCTTAAATTTGCAAAGATGCTTGGGTTATATCGGAGTGTAATTTGGCAGGCGTCAAGTGAGTATGAAGAAGTGGACATCCACCGCTGGTTCGGTGACAATGTATCACTGGTAGTTGCGCCTGATTTGCCTCCATCGGTTAATACGGTAGGAGTAAGATCTTCTTGTCGCGAAAAAACCGCAGGCTCCCTGAAGATCATCTTTATTTCTCGCATATCTCGAATGAAGAATCTAGATGGTGCATTGACAATGCTCAAAGGCTTAAATGGAAAAGTCCAGTTTAATATATACGGGCCATTAGAGGACATGGATTATTGGATGAAGTGCAAAGGGGTTATAGGATTACTACCACCCAATATCGAGGTGCAATATCGAGGCGTTGCGCCGCACAACCAAGTTTACGCTGTAATGCAAGAACATGATCTGTTTTTTCTACCTACGCTGGGGGAGAACTTTGGGCATGTCATTCTAGAAGCTTTGGTTGCCGGATGCCCCGTACTTATTAGCAATAAAACACCATGGTGTGGACTGGAAGAGAAAGGCGTAGGATGGGATCTACCCCTAGAACAACCAGAAAAATTTCGAACTGTTTTACAAAAGTTTTTGGATATGGATACACAGACTCACCGTTTATTGTCGATGCAGGCTAAGAAATATGGACTTCAATATCTACAGGACGAAAAGGTAATTAAACAAAATCACGCATTATTTAAAAAGGCGATTGTGCAATGAAACCTTAGCTGCGAATTTCGAAGGACTAGTTAGTTAGATATTGGGTTAGATATTGGGATTTTTATGTGTCTTAATAGTATAGATTAAAAAGGTGGAAATTTCTTTATGGACTATCTTAAGCAACCGTTATTTTTTAAAATTAAGAAAGTACTTAGGTATGTATTAATGTATGGAATTAGGCGGACCTATATAAAAGTTATAGGACAGCTCCACATGAGAAAAAAGTATGACAAATTGCCATCGAGTAATAATAAAATCACGCGGAGGCAAATCGTAGGAATTATAGGTTGTGGAAACTATAGTTTTTCTAATATTTCATATTATTTAAATAGTACTTATGGTAAGGTTATTGCGGCCTGTATGGACATAAATATCGATCGAGCTGCATCTATGGCTAGTTACTACAAGATCCCGTTTTATACCTCGAATTCAAAAGACATAATTACAAATAATCATATTGAGTTAATTTATATCGCTTCCAATCACGCGTCCCATACTGATTACGCAATCGAAGCATTGACGAATGGGAAAAATGTTTATATTGAGAAGCCACATGTTGTCTCTGAAGAGCAGTTATTCAAACTTATTAATGCAATGGAAAAATCAGTCGGCAAAGTGTTTTTGGGTTTTAATCGACCCGGAAGTCGCTTTGGCAAAATAATAAAAGAGTACCTTGACAAAGAAACCGGGGCTGGTATGTACAACTGGTTTGTTGCAGGTCATGCTATCGATCTAGATCATTGGTATTTTATGCCTGAAGAAGGGGGACGAGTTCTAGGAAACTTGTGTCACTGGACTGATTTTATTCTGAATTTGGTTTCTCAAAAAAAAACTTACCCTATCAAAATTTACCCAACACGTAGCGGCAAAAGTGATTGTGATATTGTTGTTACATACACATTTGGAGATGACACAATTGCGGTGGTTTCTTTTTCTGCTAAGGGCCATACTTTCGAAGGTGTTAAAGAAGTATTTTCTGCTCATAAGGGCAATTGTTTAATAACGATGGATAATTTTAAAACGATGACCATTGAGGTTTCTGATATTAAGAGGTGTTATTATAATTTATTCCGGGATCATGGACACAAAAAAAATATTCTTTCGGCATTTAAAAACGTATTGAAAAATTTGCCTTATAATCATAGTGAACAGATGTCCTATATTTGGAATACAGGATGGTTATTTCTAAAAACCAAAGAAGCTCTCGAACAGAACAAAGTTATCATGATTCATTCATTTGAAGAAAGAAATTTAGACTTAGGGGACTATCAGACATGAAGCAAATTATTCAGAATTTAAAAACCGGCGTGGCTGAGTTAGCTAATGTTCCTTGTCCACAGATTAAAAATGGGCATTTACTAATACGCACAAGTACCAGTTTAGTTTCAGCCGGGACAGAAAGAATGCTAGTGGAGTTTGGCAAGGCCAACTTCCTTAACAAGGCGCGGCAACAACCTGAAAAAGTGCGCCAGGTGTTGGATAAACTTAAAACTGACGGGCTCCTTCCCGCTTTTGACGCTGTTCGTGCCAAGCTTGATCAGCCTATACCCTTGGGATATGCTAATGCAGGTGTGGTATTGGCTGTGGGTAAATCAGTTGAAGGTTTTTCTGTAGGTGACCGAGTGGTCTCCAATGGCCCCCACGCTGAAGTTGTATGTGTGCCGAAAAACCTGTGCGTCCGTATTCCGTATGGAGTGAGTGACGAAACTGCGGCTTTTACCGTAATCGGTTCTGTTGCGTTACAGGCAATAAGATTAGTCCAGCCTGCCTTGGGAGAGGTATTTACAGTACTTGGGTTAGGGTTGATTGGTTTAATAACCGCCCAGTTATTAAAGGCTCATGGGTGCAAGGTGCTGGGGGTTGATTTAGATCAAAATAAGCTAAATATTGCCCGACAATTTGGTGTGGAAACGGTTGACTTATCTAAAAGCGAGGATCCGGTATCAGCTGGGATGGCCTTCTCCCATGGTCGTGGGGTTGATGGAGTAATCATTACAGCGGCGACCAAAAGTAGTGCGCCAGTGCAGCAGGCGGCGCGGATGTGCCGTAAAAAGGGTCGTATTGTTCTGGTGGGAGTAACTGGCCTGGAACTTTCGCGAGCCGATTTTTACGAAAAGGAGTTATCTTTTCAAGTTTCCTGCTCTTATGGGCCGGGTCGGTATGATCCAGCTTACGAAATTGAGGGCCATGATTATCCGCTGGGTTATGTACGCTGGACGGAGCAGCGAAATTTTGAAGCCATATTGGACATGCTAGCCTCAGGCCGGTTAAATGTTGAACCGTTGATTTCACACCGTTTTCCGCTGGAGAGGGCTTTGGAAGCATATGAGCTATTAGTAGGTAAACAGCCTTATTTGGGAATTTTATTGCAGTATCCTAAGACTGAAGAACGCTCCGAGGGTGATTTGCAATCCCGAACTGTAGGACTAGATACAGAGGATGTCCTGAAAGGAAAGAATCAGATAAGTGGTGCATCCGAGCCGGTGGCAGCTATAATCGGAGCAGGTAACTTTACCACTCAAGTTATTCTACCGGCGTTGAAGAAAACTAAAGCCCGTTTAAGAATAGTTTCAAGCAGTGGCGGGGCAAGCAGTTTCTATGCCGGGCGGAAATTTGGTTTTGAAAGAGCAACAACTGACACAGGATCAATTTTTGCGGATAGCGATGTTAATACCGTTTTTGTTACTACCAGACACAATACCCATGCTAGATTTGTTATTGACGGTCTCAAGGCCGGAAAACACGTCTTTGTTGAAAAACCTTTATGTTTAACGAGCAAGGAACTGAATGAGATAGTAGATGTATATAGAGAGAATGCCGGCACAATTCTTATGGTTGGTTTTAACCGGCGCTTTGCTCCCCATGTACAGAAAATGAAGGTGCTTCTGGATGTTATGCGTGAACCTAAAGTCATTATTATTACGGTTAACGCGGGGGCAATACCGTCTGACCACTGGACCCAAGATCCAGCTATCGGGGGAGGCCGAATTATCGGGGAGGCGTGTCATTTTATCGACCTTATACGCTATCTGATTGGTCAGCCAATTAAGAATGTTAAAGCCACCAGAATGGGCAAAAATTCCGCGGTGACCATCTTGGAAGATAAGATTACTATTACACTGTCATTTGACGATGGATCTTTTGGGACTGTGCATTATCTGGCTAATGGCCATAAGTCATTCCCTAAGGAACGGGTTGAGGTTTTCTGTGGTGGAAGCATTCTTGCTTTGGATAATTTTCGTGTGCTTAAAGGATATGATTGGCCAGGGTTTAAAAAAATGAAGCTTTGGCGGCAGGATAAGGGACATACCGCCGAAGTGAAGGCTTTTATTGATGCTGTTGATAAGGGTGATCCCGCGCCGGTTCCTTTTGCAGAAATTGAGGAAGTAACGCGGGTAACCCTGGAAATAGCTGAGATGATTAAATGATAGAAAAAATTCATAGATAGGTAATTATCGGGAGGGACAGGGATTAATGGTAAACAAGATCTGTATTTTAGGGCTGGGTTATATTGGATTACCAACTGCCAGTATTTTTGCGACTAACGGTTTCGACGTAGTTGGTGTTGATACGAACCCACAAGTGATAGAAACAGTAAACAGGGGAGGCATTCATATCCAGGAACCGGGATTGCAAACCTTGGTGCAAGCAGCAGTGAAGTCGGGACGGCTGCGGGCGGCATTGGAAGTGGAATCCGCGGATGTTTTCATAATTGCCGTACCAACTCCGGTAACAAAGGATAAGCGGGCGGATCTTACTTTCGTGCGTAATGCAGGGCATATGATTGCCCCTGTGTTGCAAAGAGGAAATCTTGTTGTTTTAGAATCTACTTCCCCCCCCGGAACATGTGAGAGAATATTAAAACCCGTCCTTGAAGAATCGGGGCAACAAGCGGGTAAGGATTTTGGTTTGGCTTATTGCCCGGAGCGGGTTATTCCCGGGCGCACCATGCGGGAATTGATTCAAAATGATCGCGTCGTTGGGGGTATTGACCGGTTGTCTGCGGAAGCTGCGTCCAAGTTGTATAAAGTATTTGTTGAAGGTAAGATCCAGCTAACGGACTGCACCACGGCAGAAATGGTAAAGTTAATGGAAAATACGTACCGGGATGTGAATATTGCTCTCTCCAATGAGTTGGCGATGCTATGTGAAGAAATGGGTATCAGCGCCTGGGAAGTCGTTGAACTGGCCAACCTTCACCCGCGGGTGAATATTCATTTGCCTGGTCCGGGAGTCGGTGGTCACTGTATAGCTGTTGACCCTTGGTTTATTGTTGAACGATTTCCTTCCCTTGCCAATATGATTAATCTGGGTAGGACAATCAACGACAGCATGCCTCTCCATGTTGTCAAACGGTTGCAAACAATCCTGGACGGTATTTCTTCACCACGGGTGGCTGTTTTGGGGGTAAGCTTTAAAGGGAATATTGACGACGCCAGATCAACGCCGGCGCTTCCGGTTATATGGGGATTGGAACAGGCGGGTATTGGCTTTACCATATATGATCCTCATGTCAGGGATTTTGAGTACGAGTTGTCGACCTTACAAGAGGCCTTGACTGGCGCTGATTGCATTTTGTTACTTACTGACCACGATGAGTTTAAGTTTTTATATCCCCAGGAATTAGGCAAGTTAATGCGACGGCAGATTGTGTTTGACACCAGAAACATACTCGGGCATGAGCTCTGGCGTCAGTGCGGATTTACTGTCTTCCGGCTTGGTGTAGGCGGCTTGGAGAAAGTAAATATCAATCAGGAAAAAGTAATAAGTTGAGTCAAACTAGGTGCATAATGGATTTTAAACTTATAAGAAAGTCATTAAATGACTTGAAATGCCTTAATCCCGGTGAGTTCTCTTACCGCGCGTTGGATACCGTGTTGCGCGTATCCGGGTTGCACAGGAGGATATTCAAACCTGGTTGGATGAGTGACGAGGCGGTTTTACAGGCGTTTGGGAACCATTTTGTATCCCGTGCTGATTTGTGTCAATATTTACGATCGCGCAAGAATGTGACATTTTTCTTTCCGCCGGAAAGTAGAGATGAATATAAAAAAGATTTAAATAAGATTTTTCCCGGGCAACGGGAGGTATTGTTGAAAAGCGCAAGGAAAGTGCTGGAACACCGGTTTGATCTACTAGGCAAGCAGTATAATTTTGGAAATGCTGTTGATTGGCATTGCGCGGAAGATGGTAATCGTTGGCCACTGAACCACTGGGGGACTCTACATATCACTGGACGGAATGGACTTGGGGATTTGCGTCCTTTATGGGAACTAAACCGCCATCAACAGTTTTATATTTTAGGAAGGGCCTACTGGTGGACGGGGGACGAGCGCTATGCAGAAGAGTTTGTTAGCCAGTTAAAAAGTTGGTTCAGAGATAATCCTCCTGAATTGGGCATTAATTGGCAATCCAACTTGGAGATTGCCGTTCGCTCTGTTTCCTGGCTATGGGCTTACCATTTCTTTTTACAATCAGCTACATTGGATGATGAAACTTTGTTTGACTTAGTGCGGGCATTTCTGCATAGCGCCAGTCATCTGGACCGGCACATATCGTTTTCCCGTTACTGTATGCGCAACAATCACTATATTGGCGATGCCGCCGGGCTGGCGCTTATAGCGCAAACATTCCCTGAGTTAAAACAGGCAAAGTCATGGAAAAGAAAAGCCTTTAAAATTCTCTATGATGAACTGCGCAGGCAAGTATACGCCGACGGAGTAAATTGGGAACAGGCTTTATGTTATCATCGCTTTGTGCTCTATTTTTACTTGCTGGTTTTTAGAATGGAACATTTAAATGGTGGTGAAATTCCACTTTATATTTGGTCTTACCTTGAGAAGATGTTCGAGGTGGTGATGTGGGTATCCAAACCGGAAGGTTCTGTACCCATGGTGGGCGATAGCGATGACGGAGTGGCTGTTTTGTTGGGTAACGAATCTCTGAAAGATTTGCGACCGGTTTTGGCCACCGGCGCAATTATGTTCGGGCGCGGTGATTTCAAGTTTGTAGCCCGGCAAATTTCTGAGGAAACTTTTTGGTTATTCGGTATTAATGTTTTGGAACAATGGAACGAGTTACAAGGTAAAGCACCTGGACAGAACCTCAGGAGCTTTAATACAGGGGGGCTTTATGTTGCCCGTTCTGGTTGGGACACAAACGGTTATTATTTGTTATTTAAGAACGGACCGCATTCCACTTTTCATGCCCACGCGGATCAATTGCATGTAGAACTAGCTGCTTATGGACAGGATCTGCTTATAGATCCGGGAACATATATTTACAATGCCAGCCCGCATTGGCGTAATTTTTTTAGAGGTACACATGCGCATAACACCCTTGTTGTTGATGGGCAGTCCCAATCGGTTCCCCACCGGGCTTTTCGCTGGCTGGAAGTTGCAAAACCTTTTAATGCGCAAGTCTGTGCTGGTGAACGGGTGCAGTGGATGTGGGGAGGGCATTCAGGGTATGAGCGTCTTGCCGATCCTGTTACCCACCAGCGTGGAATTCTAAATGTCACAGGTGAATATGCTGTTGTCTTTGACGAATTAAATGCCGGTAATAATCATCACTATGAGTTCAATTTTCATTTTCCGCCGGGTAAAACTGAGTTCTGTCATGATCAGTGTAAATATACTAGTAAAAATAATTCGGTCGGACTTGTTATTTATCCAATTGATTTTGATAAAAAGGTATGTGACGTTGTAGAAGGACAAATGGAACCTTGTATTCAGGGATGGGTATCTTACCATTATGGTGTTCGCGAACCGGCGCCAGTTTTTCGCTGTTCGACCGAGGTTAGTGGGGCATGGCATACGGGTTTTGTTTTATGGCCATTTAGCGCGGATGTCAAAAAACCGGTTATTTCTGAGCAGAAGCGGTCGTCGCAAGAAGAACCGGTCATGTTTACTATAAAACATGGCAATGTTGTTGATTTGATCTGTTACGCTGGGAATGCTGAGATTAATTACGAAGTTGGACAAGATGTTACAACCGATTCGAAAGCAATCTTTTACCGGTCAAGTATAAATGGTCAATCGAGTCACCTTTTTGCAGTGAAAGGCACAAAAATCCTAATTGACAGAGTTATCAATCTAGCGGGAAGTTGGCGTTATGTCGAATTAAATATTCAAGACCGTACGGCGTTTCTTAAGTGTGATATATTTAGCGATATTGAGTTAACTTCTAAGTATATTGATGACCTGGAAGCTGGGGAAGATCTTTTGGTTAATCAAGTTTCCAGTGAGAATTGGATCATTAGCAAAAAATCTGCCTGACTTATTACAGGCTTAGCGTATGGGGGCTATCTGAATGCGGGAAATATGGTTCATTAATCAATATGCTATTGCCCCTGATCTTCCGGGAAGTACACGTCATTATGATTTTGGCGTGGAATTAGTTAAGGCTGGATATTCTGTTCGTATTTTCGCTTCTAATGTGAATTTGTCGCTGCGCAAGCATATACGTGACCTGCACGGAAAACTCTGGCTGGAGGAGCAGATAGATGGAGTGTTGTTCGAGTGGGTGAGAACTAGCACTTATCAACGAAATAACTGGCGACGGGCGCTAAATATGTTCAATTTTAGCTGGAATGTTTATCTTGCCGGGCTGCGGCAGGGTGCCCGTCCCGATTTAATCGTAGGTTCCTCGCCGCATTTGTTTGCGGCACTGGCGGGATATCGCCTTGCCCGCCGGCTGAATTGCGCCTTTATCTTTGAAGTCCGTGATTTATGGCCGCAGGCATTAATTGATATGAACGCGTTTTCTGCAGGCCACCCAATGGTATGTTTGATGCGTTACGTTGAACAGCAGTTGTACCGTAATGCTGACCACATTATCGTATTGGCCGAGGGATCTATTCCTTATTTAAAACAAAGAGGTGTTATAGAGGAACATATATCATATATCCCTAATGGTGTGCATCCAGAGCATTTCATTTCCCGGAGGACAAGGGAGGAATCACGGCGGTTATATGGTTTTGAACGTTTCACGGTAGTTTATACCGGAGCGCATGGTCCGGCAAATGCTTTACATACAATTTTGGATGCCGCCAATGAGTTAAAAGAAGAATCCGCTATTGAATTTATTCTTATTGGGGATGGGCCTTCTAAGCTTAGCCTGCAAGCGCAGGCGCGAGAGATGAAGCTAAAAAATTTGCGTTTTATGAACCCGGTGCCGAAGAACAATATTCCGGATCTATTGTTTGCTGCTGATGCTGCTGTAATTGCTCTCAAAGATGCAAAAGCGTTTTATAAAGCAGTGAGTCCGAATAAGTTGTATGATTATTTGGCTTCCGCCAAACCGGTGCTTTGCGCTGTACCTGGTGAAGTGGCAAGGATGGTGGAACGTTATGAGTGTGGTTTGACATCACCCCCGGAAGACGGTCAAGCGCTGGCAAAACAGGTATGTTCGCTTGCGGCGATGTCGAAAGAGGAACGGAACAATATGGGGGCTCGTGGGCAAAAGTTGGTTTTAGAGCAGTTTTCACGTCCCAAACTTGCCAGGAGAATTATAGAAGTGGCAGACAATAAAATTTGATTTTTTTACTGGGTCTATCGGTGATTTGTATTCGGTAAGGGGTAGTTTAATGGCTGTTCAAAAAAAAGTGCTGGTTACAGGGGCGACTGGCTTCACAGGGTCTTTTGTTGTACGCGAATTATGCGCTTCAGGGTACGATGTCTTTTGTTTTGTCAGGGGATGCAGTGATATCTCCGTATTGAATGGGTATCAGGTGAGTTATGTAAATGGTGATTTGGATCATCCGTCAACATTGTTTGAATCTTTAAAAAAGATGGATGTATTAGTGAATGTGGCCTCGATTGGTTTTGGGCATGGCCCGTCGATAGTACGGGTATGTGAAGAGGCCGGCGTTAAGAGGGCAATTTTTTTTAGCACAACTGCTGTATTTACTACACTTGAGGCTAATAGTAAGATTAAGCGTCTGGAAGCTGAAAAAGCAATTAAAGAAAGTGGGTTGGACTATACGATTTTTCGTCCAACAATGATTTATGGAACGATGCGCGATCGAAACATGATTAAACTCATTAAGTTTTTAGATCGCTTTCCGGTTATACCGATTTTTGGCCCGGGGGAAGCTTTACAGCAGCCTGTGTATGTAAAAGATCTGGCCAAAGCTGTGGCAAAGGTTGTAGATGTGTCCCGTACTTACAAGAAAGATTACAATCTTTCAGGTAAAGAACCATTAACCTACAATGAAGTTGTGGACACGGTAGCGAATTTGCTTGGCAAGAAGGTTTTTAAAATCCATATACCGTTGCGGGCTTCATTAGTTCTTATTAATTCTGTGAAATTAATTCCTGGTTTGCCTAAATTTACTCCGGAACAAGTACTGCGTTTGAACGAGAACAAGACATTCTCTTACCAAACGGCGGTCGAAGACTTTGGATATGCCCCTTTGTCTTTCTACGAAGGGGTGACTGAGGAAATCAGAGAGTATCAATCTTATAATGTAAAATAAGTAAGAGGTAAAAAATTAATGATATATTTTTTAAAGGCTGTATCTGGTTTTTTATTACCACCTGGAATTATAATTGTAATACTTGTGATTTATAGTATCTGGTTATATCGGCGTGAAAAATTCGCAGCAAGGCTACTAATGTTAATTACTATTATATTTTATTTAATCTCCACAAATTTTGTCGGAGATATGATGATCAGGTCTCTTGAAAGCCGGTATAATCCTCCACAAAGTATAGAAGGGGACGTTATTGTAATTCTTGGAGGTGGGGCTACACTTGACACACCGGATATAGACGGTTTGGGACACCCTACAGGTGCAACTGCGAATCGCCTTATTACCGGCGCCAGGTTATATCATGCTTTGGGAGTACCGATCATCGTAGCAGGGGGACAAGTATTTGAGGATACAGGTAATGAAGCAAATATTGCCAAGAGAATTTTATTAGGGCTTGGCCTACCGGAAAATAAAATAATTATTGAAGACACCAGTCTAAATACAAGAGAAAATGTTCAAAACGTTAAGGGCATTCTTGAAGAAAATTTATTCCAAAAGCCTGTTTTAGTTACATCGGCATTTCACATGGAACGTTCATTACGTAATTTTTCAAAACTAAATATTAATGTGCAGCCTTTTCCGACAGATTACAGGAGTAATATTAATATGAATATGTCAGTAAATAAGTTCATACCATCATACGGCGCTCTTTATAATTTTAGTATAGGTATGCGTGAGTATTTAGGGATCATAGCATTAAGAGTAGGATAAATGTGTGACAGCAGATTGTGACGAGGAGTTAAATTGAAATGATTAGTGGTTGGATCATAATAATTATTCTTTTTATTTTGCCGCTATCCTATTTTGGTACAAGTGTTGTGAGAGATTACACTTTACGGGCAGGTATACTGGATGTCCCTAATGGGCGGAGCTCTCATAAACAAGCTACTCCACGGGGTGGTGGTTTAGCCGTTGCAATACTTTTTTTGGTTTCTATTGTTATCTTTGCTATGGTTGGCGCGGTCCCTGAACGCTTAGCCATTGCGTTATGTGGTGGCGGACTTCTGGTCGCCGGGGTGGGTTGGATTGACGATTGCCGTAACACTAAGGCATTCGTCCGTGCGGCAGTTCATTTAATAGCTGCAATATGGGCTTTATTGTGGCTTGGAGGATTACCAAATCTAAATATAGGGTTAACAATTATTCCGTTAGGGGTAATTGGCTCAATATTGGCGGTTATTGGAATTGTCTGGGCTATTAATCTTTATAATTTTATGGACGGTATTGATGGAATAGCCGGTACTGAAGCTATATTCGTTGGTTTAATAGGCGGTATACTGGAGTTGGCTCTGGGGATGCCTGCTTTGGCAATACTGTCCATGCTTTTAGCTTCGGCTTGCGCGGGGTTCTTATTCTGGAACTGGCCGCCGGCCAAAATATTTATGGGTGACGCCGGCAGCGGTTTAATTGGGTTTAGTTTTGCTGTAATTGCTATCGCAAGCGAGAATACCCAAGGTTTACCGCTATTGATCTGGGTTTTATTATTAGGTGTGTTTGTGGTAGATGCCACAGCCACATTGCTCCGAAGAATCAGACAGGGGGATTGCTGGTATAAACCACACCGCAGCCATGCATATCAACTAGCTATCCAGGGTGGATATAGTCATAAACAAGTTACCTTAGCGGTTTTGTGGGTGAATGTTGGACTTGCAATTTTGGCATTTGTATCGTGGCAATGGTCATTCACCATGCCGTTTGCTCTTTTAGCAGGTGGAGCAGGGCTAATTATTCTGCAACAATATGTTGTCCATAGTTTTGATATGTTACAAAATATTCCAATAGAATTAGAGAAGTATAGGACGGGCACAAAAAACATCTAGTAAACTAAAAATGATCCAGCATGTAATCCTATTGCATTAGCTCATTTGGGGTTGGAGTTGGTTGAAATTGAAAAGGAAAATACGAACATTTACACTATTATTGATAGATATTGTATCAATTAACTTAGCCTTATTTTTAGCAATTTGGCTGCGATTTGACGGTATTATAAGTGAAGACTATCTTAATGATGCATTGAAGTTTGCGCCTCTGACTACTTGTATTTATATCATATCCTTTTATTTCTTTCGCCTCTATAACCGCCTGTGGCAGTATGCCAGTATTGGTGAACTTTTATCTATCGTTTGGGCAACTTTGATTGGTTCTATGGCCAGTGTTTCAATAACTTACTTTCGCATGGTCCCCGGTTATTTCCCTTTACCACGTACAGTTTTTATCTTATGGACCATCCTGATAGTTACCTTGATTGGTCTCTCCCGCCTCTCCTGGCGTCTTTTTCGTGAATACCATTTTCCTAATTTTAATACCACTAGTCAGGCAGTGTTAATCATTGGCGCAGGGGATGCCGGCGCCATGGTCGCCCGCGAATTCCGTAATCATGATAATGTTAATGGTAGCAGTAACGGCAATTGGATGGAGCCTATTGGCTTTGTTGACGATGATCCCATGAAGCAAGGCAAACAGCTTTATGGCTTGCCAGTTTTAGGTACCAGAAAAGATATTCACCGCCTGGTGGAGGAATTTAATGTTGCTGAAATTGTTATTGCCATGCCTTCGGTCAAGGGTAAGGTAGTACGTGAAATTGTAGAGATTTGTCATAATACGGGTGCCAGGTTGAAAATCGTGCCAGGGATATATGATCTCCTTGACGGGAACGTGAAGGTGAACCCCATCAGGGAAGTGCGGATAGAGGATATCCTGGGCCGGGAACCGGTCCAGGTGGACTTGGAGTCTATTGCCGGTTACTTAAGTGGAGAAGTCGTTCTGGTAACCGGCGCCGGCGGGTCTATAGGCTCGGAGCTTTGCCGTCAGTTAGCCTGTTTCCAACCCAAGAGCCTGATTTTATTAGGTCATGGGGAGAACAGTATTTATGAGATACATCACGAATTAAGCAATACGTTTCCAGAACTTACGCTAATCCAAGCTATTGTTGATGTTAAAGACGAGGTGGCAATTGATCGGCTATTTCGTATATACCGTCCAACGGTTGTTTTTCACGCGGCTGCTCACAAGCATGTACCCTTGATGGAGATTAGCCCCCCGGAAGCCATCAAGAATAATGTTTTGGGGACAAGGGTTGTCGCCGGTGCGGCGGACAAGTATGGTAGTAAAATTTTTATTCTGATATCCACGGATAAGGCCGTCAACCCGACGAGTATCATGGGAGCTTCAAAAAGGGTAGCAGAAATGATGCTTCAGGAAGTTGCCCGGGAAAGTAAGACTTGCTTTGCTGCAGTACGATTTGGCAATGTTTTGGGTAGCAGGGGAAGCGTGGTGCCTTTATTTCAGCGTCAGATCGCCGCAGGTGGTCCAGTGACGGTAACTCACCCGGAAATGACCCGTTATTTTATGACTATCCCTGAGGCCGCGCAGTTAGTTATTCAAGCCGGTGCCTTGGCAAAGGGAGGCGAGATATTTGTACTGGATATGGGTGAGCCGGTGAAAATTATTGATTTGGCCAGTAGCATGATCATTTTATCAGGTTATGAGCCGGGGGGAGATATTGAGATTTGTATTTCCGGTATCCGCCCGGGGGAAAAATTATATGAAGAGATTCTTACGGCCGGAGAGGGTGTTAATGCCACTTCCCATGAGCGTATATTTATTACCAAACCGGAAGAATTTGATTTTACCAAATTAGATTATTTTTTGTTGTTAGCTAACCAGCCTGAATTGTGGGATGATTTGGCCGGTGTTGAAGAGTTACTACGGCTTGTCTTAGCGGATTTTCGTTTAGAAAAGGGACATGGTTTAGTACAGGTTGGGTAGAAAACGTAGGTAAGTCAAATTGACCTGTTAATAATTTGATTGACCAATAAGCCAATGACTGAAGACAGGGCATACAGTAGGAACTGGATGCCCACTGGAAGTAATTGATAGATAATCAGTTGGCCCGTATATAGACCAGCGTAGTGTTTAAACTGTCATGCCCCATGATTTGGGCCTGCCCCATGGTTTACAGGTAGTCGAAATTTTTGACCTCAAAAGAAGAATCTCTCCATTATATGACCTTAAAGCTTTTTGGAAGCTTTATTATTTGCTGATGATTAAAAATGCATTTCAAGGATGTTTTGTGACTGCCAGGATGGTGATTTGATCTTTATCCGGACCATAACGCCAAAATATCCGGTAAGCCGCCGCGGTGGCTTGTTCAGCATATGCTTCGAAAACTTTTTCCCCCTCGGGGCCTTTCAGGCTGGTAAATTCG
>MVQL01000240.1 GCA_002067205.1 Pelotomaculum sp. PtaB.Bin104
ATGATCCCATTGACCGAGCCTTCCGACCATGCTTCAGCCCCTTTCCGCGTAGGGACCCCTTCCTGGGTCAATTCCCTTGCTATGAGGCAAGAGCCTTTCCCATTCAAGTACTCATCGAATATCCTGCGGATAACTGCGGCTTCAGTTTCATGAATAATGATGTTATAATTCTTATCCTTGGTATATCCGTAAGGAAGGTAGGAAGGATTCCATTCACCGGCCTGAAATCTTTTTTGAATCGCCCATCTGTTGTTTTTGGATATGGAAAGTGATTCTTCCTGAGCGGTCGATCCCAGGATGGTTATGATCAGCTCGCTGTCAACCTGCAAAGTATTAATGTTTTCTTTTTCAAAGCAGATGGCGATATTTAACGCTTTCAGCTTTCTGATGGCTTCTATGCAGTCTTTCGTATTTCTGGCAAATCTCGATATTGACTTGGTAATCACCATGTCCAGCTTTTGGGCTTCACAATCCCTCATAAGCCTTAGAAATTGAGTCCGTTTGACTTTGCCGGTGCCGCTGATTCCTTCATCGGCATAAATGCCGCTGAATTGCCACTCGGGGTTTTCTTCGATCAAACCGGTATAATACTCTACCTGGGCAAAAAAGGATTGCTGCTGCTCATCATGGCCGGAGCTGACACGGCAGTAGGCGCCTACCCTCAGTTTGGCCGCCGGCTTAATTTCTAACTTCCGGAGTGCAGGGCTTATCATGGTTACCTTGGGCATGATCTCACTCCTTCCCCCGCTTTCTAGGCTTGACCTCCTGTCAGCAACACACAGTACCACACCAACCCCGGCCGTATCAAGTGTTTTTACATATATACCTCAGCCAATTGGGGCATATATAAATGCTGATTTGCTTTATCCGCTTCCTGGTATTCCTCAAGGGTTATAATCCCTCTGGAAAGCAGGGATTCCATCAGGGAAAGGGCTATTTTATACTTGATCTCATTGTTTATTTGATTCTTTGACATGCTGTTGCCTCCTTACACATCAATCTTCATATCCCGGCCGTCAGCTTCTATAATCCCTGAACCAACGTTATCCGGCGAATCGAATACTCTTGTCACACCCGGCTCTTTTTCCGCTAAATCATCCATACGCATTGATGCATGGAAAATCTGCCTTGAAAGCGCATCATGCATTTTCGTCGTGATTTCGCCCTCCAACGGGGAATAGACCTTAATGCCCCGCCGATTCAGCCGATCAATAAAATCCCATGTTTTCATGGCGTCCCGGCCAAGGCGGGAGAGGCTGACGATAAGCAGCACATCCATTTTTCCGGCTTTCGCTGCCTCCCTTACCTCAGCCAGGCCGTTCCGGTCAAAGCGCAGCCCGCTGCCGGTGTCTTGAGAGGTTCCAACCACCTCAAATCCCATCTGTTCGGCATAGTCGGCCAGCTCTTTCTGCTGCCCTTTGAGACGGCCGTGCTCGTCCTCCGGAGCGTCGATGCGGCAGTAAAGCCACGCGCGCCTGCTTTGATCCATCATTTGCATCACTCCTGTTAATTTGATTTAATATTTGATGTCAAAAGGATGCGGCAGGGCTTTTTATGGCTCTGCCGCATAGTTTTCGATTATCAAAAAACGGACAACTGCGCTTGTTCTTCATTTTCGTTCCGGCGCTTAATTCGACGCTACTCCCCAAGCGCCAATGGCAGCATCTCAAACTATCCGTGGTCAGCGGATATCACAGGAGTTCCACCTCCCCTCCATCGGACGGGCCGCACTCTGGGACCTAACCTCGACTATGCGGGAGTATCATGATAGGCCGTTCAGGTCAACGCGATACAGTCCACCACAGACTGTTTTATAGCCAGGCATTCTCGCTCGTCACCTTTGATGCCATCGTTTTTACGGATCGCTCTGACCGATCCGCAGGCAGTCTCCGCGTGCCCGCCAATGTCGCTTCCCGTTTCCGGTTGAACGGCTAACGTATTTGATCTGCTGGATATGGACGGCCTGAGCCGGCTTTTTTCAAAGAGCGGAGTGGAGAATAAAAAAACCCCCTCACTTCTTTAAGGAAAGAAGTGAGGGGGTTGAGCGGATTCATTTATTATTTTTCCATGAGTTCTTTCAGCTTCAGCAGAATCCTCCGCTTCCTATCGTTGATCGTTCTTTGGGGTGTTTCTGTTTCCGCCGCCAGCTGACGCTCGCTTTTCCCCTGGAAAAACAGCGCGTAAATCAGCCGCCGTTCCCGCTCGGAAAGCGTCTCCAAGCACTGTGTAAGCTTGGCAAGCATTTCCCGCTTAACGACAGCATCCTCTATGGATACTCCTGAGTGAAACAACAAGTAGTCAACCTGAAAGCCTTTTTGACGGCAGCCTTCGAGGGACAGGTGCTTTTTCTCCGCTAACTTCTCCAGATAGCGCTCCCGCTCAGTAAGCTTGTAGTAAGTCCTGTATACTTCCTCTGTCACTTCAATCCATTGCTTTTCAACCAACAGTACATATCTTCGCTTCTGTTCTTCCATAAGCTTGTCCTCCGTTCCGAGATTTTTGAAGCTGAAAAATGAAGAACAAGGGTGGGGAGCGACATCCTGCCGATTTAGAATAAAATCGCCTGAATGCAATTTTCAGTCGAAAGTGCAGGCTTTTTGTCAAAAAGAAAACCGCGGTTTGCTTGCTGCAAACCGCGGTATTATAGTCCTTGCGAAGTATTTTATAGTAAAGAAACGCTAAGGGACGCGTAAAAAGCCACAAGGTTGGAGGGCGCAGATCTATGTAAGATAAGCTGAGCCCCGCGTGGTAAGTACCGTTATACCCTGTTAGCTCATCTATAATAACCTTTCTATTTTGGTTAAAATCTTACTTCCCATTGTTCGCACCTCAAAAAGAGAAACCTGCCTCAAAAAGGGCAGGTTTGGACACTTAATCATTACGGCAGCCAGGCTGTCATAGTGCCGGCAAGCACCTTAGACCCTATGGCTTTGCGTCCCTGTCTTTTGACAGGTTTGCCCTTATCGCTGATAACTTATTTGATTTTTGAGAGATCGTCGGATTGTTCTTGGCCCTAATACTGTTTATATAAATTCCATTATTGGGAGAGGCAGTTAAATATTCGACTACTTCAGGAAAGGACCTACTTTCCAAATTCGATAATGGCCGGGAGGGCGAGAATCCCCTCCCGGCGAAAAGAGAGGAAAAGAATGTGTATTTCAGACAAGTCACAAATAAGTTTGAAGCTCCCCCCTTCTATGCAAAAAGATTCGTCTCCAAATGAAGGGTTCTCCCCGGTATTCTCAACATGTTCTGGCGTTTTACCCATTTCCGGTAATATGCATTCCCCAAACAAGTTAGTATTGTCGCTTTACTCTCATCATCAATGACCAGAACAATGGATACTCCTTTGTGAGTGACTTCATAGCAATCGCCCAAAGTGACAGGCCGTGCTTTAACCCGCTTCCCCCGGGAAGCTATCTCTCGCAGCAAATTTTCTATTATTTCATCTGAAGATTTAAAATCGAATAACCTTTCCCGATATCTATTGATTGCGTGTTTGCTTACATCTACTCTCATTGCAAATTGTCCTTATCTAGTTGATATGTCTATGCCTATAGCCAGCCAGGCCAGGAGTGAAGTTTACGCCAGTATAGCGTGAACTTCCACCGGTTATAGTGAAAAGAGAAAGGAGAAGGTTGGCATGGTTTATTGGGAGTTGGGCAATAACCTTGGAGCCAGGGACTCTATCCTCTGAATAAGACTATTTTACTTATTCATCTTCTCTGTTTTCATTAAAATTAATGGAAGCAATAATTGTGCCAATAATAGCAAACCTTAAAACAGCCTCTTTTTATAGACTGAACCGACTTAAACAGCCCCGATATGAAACAATTGCACCGTTCCACTTTGGGGCAATTTAGGTAGTTTTTGTTTGATGATACGCGATACAGATCGAAACCGTACAGCATTACGGAAAACCCCTATCTTCAATATTTTATTGGCTTGAAGGAATGCCAGTTGACCAAACCCTTATTTCTCAAGACTTTATATTAGCTAGAGCCGCGTGGGGAGTCACTAAATGCCAATAAAAATGACTCCCCACAGGTATAGCTAAAGAGGAGGAATGATAATTATTGTCCATTCAAGTAAAAAAACTACTTATCCCCGGTTGAGCTATTCAATTAGGGCTTTAGGATCATACATTTTTTCACGAATAAACAGACCAGGAATTATAGCAGCTATAGCATATGCTACCCCCAAAAGGGCTATACCGAGCATAATTGAGTATTGAGTAGCAACGGCGCCAATAAATAACGGAGATAATAGTGAACCTACCCGTCCCACGTTATAAGCCGTTGATACAGCAGTTCCGCGTACAAACGTCGGGAAACTTTCATTCATATAAGTCGAATTGATTGCAAACGGTGCTCCATAAAGAAGACCAGACAAAGGCAGCAGATATACCACATTACCGGGTGTTGAAAAATGCATTACAAAAGGTAGTGTTACTGCGGCAGCAATTCCAACGATTATCCACATTTTTCGCCGGCCAAATTTATCTGCTAAGTATCCGCTTAATGCCTTACCTAGTATCATGGTTGCATAGGTTGCCGCCATATAAAACCCTGCGTTTTTAAAATTAATGTTTAGAACTTTTGCCAGGTAGCTGGGGAGCCAAGTATTTGCTCCATAGAATCCAAATTGAAGGGCGATACCAGCTAAACTCCACAGGATGAAAGTCTTCCGTATATCTTGGCTAACCCAAATGCTGATCCACTCATTTGGTTGCTTGGCTTTGGCCTTAGCTTTCGCGGCAACAAGCCAGCTTGGTGGATCGGCAAGGCCACGCATTAGCCAAAGCCCTATCATCCCCGGAAAAATTGCCATTATAAACATTATTCTCCAACCGTAATTTGGCAGGAAATAAGAGGAAAGGAGGGCCGCCACTACATAGCCCACCGACCAGCCTGCCTGCAAAATCCCCAAAATTGTAGTCCGGTTACTTGTCGGTATATACTCAGCGGCCATCATAGGTCCAATAACACAAAGTGACGAAAGGCCAAACCCACAAATAAAACGAAGCCCAGCAAATTGATAGTAAGACTGGGTAAAGCCAATCAAAGTAGTAGTGATTGAGAAGATGATTACCGACATAACAATAACCTTTACCCGGCCAATTTGATCGGCAAGCCAGCCAGCTAAGATCCCACCTAATGCCATACCGGCCAATGTCCAGGTTGCTAGTGTACCCGCCATAAGCATACTAAGATTAAACTCTTCCATAAGTAAAGGAAGAGTTAATGCAAGCATCTGTAAATCTATACCATCTATAACCAGCAAAACAAATATTGCAATAACTACCTTAACCTCCATTTTGCTGATTGATTCTGTTTCATTAGGGCTTTTATTGGTTGGTATGCTTAAATCCCGTTTGCTCATAAAATTACCTCCCTAAAAGGCACCCTGGATCGTATTATTATAGTTAGGGGTAATAACTTCTTGGTTTAAAGCTTTTTAAAATATTTAAATAACTTTAAACTTCTGCAACTCTTTAATCTGTTCATCATCGTATCCAAGCATTTTTAAGATATCCAGTGTATGCTCTCCATATAAAGGTGGTGGGCTGCTAACTCGGGCAGGAGTTTGGGAAAATTTCACTGGGAAAGCCAAAGTAGATATTTTTCCTTCTACCGGGTGATCCATTTCAACTACCATTTTTCTTGACTGGACATGAGGATCGGCCAAAGCTTCACCGATATTCTTCACAGGTGTAAAGCAAATATCCATGGTTTTTAACGATTCTATCCATTCCGCCTGGGTCTTGGTTTTGATTATCCTTTGAACCTCATTAATAATCTCAGATTGCCTGGGTTCTGGAGCATGCTGCTCGGAGCTTAGATCAGGCCTACCAATCGCTGTACAAAATCCACTCCAAAATTTGGATTCTGAGGCTCCCAAAGAAACATAAAGACCATCTTTGGTCTCGTAAATATTATAAAATGCGTATAGACCGCTCTGTCTGGTCTCACCCCTGCGAGGCACCTGCCCATTAACAAAATAACTCGCACCAAACAAACTATGAAAAGGTAATACCCCGTCACTCATTGCTACATCGAGGAACTGGCCGATCCCGGTTCTATCGCGGCCAACTATTGCGATTAAAATCCCTATAGCTGCCCAAAGGGAACCTCCGGCAATATCGGCAAATTGGATTCCAGGAATAACCGGCGGCCCATTACGAATTCCAATCGAATCAAGTACGCCTGTAATGCTCAAATAGTTTATATCGTGTCCCGCCATATCCCGGTAAGGACCATATTGTCCATAGCCGGTCAAGGAACAATAAATAATTTTCGGGTTAATTTTTTTCAAATCATCATATCCAAGTCCGAGCCGTTCCATTACTCCAGGCCGAAATTGTTCTAGTATTACGTCGTATTGTTGAACCAGTTTATTAAAGATTTCTTTTCCGTACTCCGACTTCAAATTTAGTTTCATGCTTTTTTTATTCCGGTTGAGACTTAAGAAATACATGCTTTCCTTCTTATTAATCGTACCCGTTTGCCGCATGTAGTCTCCTCGGTCTGTATCCTCTATCTTCAGAACCTCGGCGCCCATATCTGCCAGGATCATAGAACAGAACGGTCCGGGCAATAAGCGAGATAAATCTAAAACTCGAATACCTTTCAGTGGCATTGTCATTTATGTTCCTCCTAGCTGCCATATTGGTAGCAATATTTGTGTACATGCAAAATATTTGTTACTTATACATAAATTAGATCACTGCAATAATGTAATCAGACATGAGGCCCGGCAAAGCCAGTGAACATTCTAGAAGTCTTTAGGATCAACCATCAATGCAACAAGATTGCCCATCATTGGCGCGTTTTTCTCAGCGATCTATTCAACCAGCTGCGTTTATTCCAACCTAGGATGTTACACATAGCAATGTCTTTGACCTCATGTCTATAAATACTTTGATTTTTCTTAATCGTGGGCTATAACTTAAAGCAAACCCAACAACTTCCAATAGGGTATCGATACCAATAATGCTATTATGTTGACTATCATAAATATAAAAGACATCTTAGCTGTTTCGGGGAAACTAGCCCAATTCCCCCCATCAGCCGCATAATATCCCGTTAAGAATTGGACATTCTGAGGGAATAAATGCCAAACATTTATTGAACATGCAATTATAAACCCTAATACCCATGCATTAATTCCTGCTTTCTGTACTAATGGGGCGAGAACTAAGAAGAAGAGAGTAACAGCGACTGTCTGCGATAAAATTATGCTTCTCAACAGGTAAACTGCAATACACAATATAATTATGAATAGGACGGTCTTGGACAAGAGAGGATTCATAACCCCGCTCAGAATGTTACTAAACCACTTATCAATTTTTAGGGTCGAAAACATACTAGATAGGCCGAAAATTGCACCCAGAAAAATCAGTGCATTCCAGGCAATACGGCTGCCTAAATCTTTTTTGTCAATAACTTTAAAGAGTGCCAAGCTTGCAAAAGCAAACATAGCAACTATCTCATTGCTAAGGCCGGTCCATTTTCCAGTAATCCAAAGGAGCAAAGTCAGAACAAGTACTGATAAGGAAATTTTTTCATTCTTAGACATAGGGCTCGCTGCAATAGATTCTTTGACAACAATGTTTTCCGCTATGTCGCTTTCTTTTGGTTTATAAAGTACCAGGATTGCGATATAAAGCCCAATAATAGTAACTATCGCCCAGGGGAGGGCGTTTACAAACCATTGTATCCAAGTAAATTGGTCCCGATACTCAGGCTGAACCATACCGGCAAGCAGGGGGCCAAATACCATACCGCTAAAAAATAATGTAGTTATGAGACCATTGGGCAACCAACTGGCCATAAATAGTCCTGTAGCCGGACGGCTTTTCGGCTTATATCCCATTTCTCCGCCCAAATCAACCGATAATGGGGTTAAGATTAATGACTTGGCAGAAGTACTAGGCATCGTAGGGGCTACGACCATACCAGCAACCATCAAGGCTGAAACTCTACCTCGGAAAGTAGCCGGAAATTTTTTGGCAATAGCTACGCTTATACGGGTTAATAATCCGGTTTTACTTAATGCTGCTCCTATACCAAACGCACCAAGAACTAAGAACCAAGTCCCTGTTGAATACCCCGAAAAAGCCGTTTTGAAATCAACCACCTTTAACCCTACTATAAACACCAGCATGAGAATACCTACTATGTGTTCTTCTGCAATATTTACAGCAATAAAATATATGCCGGCACACAAAATCCCTAAAAACCACATAGCCTGTACTGTTAGTCCCTGCGGTGGTTTAATCAAAGCTATCCCAAAGCCTATGATTAATCCTATAATTAACTTAATGGAGAATTTAATCATTCCGTTCTTTTTGGTTTCTGGTGTATTAGAATCCATAGCTTGGCTAGTCATTATTATTCCTCCTTGTTATACTTTCTTCCGGAATTTCTTTAAGCCCATTTCTAGTACGGTCGCCCGCATCACCAAACTACGACTATTTTTTATAAATACCACCTTCTTTTACTGCCATGTCTATTGCTGCAATTTCTAACCCTGCCGGAAACTAATGCCAAAGGTTCCTCTGGGATATCTCCATTTGGCGATTCCTTTATTTTTGCACATTACCCGGCAAGTGCCACATTCCAAACAACCTGCATAGTCAAAACTCAGCTTTTTTGTATTATCCAGTTTGTAAAGTCCCGCCGGGCAAACATATAAGCATGGCTTTTCACTGCATTTAGCACAGATTTGTTTATCGACAATAATATGCGCCTCTTCTTCATCCACATTAAATTTATTAAGGCTCAATAGTTCCGGTGCTGAAACCCGTGAAATATTCATAGTGACCTAACCCCCTTTATGCCAAATTTAATAAGCTGCCAAAGTGATAGTCCGTTTTCTTTGATGAGCTTCATTACACTTTTCTTGATACTTATAGGCACTTCTCCATCAACTGTAAACAAACTATCGAACACATCATTAATCAGGTTAGGCACTTTATCATAAATCCAGGGGGTTTCCAGAATATCAGAGAATCCATCTACGGCTTTCATAGTCGGCAGTAGCCTCATGTCATGAAGTTCTTTTAAATATAGGGGTCCTGTTTCAGCACCATTAGAAGCAGAAATTACGGCTCTAGCTGCGGCTATCCCACTTACTATAGCCAAGTCTATTCCTCTTATGGAGTAACCGGTATTTATCACAAATCCGGCAGCGTCACCAACAATTAGAAAACCTTCCCGATATAGCTTTTTGGATATACCGCGAAAGCCGGTTTCTGGTACCAGGTGTGCGGAATATTCTATGGTTTCACCTCCTTCAATTAACTGATAAATGGAGGGATGCATTTTTAGTTCCTGGAATATTTCATGAACTGATTGCTTTTTGTGCCCTACTTCTTCGGGCATGAATACTGCACCCAATGAAATACTATCTTGATTGGTATAGAGAAAGCCGCCACCGTGAATTCCCTCAGTACATCCCAGAAGCATCCGCGCTGCTCCTTCGTCTTCTTTGAGATTAAACCTCTGTTCGATAATTCTAGCCGGTAGTTTAATTACTTCTTTTACACCAACACCAACCGCTTCAGCTGCAATATCTCCGGACAACCCTGCTTTTTGCGCCATAAACGAATTTACGCCGTCAGCTGCGATAACAATATCGGCATACATTTCGTCTTCACCGGCGATAACTCCCACGATTTTATTGTTCTGCTCAATGAGTTCATCTACTTTGATGCCGCAGACGAGCATGGCTCCCCTTTCTTCTGCTTTACTGGCCAGCCATTCATCAAAAGCCGCTCTTAAGACCGTATAAGACATGGGAGCTTTTTGTGTTTCGTTATATGAGGGATTATGAAAGTCGATATTTATGGCTCTATCTCCACTAAGCATCATGATCTGCTCATGAGTTACTTTTCTTTCCAAAGCAGCGCCTTCATAAAGCCCCTTATCCAGCATCTCCAGAGCATAGGTATATAGCCTTCCTCCGGTTACGTTCTTAGACCCGGGAGTATCTCCGCGTTCTATTATTAGAACGGATTTACCTTCCTTTGCCAGGGTATAGGCACAAGCGCTACCGGCCGGTCCTGCCCCAACTATTATTGCGTCAAATTTATCTTCGTTGTTCAATGTCGATCCAACCTCCACTTCCCGAGGTTTAATTAAAGGAATTATTTTTTAAGGCTTTGATTAGCATTGGAACCACTTCATACATATCGCCGACGATACCATAATCACAAACACTGAAAATAGGGGCCTTTATGTCGGTGTTTATAGCTACAATGATTTTTGAATCTCTGATTCCCACCGCATGTTGTATTTGTCCAGATACTGCAATAGAAATAAGCAGCTTTGGTTTTACCGTTATTCCCGACAGCCCGATATAGCTATCGACCGGCAGCCAGCGGCGATCTTCCGCAACACCACGGGTACAGCCAATCTCTGCTCCAATTACTTGCGAGAGATCTTTAGCCATCTGCATGTCATCTTCTTTGTCTAAACCCATACCAACACAGATTATTTTCTCGGCAGCAGTTAAATCGACACCTTCTCTTAGGATTGGAGATATAGACACGATTTTTGCTCTTTTATCTGGTTGAACTTCTACGGTGACAACCTCCGCTTTTTCATTTCCTGACGGTTCAAAAATGCCGGCAGGTACAGTTACTACGCCGAATCCGCTAAAGGATTCTTTTCGAACCAATGCTCCACCATAAATCAATCTCTTGGTGATCGTTTTCCCGTTCTCATAGATTACGGATGAAACGTCACTCACCATCCCGCAATTTAAATATCCAGCAACCCTTGCGGCCAGGTCCCTTCCGCGTGGAGTTGCTCCCACCACAAACAGGAGGGCGCCTTCGGCCTGCAATAACTCTGCAATCGGCTTAGCATAATTTTCAACCATGTCATTGTCACCTTTTAGAAAGATTACTTTATCAGCGCTTAATTCCGCACAATTCTCAGCCTCCACACTGGTGCATGCGATAATATGGATATTTTCTCCTGTCCCCCGGCCAAAACCGACAAGTTCAGCAACAATATCCGGTTTGTCACTGTAGACATATATTCCTGACATTATAGGACCCCCTCCTTTCGCAAGGCGTTAAGCAAGTTGCTGATTTTATCGCCATTGGTATTGCCCGATAAAATCACCTTTTTCCTATCCGAAACATATCCTTTGATTTCTAGCACATCTACTTCCGGGGTAAGATCAATCCCCAATTCATTGGCGCTATATTCTACAATTGTTTTTTTCCTGGCTTCCATCACTGCTTTTAGTCCTGGAATGGGGGCTGGGTTAATTTCCGGTAAAACCGCAACAACCGCTGGTAACTCGGTTTTTACGGTTTGCATACAGTCATGCATTCTACGGGTTGTGGTAAAGGAATTCCCGTCAAACTCCATTCCACAAACAGATGTAATTACTGGCCAATCTAATATAGCTCCAATTCGGGGTGCAATTTGCCTGGCATAATTGTCACTTGATCCTTCTGCGCAGACGACCATAGCAACATCTTCGATTTTTGCAATAGCAGCTGCCAACGCTCTAGCAGTTACTGCTCCATCTGCTTTTTCTGCATCCGATGCTTTGACCCAGACACCCTCATCCAACCCTCTGGACAAGACATCTTTGAAAGATGCCTTAACTTCATCGGAACCAAATGACAATCCGATGGCCTTACCTCCAACAGATTTTGCTGCCCGGCTGGCCGCTTCAATGGCATTTTTGTCATAGTCGCTTATTTTGCTTTTTGCTTTGCTGAAATCCACTGATAAATCTTCGTTAATTCTAATATCAACTTCATCTGCAACCCATTTATAACAAACAACGATATTTTTCATTGTGATCCTCCTATTGCTGGCGTTCGAAACGTATATAGTCGGAAAAACATGGTCTTTTGGGGTGCCTCATTTAGTTATATTGGAGGCAGCAATAAAGCCCTTATTCTTTAAATCAGATATCTTCTCATCCGAATATCCCAATATCTGTTTAAGGACTACATCAGTATCCTGCCCCAGCAGGGGACCTCCACGCCATACTTTTCCAGGAGTGTTCGTAAAGCGCGGCACTGGCGCCAGATCTTTATATTTTTCACCAGAGGTTTGATCATCTATATATACAAAATCATTACGACTTACCCAGTGTGGATGCTGTTCGGCGGTATTGAAATCCAAAACTCTAACCGCAGGAACACCTGCTTGTACCAAAGCCTCTTCTGCTTCCTGCGCACTGTGTTCAGCCAGCCAGTTCTGCCATATCGCAGCAAATTCTTTAGCTAGCTCGGGATCCTGTTGACAACAGGTTTCGTTATATGGGTAGCTTTTTATATCAACTCCAAACATCGCCAATAGTTTTGTCCATAACGGAATGCCAACAATTGCTACTGCCATAACATTCTTGTCTTTACACTCATATAAGCCAAAGGGCTGATAAAGCTCATTTATTGGTCCAGTGCGTTGAAAGGCAGGCCCTTGATTATTTAAACAAGTGCACCAATAATAGTTAAAGGAGTTTGCAAGCGCTTCATACATCGCAACATCAACAACCTGCCCTTTTCCTGTTTTCTGTGCGTTAATATAGCCACTTAAAGCTGCAAAAGCAGTCGTCATAGCAGTGATATTATCAGCTATCATAGGATTAGCTGGCAGAATTGGCCCGTCTGGCATTCCTTGCATTGCACAAGCACCGCTAAAAGCCTGGGCAATAACATCAAACGTAGGACGTGTCAAATATTCGTCCAATCCGCCATTTTGCTTTAGCCCAAAACCGGTAACTTGTACAATTACCAGCTTTGGGTTTGCAGCCAATGCCAATTCATCCGTGGGACCTTTTTTATCAATCCCCGGAACACTATTGATCCATATGTCGCATTGTTTAACTAAGTCAATAAAAAACGTTTCCGCTTCTGGATATTTTTTAAAGTCCAATTCAACTTCAATACTCATGCTACTTCTTCCCATGCTGATCCACTTAGGTACAACCTGATAAGGACCATGTCTCCTACCCAGCCGGGACAAATCTCCTTGACCGGGCCGCTCGATCTTGATCACTTCCGCTCCCATATCTCCCATCCACCGAGCTGCTCCTGGACCAGCCAATGCCTGTCCGGTAACTAATATACGGATACCTTGCAAGGGACCGAATTCATCAATGATACCTTTTGCTCGTTCCGTCATGTTTTTTTCCTCCTAATGTTCAGCTATTTATAAATAAGAGTTATTTGCCAGAATAGTGATTAAAGCCGTTTTACTAAATAAAACGGCTTTTTTCAGCTAAACCTAGTACTCTTTCTGCAATATCTTATAAATAATGTTTCTCTGAATCTCAGAAGTGCCTTCTGTAATAGTCAATGTTCTTGAATCCTTGTAAAAATGATCCAGGCCATAATCGTCCAACAGCCCCATTCCGCCACATATGGATATCGCTTTATCTGTTACTCTCTTTGCTACTTCTGAACAATACAGTTTAGCGACAGACCCGCCTTTTCCTAACGGCAACCCTGCATCCACCTTTTCTGCATAAGCATAGAGCAAAGCTTCTCCCGCCTCTATTTCAGTAATCATATCGGCGAAGTAATGTTGAATTATCTGATTTTCACAGATGGCTCTTCCAAATTGTTTCCTCTCCTTCGCATACGCAAAGGATTGTTCAAATGCTCCTTTGGCAAAGCCGAGTCCCCTTGCTGCAATGGTTAGGCGGGATGCATCCAATATCGACAGCGCTGTGCTTAATCCCTTATTCACTTCTCCAATCACTGCCCATTTAGGAACCCGGCAATTTCTAAAGTATATATCTCCAGTATCTGAACCATTGAATCCAAATTTCGTGTAATGTGTTCCATAACTAAGTCCAGGAGCTTCAGCATCAATGTAAAACGCACTGATGCCCTCTTTTCCATTCTCATCCACTGTGCGGGCACTCACCTGCCACAGCCCAACCGCATTCCGGTAAGAAATAAAAGTTTTGGTTCCATTAAGCACCCATTCGTCACCATCTAATACGGCAGTAGTCTGAACCGCCCTCGCGTCAGATCCTGCTGCAGGTTCTGTCCAGGCCATACCGGCAAATCTGCCTTCATCCAACATCCTGGGCAAAAATGTTTCGATCTGTTGCTTGTTACCAATTCTTAGCATTTTCAATGTTGTTAGAGAACTATTAACAAGCGATCCTAAAACGTTGTTTACCTTGCCGGCTTCCATGACCATCATGATTAGAGTGGTCAATGACTCACCAGCTCCGCCATACTCTTCCGGAACGACAATCCCCATTAATCCCAGTTCAGCCGCCCTGTCGCGCATCCAAAACGGATATTCATCCACCATGTTTAGTTCTTTCAACCGGGGTTTCACTTCCTGATCAATAAACTCACCTAGTATCTTCATTAACATTTCTTGATTTTCCGTCATTTTCACAATCGTTTCCTCACTTTCTAATGGAATTTTAAAATACTCACAAATTAACCGATTTAGGGAGCGTATTTTATTAAACACAAATCCTATAGCACTTTTTAACTCCACTCCACGAGTGCATAATCTATCACGCTCTCGCCTGTTGGGACATCACTCTAATATCGCCTGCTATGGCTAATTCAAGTCCCCCGCCCAAAATATATCCGGTTACTGCCATAATTACAGGACAAGGGAAATTCTCAATGAATTCAGTATTCTCTTTCGTCTCAGCCCGTTTTCGATCCCATACTCATGGTTTAAATTTTGAGTATATTTAATGTCTGACCCGGCTGCAAAAGATTTTTCTCCGGCCGTTGTAAACACCACAACACGAAGATCATCCACTTTTAAGAGCTCCTCAAAAGCAGACCGTATCTGCACCAGAATTGGATATCCAAGAGCATTAACCGGGGGATTGTCAAGAGTTACTACCGCCACTGTGTCAATCATATCGATAGAGACTTGTTCCATATGATCATCTCCTTCAGCTTCTAATCGTTATGAATATCCAGCCCTCCCTTCCTGAGTTTTATCGCTCTCCCTTCATAATTTTCCCATCAAATCTTATATCTGGGATGTTTTATGTCGATTAAACGTGTCGCGATCAGTAATTGCAATACATATGCCAGATTTTCAGTAGGCAAAATATTTTTGTAGAATCCCAACAATATGGTGATAAGGGATCACTAAATTACTATTACGTAATTATTTTTTGTAACGGCTTCGTAGCCTTTTGCACAACAAGCAGTGCGTATCGCAACATATCCTTTATTTTTAAAGTGAAAATCACAAAAGGCTACCCGAAAAGGGGCAGCCTCTTAAAAATACGATGCATCTTTAAATTTAGTGCATCGCGACAACTCTCTTGCTAAAACTCTATTTATTGTTAATGCCAATTAAAAGGTCTAAAAGCTGACGGAATTGCCTGACCAAGAAATGCTGGGTCGAGTAGATCGAAGGACGCTTTGCCTTGCAGTGCGCCCTTCTCACTTGCACAGAACCGGACTTGCGCTACTAACGCATCCGGCTCTTCACCTAGCCATTGAGTCATAAAGTTCACAAAGATATGGGGCTTTGGAAGGATTGTACTGAAGCATTTTGTTAAATCGGTACCAGTTCATGCACCTCTTCTGAACTCTTCGTGATAGCCGTACCTAAGCCTCCCTTGCACATACCGCAGAAATTTAGCAACCGCTTATTATCTATATCAACCCGTTGCTTTTCTTATTTGATTTTAGTATCATGTATATGCAATCGTTGCATTTTGATATAGTTTTGCAAATTGCTACGTTTTTAACAGCAGCCATTAAACTCATAGTTGACACTAAAATCCTTTTCTTCCTTGGGATGACCTTTAACGAACAAGTTAAGACTGAAATAAAATAGGATTTCCAAAAAAATCCGGCAATTAAACGACATTAAGTTATTTAACGAGGAAGTGAGTAAATGAATGAACAAGATATTATTAGTATGGCTAATATACAAAAAGATTGGAATGGCTATATGGCTTACAAAATCAAGCCTCAATTTGTATCTCCGATGATCAGCGAATCCTGGGAAAGATCAATAAATTATGGCTTAAATCCGTGGGCATCACCCCATACAATTAAAAACATAAGAGGCTCCTATAATTGCCTTCATTTAATGCGCGAAAATAATGCTAAATTGATTGATTATGCGCTTCCTTTAATGAAGTACGTTTGCAGCATTATTGATGATATTGCTTGCATTATTCGAGATAATACCGGTTTTACTTTATACCACATCACAAGCCCTGAAGCTTTAAAGACCTATGTGAATAGTAACGGCCTTCTGTCTGATGAAAAATACCAGGGAACGAACTCTTCTTCTCTTGCATTAATGTATCAAAAACAGGTTTCAGTATGCGGATGTGAAAATTTTTTTATGTATTATCACAGATTATCACGAGTTGCGTCTCCCCTCTTTGATAATAATAATCAAATAATTGGTGTAATGGATTTAACATGCAACGGATATCATGAAGATTTCCCGATTTTTTGCAATGTTCTCGATATAGTATCTCGGTTAATTAATTTATGTTACATTCGAGACAACGGCGTTGAATCTACTGATCTATTCACGGATATCCTTGACTCCTGTACAGATGCTTGTGTTTGTGTCGACTATGACGGTACGATATTGAATTGTAATACATCTTGTTTGCAACGCTGGTCAAGCGATACTAAGCAGTCAATAATTGGTTTAAGCATTCTTGAATTTCTTGATTTACAGGAATGGACTACGGTTAGCTTTCATCCTAGGCCTATACGTCATCTTGAGATACTAGATACCGTAAACAACTCTAACTCGATTATCACAATAAACAGAATAGACAAACCTATGGAGAAGGAATGCTACTTATTACGTTTCCGTTCTGAAATTCCCTATACTGATAATCCATTTGCGCTCCCAATTGCTTTCGAAGAAACTGATTCTGTCCATTTTTTAAGCCAAAACAATATCATCGGATCCTCTTCTGGCATCAGCAATATTCGGAATATAATCCAAAAAATATCGGCTACGTCAGTCCCTATTTTGATTGAAGGCTCCACCGGTGTTGGCAAGGAACTAATAGCCCAAGCGATTCACAAGGAAAGCGAAGTATATGGAGATTTTGTCGCTATAAATTGCGGTTCAATCCCTGCTAGTCTTTTGCACAGCGAATTATTCGGGTATGAGGAGGGCGCTTTCACAGGGGCACGTAAAAGCGGTAGTATCGGCAAGTTCGCTTCAGCCGATAATGGTACGATCTTTCTTGATGAAATTGGAGAAATGCCTTTGGACATGCAAGTAAGTTTGCTTAGGTTTCTTCAAGATTATACCGTAACTAGAATAGGTAGCAATCAGAGTAGAAAATTATCCGTCCGAATAATTGCGGCTACTAATCGCAATCTAGACAAGGAAGTGCAAGAAGGAAGATTTCGGCAGGATCTCTTTTATCGTTTGAGCGTTGTTCGCATAAAGGTCCCTGATTTAACAGAAAGAAGAGAAGACATACTTCCCCTGGCCCAATATTTTCTTGACAAATTCAGTATGAAATATCATTCCTCTCTAATCAGTTTTGATGAAGAATCTAAGATATTGCTCCAAAATTACTCTTGGCCAGGCAATATTCGCCAACTGCAAAATGTACTTGAACAACTCGTTATATTTTCCAATAATGATACTTTGGTCTGTAAATCATTGTTACCTGATTTTATCTGCGACTACACCCCGTCTTCAGAAGAATCCATTGGAAAAAGTGATGATAAAATAAATTCCAGTTTACATAATATGGAAACTAATTTGGTTCTCCAAACTCTGGATAAATTTAATGGAAACTTAACACAGGCTGCCGAGGCATTAGGTATAGCTCGTACTACCTTATATCGAAAACTCAAAAAACTTGGGAGGATTTAAATCGACACTTTTTGGGAATTTTTTATAATTGCAAAACAGGTTCTTTAAAACATTAAATTAATCTCAGAGAATAACTTCGAATTATACGCTTGCAATACTCAAAAGGGATATCCAACTCTTCAGCCGCTGGTATTTTACGCTGCCACTAGCCGTCACCAGCATCTGGGGAGCCTTATCAGTGTAGAATCGCAGCTAGGTGGGAATCAAAGATCAAAGCTGTGCCGCACCTTGAATCATATGCGCTCGTTCAACTACTCTTGAAATGAGTTTTTATGGCCGCAGTGCACACCGTCAAAATTACCCAGGGGCAACAAGCGAGGCTTTTTATTATGGATATAGTGTTCCGCTTCTCTGATCATCTACATCACCCATACTCCACCTTTATTTGATGACCCAAAAAGCGCTAACCCTTGACCTGTGACCATTTGATAGTTTACCTGAAACCAGCCCCTAGGATTGCGCGATCTTCCTAGAATATTACCCTTGCCTAAAACTAATTCCGAAGGTTCCGCGTGGATAGACCCATTTAACGATTCCCTTGTTTTTGCACATCACCCGGCAGGTTCCGCATTCAAGACATCCCGCATAATCAAAACTGATCGCTCCGTTTTTATCCAGCTTATATAGCACAGCCGGGCATACATATAGACAGGGTTTATCCTGGCATTTGGCGCACATCTCTTTGTCCAGGACGATATGGGGCTCTTCTTCATCTACATTAAACCGGTTCAGGCCCAACAGCTCAGGCGCTGGCATCCGTTCTACGCTCATAGTGCTTTCATCCCCTTAAACCCGAATTTGATAAGCTGCCAGACTGAAAGCCCGTTTGCTTTGACCAGCTTCATTATGTCTTTCCTTATCTTCCCCGGCACTTCTCCGGTCACTGTGAACAGATTCTTAAATACATCTGCTGCCAGATTGGGCGCCTTATCGTATATCCATGGAGTTTCTAAAACATCATAGTATCCGTCCACTGCTTTCATGGTGGGCAGAAGCTTCATATTCTCTAGTTCTTTCATATAGCTTGGTCCTATATCGGCAGTTTCTCCCGCCCCGATGATGGCCCTGGCCGCAGCAATACCGCTGATGATGGCCAGGTCGATGCCTCTGATGGAGTAGCCGGTATTGATGACAAATCCGGCGGCGTCGCCTACCATTAAGAAGCCTTCCCGGTAAAGCTTTTTTGGAATGCCCCGGTAGCCTGCCTCTGTTACCAGGTGGGCTCCGTATTCTATGGTTTTACCGTCTTCGATCAAGGGATAGACAGCCGGGTGCATTTTAAGCTCCTGAAAGATTTCATGCACCGACCTTTTTTTATGTGCTGCTTCCTCCGGCATAAATACGCAGCCCAGGGAAATGCTCTCTTTATTGGTATATAGGAAGCCTCCGCCGTGAATACCTTCCGTGCAGCCCAGGATCATCCGGGCGGCTCCTTCATCTGCTTTCAGGTTAAAGCGTTGTTCAATCGTTTCGGCCGGCAGTTCAATCACTTCTTTTACGCCCACTCCTACGCTGTGCGCTTCTATGTCTTTGATCAAGCCGGCTTTTTGCGCCATAAAGGAATTGACTCCATCCGCTGCAACAACCACACCGGCATACATTTCATCCTCACCGGCGACAACACCGACGATTTTTCCGTCTTTTTCGATGAGCGCGTCCACTTTAATGCCACAGGCCAGCATAGCGCCCATCTCCTCGGCTTTACCCGCCAGCCATTCATCAAAGCCGGCGCGCAGAACGGTGTAGGACATGGGAACCTGGCCTGACTCATTGAAGGAAGGATCCTGATAGTCGATGCATACGGTTCTATCCCCGCCCAGCATCATAATCTGCTCATGGGTCACTCTTCTCTCCAGAGCCGCTTCTTCGTAAAGACCTTCATCCAGCATCTCCAGGGCGTAGGTGTATACTCTTCCCCCGGTAACGTTCTTGCTGCCGGGGGTGTCGCCCCTCTCTATCACCAAAACTGATTTTCCTTCTTTGGCTAGGGTATAGGCGCA
>MVQL01000241.1 GCA_002067205.1 Pelotomaculum sp. PtaB.Bin104
GGAAGCCTGGGGAAATGAGGTGGCTGGTTAGTAAATGCTACAGAAAGCCACTATACTCGGCTGATGGGCGGGCTGGGAAATTTCGGGGAGACAGAATAAATACAGGAATTTAAGGCGGCAAAATCATTACCGAACTTAAAAAGCGAAGTTACTTGGAGGATTTTAATGAGTCATTGCCGGTTACAGCGAATCGACCGTGCCGAGAGTGGCATTCTCTATTTCATGTATGAGTATTTTTCGGACGATAAAAATCCGGAGAACGACCAAAACCTGATCCCTACCGGAGTGGCCCTCTGGGATGCTCCGGCTTTTCATAAGGAAATATATTCAGTCCTGAATACTGTTCCCACTGTGAACCCCACAGGCCGGATCGCCTAGGTTGCTCCCCATGGTCACGCGAAATTGGCTTACCTGTCGAACTGTTTTCAGTCCACGAAATTGTTTTTAAACAACGAAAATACATCCTTATTATTTGATAGTTGTAATTTTTTCAAGTAAAAATCTGATTAGAACCCCCTTTGTATGTTTTTTGCATTCATACAAAAGGGGCTTACATTTGCAGCCAGCAATCATGCTCAAAAGAGACCAACGGATTATTAGTAAATATGCCTCTTTCTCGGTATTTTTCCTCTGAAAGAGACCGACGGACTAGGTTAAAAAGCTGGTTTTAAAGTGGCTATTGTTAATTTCACCCATAAAAAAACCTTGATAAAATCAAGGTTTTAAGCTTTGGCCTCCCAGACAGGATTCGAACCTGTGACCTACGGATTAGAAGTCCGTTGCTCTATCCAGCTGAGCTACTGGGAGATAATAATGTAACATATTTAATGATAGCCATTTACTCGGGAGGTGTCAAGTTTTTTAGGTCATCGAACGGTAAAACTGCAGCCTTGTAAAAATTAATCGCCAAAATTAGAATGAGCGATTTTTATGCTATAATAAATCAATATAAATTTCTTGTTGCCGGTTCGCCGGCGGGGGGAGGGAAAGGCTGTGTGGCCGGAGAAATTTGAAAGAGAAGGCCTTACTTTCGATGACGTAATGATTATTCCAGCTGCTTCGGAAGTTTTGCCAAGAGATGTAGATACATGTACCAGATTGACCAAGTCCATCAAATTAAACATTCCCCTCATGAGTGCAGGGATGGATACCGTGACCGAGTCCCGGCTGGCTATTGCTATCGCCAGGGAGGGTGGCATCGGGGTAATTCATAAAAATATGTCTGTTGAGCGACAGGCTATGGAAGTTGACAGGGTGAAGCGGTCGGAGCACGGGGTTATTACCGATCCGATTTACCTGTCGCCGGACAACCTGGTCAGCGAGGCGCTGGTCTTAATGGAAAGGTACCGGATTTCCGGCGTCCCGATTACCGTCCGGGGCAGATTAGTCGGCATCCTCACCAACCGCGACCTCCGCTTTGAGCAGGACTTTTCTAAAAAGATCGGTGAGGTGATGACCAGGGAAGACCTGATCACCGCCCCGATGGGTACCAATTTGGAGCAGGCCAAGAACATACTTCAGCGCTATAAGGTGGAGAAGCTGCCCATCGTTGATGACGACTTTAACCTCAGGGGCCTGATTACCATTAAGGACATTGAAAAAGTACGCCAGTACCCCAACTCGGCCAAGGATCTGGGGGGCAGGCTGTTAGTGGCGGCGGCGGTGGGTGTTGCCTATGACACAAAGGAGCGGATCGAGGCCTTAGTGAAGACCGGTGTGGACGCAGTCGTTATTGATACCGCCCACGGTCATTCCCGGGGGGTGCTGGAAACGGTGGCCCGGACCAAGGAAAAATATCCCGAATTGGACGTGATTGCGGGGAATATCGCCACCGCCGCCGGGGCCAGGGACCTGATCGAGGCCGGGGCGGACGCGGTCAAGGTAGGGATGGGTCCCGGCTCCATCTGCACGACGCGGGTGGTGGCGGGTATCGGGGTGCCCCAGATTACCGCCATCTATGATTGCGCGCAGGTGGCGGCCAGGTATGGGATCCCGGTGATCGCAGACGGCGGGATCAAGTACTCGGGAGATATCGCCAAGGCGATTGCGGCTGGCGCGGATGTGGTGATGCTCGGCAGTCTGCTGGCCGGTACGGAGGAAAGCCCCGGCGATATGGAGATTTACCAGGGGCGCAGCTTTAAGGTATACCGGGGTATGGGATCCCTGGGCGCCATGAAGGGCGGCGGCAAGGACCGCTACTTCCAGGAGTTCCAGGAGGATGAGAAGAAGCTGGTGCCGGAGGGCGTGGAAGGGCGTGTACCCTTTAAAGGTTCCCTGGCCGAGACGGTTTACCAGTTGATCGGCGGCCTGCGCGCCGGCATGGGCTACAGCGGCAGCCGTGATACCCAGGAGCTGAAAACAAAAACCAGATTCATGCGCTGTACAGCGGCCGGCCTGCGGGAAAGCCACCCCCATGACGTGATGATCACCAAAGAGGCGCCCAATTACAGCGTTTAAAGCGTTTAATTAAAAAATCTAAGGCCTGCAGCGGCCGGACCGGCCGGGTGGTTGCAGGCTTTTTTGCGCATGACGGGTTATACCGGCATATTGGCTTAGTGCACAAAGAGCATGCTCTCAAAAAGCGAAATATCCGCCTGGCTGACATTTTTGCCGATCCGCACCGCAAATATGTTGGCTGCTTCCTCAGTTATGTCCGGATCATCGGTAGCGCGTTTCTCAAGGCCTACTTTTTTAAAGGTATCGATCATCATCTTTCGGTAGCCGGGCAGCCCCAGTTCGGTTCCTTTTAAATCCCAGTGCCAGCAGAATTCGATGGCCACCACGATATAATCCTCCACCATCGGGTTGGCAAACGCCTCCCTGAGCAGCGCTGAGCTGACTCCCTTTCTGCGCCAGCCCGGGCTGACCTCAATGCCGCCCAGTTCCAAAACCCGCGGGTGTTTGCTCCACCTACTGTACTTGCTCGGGTAGTGGAAGGTCAGGTAGCCGATAATTTCCTGGCCATCCCTGGCCGCATAAATCATGCCCTCAGGTAAATTCGCAATTTCGATTAAAGCTTTAATTTGCCTGTCCGGGGGGCGAAAGCTGGTCAGCCCTTTATTTAGGTGCATTTTTTCCAGTTCGATTGCCTGCACCGGACCCTCCACGCTGATTTCACCTATGGAAGTACCTTGCGGGTTATAAATTAATTCCGGCTCTCTCATCAAATCATCTCCTAACTGGGATCGTTGTCTTTTATTATATCCGGCGTCTGTTTATATTTTGTGTAGGTAATTGCCGGATATTGATGGAATATTTTGTATAAATTGTTATGGAAAATAAAGGTATTATTAAATAATGGCTGAATCTATTAATATAGACTGTTTTTATTAATTGCAAGGACGGTGAGCAGAACCAAATGGGTGGGAGACTGAATTCTTTGACTGATGTCTTAAAGAAAACCCTTTTCTTTTTTGAATCTCTCTCGGTAGCTGAACTAACCCCTTATGTCCATCGAAAAATGCTTAAAGATTATTCCTTGTCTCAAGTTGAGGAGAAGGTAAACCTGTGCCTTAGCCAGCACCCGTGCTTTTTCCCGGAGAGGGATAACTGGCGTTTAAATTTAGAGGGCCTGCGGGATAATGATCAATTTTATGCACTGCTCTTGAAAAAGGGACAGCCGCAAAACCTGCGGGAGCTAATGAAAAAAGGAAATGCAAAAAAAAGAAAGACCAAGACGATGCTGGCGGAAGAGGTGCAATTGATTTCAGATGGGCGGTTTATTCAGCTGGACAATGGCTACTGGGGCCTCACTGAATGGGAGGTTGAAGCCAGCCAGTACTCCCTCAAACACCTGGTTGTGAAAGCAATGAAGATGCACCCGGGCGGTCTTTCCCTGCAGCAACTCCAGGACGTGATCAATTCCTGGCGGGTTACGGAAAAAAAGACCATCGAGGGCGTGCTGCGCAAGTTTTCCTACTTTGAGCTGGTCGGTGAGGGAGTGTGGAGCTATAACCCGGCCGCGCACCTGCTCTATGATGACATACTGCGCAGGTTCCTGAATATGGTGGCCAGGCAAAAGGTCAGGTGGCGCCAGGACCGCCTGCGCTGGAAAAATAAGCTCGAGTCCGCGCAAAACAGCCTGAGTGAAGCCATGGCCGGCCAGCGGGAAGTGGCGGCGGCCCTGGCCGAGAAGATGGAGTTGGCCGGCCAGCACGATTATCTGCTGACCCAGATGGCGGAAAAAGACCTGCTGCTCTCCTTGCGCAAGCGGGAGATTTACCGTTACCGGGAGCATATTAAGAAACTGGAGGCAAAGTCAAACTGCATCCTGTACCAGTGCCGCCTGTGGGTAAACAGGACCAAAGAGACCAAGGACGATGCGTCAAAAATAAGGGTGACTTTGATCAAAACCCAAAACAACCTGGAGTCGCTCTTTACCAAGCTCCAGCAATATAAGGAAAAAGACAGGGAATATAAGGCCAAGTTTATCGAGCTAAAGGATAAGCAAGCCAACAAAGTAGCTGAGCTGCATACTGAAATTGTGGAATTAAAACAACAGCTTGAACGAGAAAGAGCTGCGGCACTGCTAGAAGAGCGCAGGATGATGGGGGAAATCAGCGAGCTAAGCAGCGCTTTGAAAAAAGCCCTGCGGGCGGAGGGGGAGCGCCAGCGGTCGCAAATGCTGGCCCAGGAGGAATTGGCCGCCACCAGAGACGGCTTTAAGGCACTCGAGGAGCGGTTGAAAAACCCTTTGGTCCGAATAGTGGTCGGCATCTGCTCTTTTTTTAAGCGGTTTACCGAACGGAAGACGACCGTTTAACCTCCTTACATATTGTTTTTTTCATACACCACCGGGGAATTGGCGGTGTATTTTTCTTTTTTTTAAGCATACTAAAGGTATGGTCGGCTGTTTTTTTCAATGTATAACGAGGAGTGTATAAGATGCGAACTCGATATGACCTTGCTTTAGGAACTATTCCTGATGATCCCGAACCCGATCCCGGCCCCGGCCCCGATCCGGACGTGTTGCCCGATCCGGAGCGAAGGGAGGAACCGGAGGGCCCAGGGGAGCCGGAACATGATCACCCTGGCAAAAGGGTGGTCGGCCGGACTAAAGGTGTCCTTGAATCGGTAAAGGAAATGGGCTCCACACCGCTGCCGGAGGTTAAAAGTAATATCCACTGTCTAACTATTGTGGGCCAGATTGAAGGCCACCTGGTACTCCCGCCCCAGAACAAGACCACCAAGTATGAGCATATGATCCCTCAGCTGGTAGCACTGGAGCAAGCATCGGAGGTAAAGGGAATACTCATTATACTGAATACTGTGGGCGGCGATGTGGAGGCTGGCCTGGCGATTGCGGAGATTATCGCCAGCTTGACCAAGCCCTCCGTGTCTGTGGTTCTAGGCGGCGGGCACTCCATTGGCGTGCCGGTGGCGGTTTCCTGCACCCATAGCTTTATTGCCCCCACCGCCAGCATGACCATCCATCCGATCCGCTTGAACGGCCTGGTGATCGGTGTGCCTCAGACCTATGAATACCTGGATAAGATGCAGGACCGGGTGGTGGGTTTTGTCACCGAGCACTCGAATATTACCGAAAAGAAATTCCGTGAGCTGATGTTTCGCACCGGGGAACTGGCCCGGGATATCGGTACGGTGCTGATCGGCAAGGAAGCGGTGGAAGTCGGCTTAATTAATGAGGTCGGCGGTATCGGCGCCGCCATAAAAAAGCTGAACGAAATGATTGAAGAGCCTGAAAAAGTGTGAAGGAAGGCGCCCAAAGGATGATTTTATATACACCCATGCAGCTTGAGCTGGTGTTGGAAGGCTTTGATCTGACCACCTACCCGGACTTCCGGGAGGTAAATTATCAGGGTGTGGCGATGCTGGTGGCCGATGACGGCCACGGCGGCACAAGGATAGTTAAGCTTTTAAGCACAAAGCCGGCTGATTATCTGAGACCTGAATTAGCTCCCGGGAACTTAGTCGAAGTATAGCCCGCTTACCGCACGAGTCCGTGCGGTAAGCGATAAATTCCCCCGGGTCAGGCTTGCACTGAACATCAGACCCGGGAAGCTCCAGCCCCCTGATCAATAACCGGGGGCTATTTTTATGCCGGCGGGCTGAGACTTAGCTGAGACTTTTAGCAGCGCCTATGGTATATTATCTTAGGGTGGGTAATTCATGGCAAAACAAGGCCAAATTGAAGAAACGCTAAAATATGAAATATTCGGGGTGATCCTGATCGCCCTTGGAGTACTTGGCGCAGTAAGCCTTTTTTCGCAGTCCTCGGGCTTACTCAGCGATTTTGCGGTCAGGCTAATGAAGGGCATTGCGGGTGAGGGCTGCTATTTCTTTCCCCTCCTCCTGCTCCTGGTGGGGGTAAAGCTGGTGCGCAGAAGAAGCCGGGCCACGATGACCCAGCGGATGTACGGGGCGCTGTTGCTTTTCATCACCGCGCTGTCCTTTCTGCATATGATCATCCCCCTGGACGATTCTTTCCAGGCCGGCATTGCCGGTGACGGGGGAGGCCTGCTGGGGGCGCTGATCAGCTATTTGTTAAGGAAATCCTTCGGTCTTACCGGCGCCTATATTATCCTGGCTACCGCCGGGTTGGTGGCGCTCCTCCTGTTAACGAATATTTCCCTGGCAGCCATCGCCCGGGCTCTTGCCGCTAGAGCGCAGGCGGGCGCGGGGAAAGGCTGGCGGGCGCTGACCGACTATCTTTTTACAGAAGAGCCGGAGGAGCCGGAAAAAAAACAGCCTGCCCCCGTAATTATAGATCATGGGGATCAGTTTACCGTGGTGGAGGCGCCCGCCGCTGCCACCGAAAAGAAAAGCGGCGCGCCAAGCCGGGACGACCAGCCTGTCAAAAAGAAAAGGGAGCCCGCTGCCGGGAGAAAGGCCACAGGCCCGGCCGAGCAGTATAAAGATGAGCTGCCGGTGGTGACGCTGGGCTTTGCCCCGGAAAATTCGCACTACCAGTTGCCCCCGCTATCTCTTTTGCTCCGCCCCTACCGGCTCAAGAATACCCGGTTAAGCAAGGATATCAATGACAATATCCGGATCTTGGAGGATACCCTGGAAAGCTTCGGGATCAAGTGCAAAGTGCTCCAGGTTTCCCGGGGCCCGGCTATTACCCGCTATGAAATTCAGCCGCCGGCCGGGGTTAAAGTCAGCCGGATCGTAGGCCTGGCCGACGATATCGCGCTTAGCATGGCCGCCCCGGGCGTCCGGATCGAGGCGCCGATTCCCGGCAAGGCGGCGGTTGGCATCGAAATACCCAATAAAGAAACCTCGATGGTCCATTTGCGGGACCTTTTGGAGACCCAGGAATTTATCCAAGCCGGCTCCAAGCTGACCATAGCACTGGGCAAGGATATTGCCGGCAACCCGGTGGTGGCTGACCTGGCGAAAATGCCGCACCTGCTGATTGCCGGCGCCACCGGATCGGGCAAAAGCGTCTGCATCAACACCCTGATTGTCAGCATCCTGTTTAAGGCGACGCCTGACGAGGTCAAATTTTTGATGATTGACCCTAAAATGGTGGAGCTGACCATGTATAACGGGATCCCCCACCTGGTATCACCGGTGGTTATCGACCCAAAAAAGGCGGCCACCTCCTTAAGGTGGGCCGTGAAGGAAATGGAGCAGCGCTACGAGCTGTTTGCCTCAGCTGGAGTGCGTGATTTCACACGATACAACAAGCAGCTGATTGAAAAAGAAGGTGGCGGCCAGTCCCCGCTGCCGTTGATCGTGGTGATCATTGACGAGCTGTCCGACCTGATGATGGTGGCGCCGGCCGATGTGGAGGACGCCATCTGCCGCTTGGCCCAGATGGCCAGGGCGGCCGGCATTCACCTGGTGGTGGCAACCCAACGGCCCTCCGTGGATGTGATCACCGGTCTGATTAAAGCGAACATCCCCTCCCGCATATCCTTTGCCGTTTCCTCGCAGATTGACTCGCGCACGATTCTGGACATGTCCGGAGCGGAAAAGTTGCTGGGCAAGGGGGACATGCTGTTCTTTCCGGTCGGGGCGCCGAAGCCGGTGCGGGTTCAGGGCGCCTTCCTGTCGGATCGGGAGGTGGAGGATCTAGTTAACTATTTGAAGAACCAGGCTGAGCCGGAGTATAATGACCGGATCCTGCAGGAAGAGCCCACGAAAAAGGTAGCGCAGGAAATGGAAGATGAGCTCTTGCCCCACGCAGTGCAGATCCTGATCGAAAGCGGGCATGCCTCCATTTCCCTGCTGCAGCGGCGCTTGCGTATCGGCTACGCCAGGGCGGCCCGGCTGATTGATATTATGGAGCAAAAGGGTATTGTGGGTGGTTACGAGGGCAGTAAGCCCAGGGCGATCCTGATGAGTCTGGAGCAATTCAACCAGACCTTTAATAAACACTAAGCGAAAACTACCAGGCCCAGCTTGCAGGTGGCTTCAAGAAATACATGCCGGCTCTCTGATTGAAGGAGCCAATCAGCTACCAGGCACAGATCCTCCAGGGCGAAATTATCTAAGAAGCACCCCGGACAGGATCTGGCAATTGTCGTAGAACTCCAGGGGTGGTGTTATCTGAGCCGGCCACCGTCGCAAACGTTGTAGGAAAAGCTTGTTTGTTGACTTTGTGCTCTTTTTTATTATATATTTTGCAGGAAGTTTGATAATATAGTTTTTAGCCCGGCAACATTACAGCCGTTGGCCAGCAAAATACAATAGGTGGTTTCAAAAGCAGCACATGTACAGAGATATAACCCTCGAAGATGCTTTAGCATTGGAAAATAAACTTCTGATTGACGTCCGCTCGGAAAAGGAGTACGCGGAAGATACCATCCCGGGTGCGGTTAACATTCCGGTCTTGAATAATGAGGAGCGCGCGTCGGTTGGGCTCACCTATCGCCAGGATGGTCCGGCTACGGCGGTCAGGATGGGGTTAAGTTTGGTTTCACCGGTGCTCAGTGAGAAACTGGCTGCTATCGACAGCCTGGCTGCCGGCCGGAACCTGGTGGTGTTCTGCTGGCGGGGCGGGCAGCGCAGCCAGTTTATGGCCTCAGTTCTGGATACGGTGGGCTACCTGGTGTATCGTGTGGAAGGCGGCTACAAAGCCTACCGCAATTATGTCAACCGGTATCTAAGCCGGCAGGGGCTGCCGCTTTGGGTTGTGGTTTTGCATGGCCTGACCGGGGTCGGCAAGACGGAGGTCCTGGCCGGGCTGGCGCGAAAGGGCATACCTGTTTTAGATTTGGAGGGGCTCGCCCGGCACCGCGGCTCGGTATACGGCAAAATCGGCCTGCCGCCTTCACCAACCCAGAAGGCCTTTGAGAGTAGCATCGTGCAAATATTGCTGAAAGCCAGCGCTAAAGGGGTCTTTGTGGTGGAGTGCGAAAGCAGGCGGCTGGGCAACCTGCTTGTGCCACCACTGGTAATGGACTTCATCCGGCAGGGCAGCCGGCTCCTTTTATATGCTTCGATGGCCGACCGGGTCAGGCGCATCATCGCTGATTACACCTGTGGCCCGGACCATCATATTGATGAGCTGCAGCAGGCCACCGCGGCCTTGGTTAAAATTCTGGGCAAGGCCAGGGTGGCGGAGCTGAACGAAATGATTGCCAGAAAGGAATTTGCCCGGGCTTTTGCCTACCTGTTGGAATATCACTACGACCCGCTGTATCAGTACCCGGCTGCACCCAGTGCGGATTTCGAGCTTTGTGTGGACACCGCTGAAATTGAGGCTGCCGTAAAAATAATTGCAGATTTTATCGAGGCCCGGTTAGAAAAGCCGGCGCCTGTTGCTCCGCCCCAAATACCGGGTTAATCTTCTTTAGGTCAGTTTTTGAGAGCGGAGATTACAAAAGACCAGGCAACCCATAAGTAAATCAAGGGGGTAAGGCTTTTGGAAATCGGACAACAATTAAGGCAAGCAAGGGAAAACAGGGGTTTAACTTTAGAAGATGTAGAAAACGAAACCAGAATCCGCCGCAAGTACCTGCAGGCTATGGAGGAAGAGCAATTCCAGGTGCTGCCCGGGGCCGTATACGCGAAAGCTTTCTTGAAAACCTACGCCGGTTTTCTGGGGCTTGATGCGGCCGATGCTGTGGAGACTTACAACAGGAACTTCGCCGGAAAAGCTGCGCCGGAGGCGCCCGGCAAACTGCCGGCAGGGGAGCCTGCGGTTGCCAGGACTGCCACCAGGAGGATTTCCATGAGGTCGGCCAGGTCTAGCGGCTATGCCAAAAGAAACTACCTGCTCTGGCTGGCGGCTGTTGCAGTTGTAGCCGGGCTGGTGGCCCTGGGTGTTTACCTGGATAAAACTACCCTGGGGCGTCCGTTAGCACCAGGCAGCCTCTCCTCTGTGCCCCAACAGTCTTTAGAGGAGCAGTCTTCACCGGAGCAGTCACCGTTGCCGGCGGGAGCCGCCGCGGTAGACCTTGAGCTTACTGTCAGCAACGGTGACTGCTGGATGCTGGTTACGGTGGACGGGGCAACAGCTTTTGAGGGGACACTCACCCCGGGCCAGTCCAAGCGCTTTGAGGGCCAGGAGCAGGTATTGGTTAAAATGGGCAATGCCGGGGCGGTGACCGCCAGGTTGAACGGGCAGGACCTCGGCGTGCTGGGCAGCCCGGGGCAAGTAGAAAGCCGTGAGTTCAGAGCATCCCCGTAACTTTGGAGCTTAAATTAACAAGAAAGGCGAAATAGGCATGGGTGATAATAGCTGATTTTACTCTATACAGCTATCAGTTGGGATCAGGCCCAAGCTACAAGGCCCGGGTGAGGAGCCCCGGGACTTCATCATCAGCCATGAAGAGGACCACGGTTTACCGGGGTTAATTAACCTCATTGGCATTGAGTCCCCGGGCATAACTTCATCTCCGTCAATTGCCAACATAGTGAATCATATGGTAGATGAAATACTCTAGCTTTCTTAAAACGAAAATTTTAAAAACTTACCTTACTCATTCTCTTGAACATAAAACACAACACCCAGCACCCCGGGGCCGGCGTGGGTGCCCACAACTGAGCCAAGGCTGGAGATGACCGAATCGTCGCTGAACTTCTCATTCATTTTTTGGCGAAGTTGTTTCACCCCGGCCGGGTCATTGCCGTGGACCAGGGCATATTTAATTGCTTTTCCCCCGGTGTGCTCCTGCACCACCTGCACCAGTCTTTCCATGGCTTTGGCCCGGCCTCTTAACTTTTCGTAAGGGCAGACGATGCCGTCCTTGAGATACAAAAGCGGCTTAATGTTCAAGATAGTGCCCAAAAAAGCCCGGGCCTTGCCGATCCGGCCGCCACGGGCCAGGTAGTCCAGGCTGTCCACAATAAAGTAGACGTTGATTTTCGGAATTAGCCCATAGATCAGTTCAAGGATCTCCTGCTTTGATTTTCCGGCCCGGGCGGCGCGGGCGGCTGCCAGCACCAGCTCTCCCAGCCCCATGCTGACCGACTTTGAGTCGATTACCTCAATATCAGTCCCGGGCACCATCGCTTTGCCCATCCTGGCGGACTGGCAGGTGCCGCTCATAGCGGAGGAGATATGGATGGAAATGATGCTGCCGCCTGCAGCCTGCAGCCGCAGGTAGGTTGTCGCGAATTCGGCGGGGGTGGGCTGAGATGTGCTCGATAATTCCCGGTTTTCCACCAGCCGGCGGTAAAACTCCCCGGCATCAATATCTACACCGTCCAAAAGCGGCGCGCAGCCAGGAAAAATCACTTTTAGCGGTACCACTGAAATGCCGTAGGCCTGGCACAGCTCTTCGGGGAGGTCAGCGGTGCTGTCGGTGACTATAAAAACTTTATTCATGGGCATCCCTTTCTATAGAAATGTTCAACCGGTTCATTTCTGGTAAAAATAATATGATTCAACTGAAATTATAAGGAGAGTTTTAACAAAAATCAATAAACGGGAACTGTCGCCATTGGACGCGCTTTTTTCTTTTCAAGTGGCAGGCCGTAATAGTGCCAGCTTTAGATAGAAAATAACTTGAAACCGTATTATGAAATCGACGAAAGCACACAGTGCATGATCATAAATTGGGCCAAATCTAACCTGGGGAATATTAGTTTTACCTATTACGGGGACGATGCAGACTTTCAACTGTCAGAGCATAATAACCAATGGGTTCTTGATGTAACCCAAGCCAAAACCAGGCAGGACATTTATCATATCATTGACGGGGAAATTGTTTACCAGTATTCGAAGCAATTAAGGCCCCTGCAGTCAGGGGATAAATCAGCCTGGCCGGCATAGTTTAATAAGTGAAACATAATTATAGGCGAGCGGTGATGCTTACTGGCGAACGTGTTGCTCGTATGGCTGGAATGTCATAAGTGATACTGGACTATTCAACTGATACAATCAAATCATAGACCGGCTGCCCGCCGCTTTGCACCTCAAAGTCATGGCCTTGAAATTTGCTGCCTACTTTTTCGGACAATGCCTGGGCCTGGGCACCGGTTAACGTCTCACCGTAATAAAGGGTCACCAGGCGGCCGTCACCCTCAAGCATCGAATCCAGCAGTTCTTCGAGCACTGTAGTTAAATCTGTGCCGGCACATTTCAAATCCCCGTCGGCCAGCCCGATGATATCCCCCTTGTTGATCTTAAGATCATTATAGACAGTGTCGCGCACGGCAGTTGTGATCTCCCCGGAGCGTATAGATGAAAGCGCCTGGCCCATCTTGCGGCCGGCTGCGGCAAAATCGTCCTCCGGGCCCAGGGCCAATAGGGCGGCCAGCCCCTGCGGGATGCTCCGGGAAGGGATCACTGTCACCTCTTTTGCAGACAGCGCACCGGCCTGCTCTGCTGTGAGGATGATATTCTTGTTATTGGGGAGAAGGATTACCTGCTCCGCCCGCACTGCCTCAATGGCCTCCAGGATTGTTCCTGTGCTGGGGTTTAAGGTCTGGCCACCGGAAACTACGGTGTCGGCGCCCAGGTTGGTCATGATCCGGGTGATCCCGTCACCGGTGCCAACTGAGATGATCCCGAAGGGCCGGCCTGCTTCCGGCGGGGCAGTGCTGGAAATACTGCTGGAGCTAATGCTGCTGGAATCGCTGGAAACAAGCTCCCGGTTCTGCCCGGCCATGTTGTTTATCTTCAGGTCGTGCAGGGACCCGTGCTTAAGGCAGCACTCCAGGACCAGGCCGGGATGGTTTGAGTGGATGTGGACCCTGGCCAGGCCGGCATCGCCCACTACCATCAAGCTGTCCCCGAAGGGCAATAGCTCTTCACGGATTTTTTCCAGGGACAGTCCTTGGCCTTGCACCAGCAGCTCGGTGCAGTAGGTGAACTCAATATGCCGGCTGCTTTTGAGAAAGGCCTCCTGCCCAGGCCCGGCATCCAGCCTTTCCGGCGCTGGTGTCCGGAGATTAGCCATGGCCAGGGGCGAGGCTTGTTTGAGCGCGCTCAAAAAGCCTTCCAGGATTACCACAAAGCCCTTCCCGCCGGCGTCAACCACCCCTGCCTCCTTTAGCGCCGGAAGCAGTTCCGGAGTTTCCTGTAGGGCAACGAGGGCATTGTTTAAAACTTTCACCATCAGCCGTAGTAAATCTCCGCTGTGCAGGTCGGCCACCCCTTCGGCCGATTTTCTCACCACGGTTAGGATTGTGCCCTCCACCGGGCTCATCACCGTCCGGTAGGCTACCCTGGCCCCCTCGGCCAGGGCGCAGGCGATATCTGCGGCCGTGGCCCGCTCCAGGCCGCTGAGGGTGCTGGCGAACCCGTGCAGGATCTGAGATAGGATTACCCCCGAATTGCCCCTTGCGCCGATTAAACCTCCGCGCGCGGCCGCCCCAGCCACCGCCCCGATCTGATTTGAGGCCAGGGCTTGCGCCTCGGTCACCGCTGCGGCCAGGGTTTGGTACATGTTGGTGCCGGTATCACCGTCGGGCACCGGGAAGACATTTAAAGAGTCAATTTCCTCTTTTGATTGTTCCATTAGCTCAACGGCACCCTGGAGCATCATCTTCAGGTCTGCGCCGTCAAAAGAATATATGGCCATGTTCCCTCTCCTGTCCAAGACTGTCCTATATATTATAATTATAATAGAAGCCTTTGACAATTTGCCTGTTAAGTTGTACATTTATATAAAAATGGGAAAGGTGTCTATATGGCCAAGGAAAATACTTTTGATATAGTATCACAGGTAGAGATGCCTGAGGTTCATAACGCTGTTGACCAGTCGCTCAGGGAATTGCGCACCAGATATGACTTCAAGGGCAGTAAAAGCGATATCAACTTTGACGGGGCAGAGATTGTGCTGGCCGCAGATGATGAATTTAAGCTAAAAAGTTTAATTGAGATCTTCGAAACCAAGCTGGTCAGGCGGGGCATAAATCTAAAAGCTTTGAGATACGGCAAAATTGAGCCAGCAGCCAAAGACACGGTGCGCCAGCGGGTAACCCTGGTCCAGGGGCTTGATAAAGAAAAAGCCAAGGTAATCACTAAGCTGGTAAAGGACAGCAAGCTCAAAGTACAGGCTACAGTCCAGGGTGATCAGGTGAGGATCAGCGGCAAAAACCGTGACGACCTCCAGGCCATTATGCAGGTAATCAAGGATCATGATTTTGATATCCCTATTCAATTTGTTAATTTGAGGACGTATTAGGGCAGAAATAAAAATTATACTATCGCGACAGTGGGATCTTAAAAGGAATTATTTCATTGCTATCGAATAAGTACTATTCAAGACAATCGGGTGGTTAATTTTATGAAAAATGGGTAACGTTGCTAAGAAGAAAGTTAATCTGTTCAAATTAGGTTTAGGACTGGCGGTATTGATGCTCCTTCTTTTTCTAGCCCGGGGCACAATTGCCGGTGCTATTGCCGGGGTAGAGTTTCTGTCCAGCCAAGAGGTCACGGAGACCGCCTTGCTGGATGGAATATTGTTAAAGCACGAGCAGGTAGTTACAGCCCCGGTCAGCGGGCTGCTGCAAGCTGTTAGTGAAGACGGTAGCCGCCTGGAGGTTGGGGCCAGGGCGGCGCTGATCATAGCAGCGGACCAGGACTCCAGCGCCCTTAATGTATTTACCCCAGCTGCCGGAATTATTTGCCGTCACCTGGACGGGCTGGAAAATATTCTTGCGCCGGGGAACCTTGATCTGTTGGATCCAGCCAGCCAGCAAAAGCAGGACGTGAAACCGGCTGCCATTAACAAGCCGGTGGAAAAAGGACAACCCCTGTTTAAACTGATCGATAACCTGGCGCCGCTGACCGTTTATATTGAACTGCCAAAGTCCAGCCTGCCACCCGGCCTGGCGGACAAGCATGACTGGCTTGAGGTAACCTGGCAGAACCAAACTTTTTCCATGAAACTCCGTGAAGCAAGGGAACAGGGCGACCGGTGGGCAGGCTTCTTTACGCTGGCGAATTACCCGGAGGCAATATTGCATCACCGTAAGGTACGCCTTACTGTTACGACTGCGAAGCTCAAAGGGCAGCTGGTCCCCACCGGCGCTATTGTCTATCGTGATGGTGAACCGGGCATTTACCTGGTTATTAAGAAAAAAGCGCAATGGGTCAAAGTCAAGCTCGAGCGGGAACTAAACGGCAAGGTCGCGATTTCAGGGCCTGGTTTGGGGGAAGAGGCCCGTTATGTAACAAACCCCCTGTTGATCAGGGAAGACAGCCGGGTTGAATAGTTAAGTTAAGGAGTAGGAGCAATGGATGTTCAAAGCAACCTGAACCGGGTGCGGGAACGGATCATGACCGCCGCTTTCAGGGCCGGCCGCCCGCCGGAGGAAATAAAGCTGGTTGCCGCCACGAAAACCGTGCCGTCGGAAATAATCAGAGAGGCGCTTAACTGCGGGGTGGTCAGCCTCGGTGAGAACCGGGTCCAGGAGCTTTTAAAAAAGTATCCGGACCTGCCCCCCGAAACCGAGTGGCATTTAATCGGTCACCTGCAAACTAATAAAGTAAAAAAAATCATTGACAAGGTAGCCTTAATTCACTCCCTTGACCGCTGGTCCCTGGCCGAGGAGCTCAGCCGGGCCGCTGCGGAAAGTGATACAGTGGCCCGGGTGCTGGTCCAGGTGAATGTGGCCGGTGAGGAAACTAAATTTGGTCTTTCATTACCGGAGGCGGAGGACTTTGTAGTCGCCGCTGTCCGCCTGCCCTGCTTGGCCGTGCAGGGATTGATGACTATTGCCCCGTGGGTTGCAGACCCGGAAGAGGTGCGCCCGGTGTTCCGGCAGCTTAAGAACCTGGCGCAACGGATTGAGGGCAGCCTGCCGGGGGCAACTATGAAATACTTGTCCATGGGCATGAGTGGGGATTTTGAGGTGGCTGTGGAAGAAGGCGCCAATATCTTGAGGATCGGTACTGCAATATTTGGGCAGCGGTAGCAAAACTTTTTGAACAATCTACTGAATCTGAATACATATTTAGGAGGGATCAGCTTGGCTTTTAAACTGGTCGATAAGGTGCTTGGTATTATTGGTTTTGATGAGGTTTCCGAAGACGAGGAACAGGATAGAGTGGATGACATGCGCGATGAACAACCTTGGCATAAAAAGAGGGAGAAGGAGAAGGGAAATGTGATTAACCTGCACCCCCAAAGACAGGTGCGTGTGGTGGTAATTGAGCCGAGGACTTTTGAGGACGTTAAAGAGATCTCCGACCATTTGCTCAGCAGGTGCCCGGTTATTGTCAACCTTGAGCTTGCCGAGCCGGAGTTGGCCAAGCGGATCATTGATTTTGTCAGTGGCAGTACGTATGCCTTAAACGGCCACCAGCAAAAGGTGGGAAACGGCATTTTCCTTTTTGCCCCGCAAAACATTGATATCAGCAGCGAACTGAAAAATCAAAAAGAGAAGGGTATTTTCCCATGGATGCGCTCATAAACTACACCGAGGAGCAATCAACGCCGTTAAAGGGACAGGTGATCGGCTGCCTGGGTGGAGGCGCCATGGGTGAGGCCCTGGTGGCCGGGTTGCTCCGGGAGGGTTTGGTTAAACCCGCTGCGCTGTACGTCAGTGATATAAATCCTGATCGCCTGGAATACCTGCGCAATAAGCTGGGAGTCAATGTCACCGCCGCCAACATTGATGTGGTTAAAGCAGCAGACATTGTTATCCTGGCTGTAAAGCCACAGGTACTCTTCCCTTTGCTGGAGGAAATTAGCCCGACGGCGCGGGTGGAGCAAACCTTTATTTCAATAGTGGCCGGGGCTACGATTGAACAGATTCAGTCCTGTTTTAAAGACAGGGTGTCGGTGGTGCGGGTGATGCCCAATACCCCTTGCCTGGTAGGCGCAGGAGCCTGTGCTGTCAGCGCAGGGAAGTATGCCGGTGATGAAAATATGGAAAAGGCGCTGGCCATTTTGGCTGCGGTAGGGAAGGTGCTGCCTGTACCGGAAGCTATGCTGGATGTTGTCACCGGCCTGAGCGGCAGCGGCCCGGCTTACATGTATCTGCTCCTGGAGGGCTTCGTTGACGGAGCGGTGCGCCTTGGTTTGCCCAGGGATACAGCCAGGATTTTAATTGCTCAGACGATGGCGGGAGCGGCAAAAATGGTTTTAGAAACTGGAGAGCATCCCGGCAAGCTAAAGGATATGGTGACCACGCCGGGCGGCACAACCATCGCCGGCCTTTTTGCCCTGGAAGAAGGCGGCGCCCGGGCGCTGATGATGAAGGCGGTAGCTGCGGCTACTGCTAGATCACGGGAAATGTCCGGAACAAAATAGCAGGCGGGGTGTAGCATGGAAGTGATCATTACTGCTGTAGATGTTGCCTTCACGGTATATTCATATCTGTTGATTTTCCGAATTTTGTTGTCTTGGTTTAAACATAATCATTACCAGCCGATCATCAGGTTTGTTTACGAAATTACTGACCCCTACTTAAACATTTTTCGCAAATTAATTCCCCCTTTCGGGATGCTGGACCTGTCACCGATAGTGGCCTTAATTGTGCTGCAACTGCTGCAAATGTTGGTGTACCGGATAATCGTTTTTATTTAATATTAATTTGGATTTTCATGATTGGTTGTGATCCAGGATATACATTCGGCTGCAAAGTTTTTTAACGGGGTGGATGCATTCTTTTGACGGCAGGGAGTAATTTTGACTGGGATGATATCAAGAAGTTTTTGGGCAACCGATTACCAAAGTTTCAAAACGCGGTAGCATGTTTAGTTTCTGCAGTGCTGCTGCCGATTGCAACGGTAAATGGCGAGCTGCAGGTGCTTTTTGAAGTTCGTGCCGAACATCTGAAAAGGCAGCCTGGCGAGATATGTTTCCCCGGCGGCATGGTAGAAGAGTGCGAATTGAACAACCCTCAGGAGGCGGCCATTCGTGAGGCGACAGAGGAGTTGGGTTTGGCCAGGGAACAGATTGATCTGATTGGACCCCTGGATTATTTTATCAGCCCGTCTGGCGCATTAATCTATCCCTACGTGGGGAAGATTGCCGGGCCGGAGCAGATCGCTCCCAGCTCCAGCGAGGTGGGGGAAGTTTTTTGGGTGCCGCTGGCTTATTTTGCAAATAACCCGCCATACTGCAGTAATGTAGAAGTGGCCACCCGCTTTGCTGAAGATTTCCCGTTTCACTTAGTTCCTCAGTCTTACCGGAAAGGCTGGCGGATACGGGGGGTTTCGCCGGTTTATTTCTATCAATATAACCAGCGGATCATCTGGGGTGTAACGGCCGGGATCTTGTACAATTATATTAATCTCAGCGGCAAAATCTGGTCATGTAACCGGTAACCAAAAAGACGAGGTAGTGGTAATCCTTGCTGTATATTAAGGAAGAGGCAGCCGGGGTGGTTTTTAGGGTCAGAGTGCAGCCCAGAGCGGCCGCCAACAAGTTGGTTGGCTTACATGAGGATGCTTTAAAAATCCGCCTGACGGCGCCGCCGGTGGAAGGCGAGGCCAACGAGGCCTGCCGGGCCTTTATAGCCGATCTTTTATCCGTACCCCGCTCCCAGGTGAAAATTGCCTCTGGAGCCACCGGACGCAATAAAATGATCAAAGTCACCGGCGTGAATATAGAAAAGGCCTTAAAAGCCTTCGGCCTAAAGCAATAGACCGCCAGTAAAAAATATAAACAGACAGGCGTCTAGATGGAAGTATAGTGAAAAGTGGCGGGTGAGCCAATAACTGCCTGCTGCCTATCATAAATTTTGCCGGTGGAGCGCAGCTCAGATCCGGCAATCGCTGTGCAAAAACACCGAAAGCTAACAAGCATGCTGCTATGCAGATGAGGCAATCTGGATTATTGCAAGGCATAGCTAGGCAAGTTGACTGCCCGGGCACTTTTCTATATAATTATCCATGTTAAATAGCAAGTCAGCCTGTGAACGGGAAGAGTAGACGGGAGGATCCTTTCAGAGAGCCGGGTGATGGGTGGAAGCCGGGCACGGATAATCGTCGAAAATCACCCGGGAGGCGCCTGCTGAAACCAGATGTTGGGATTAAGCCGGACGGTTCGCTGCCGTTAACCAGCGGTTAAAGTGGCCGGCCTTATCGCATGCCGGCAACCTGGGTGGTACCGCGGGAGTTGAGCCTCGTCCCTATATTTGGGGACGGGGCTATTGTCGTTATAAAATAGTGCTTATTATGCTTAGTAATTTTTTGACCGGCCTTGTTAATTTGACCCAGGACCGGCGCTTGGAACAGTGTATTTATACAAAATGCTTTTATCAGTGAGGTGCTAAAAAAATGGACTACGGCAAGACACTTAATTTGCCAAAAACTGATTTTCCAATGCGGGGAAACCTGCCCGACCGGGAACCGGAGCTGTTAAAATTCTGGGACGAGATTGATCTATATCGCAAGGTGCAGGAAAAAAACAGTGGCTGTCAGAAGTTTATCCTGCATGACGGGCCGCCCTACGCCAACGGGCACATCCACCTGGGGCATGTCCTGAACAAGGTGCTTAAAGACATAGTGGTTAAGTATCACTCTATGTCCGGCTATGACGCTCCCTTCGTGCCCGGCTGGGACACCCACGGCCTGCCCATCGAGCAGGAGGCGATTAAGGCTTTCGGGCTGAAGCGGCATAACATCACTTTGAATGAGTTCAGGAAAAAGTGCAAGGACTTCGCCCTGAAATTTGTGGATATCCAGAAAGAAGAGTTTAAGCGCTTGGGGGTTCGCGGCGATTGGGACCATGCTTACCTGACCCTGATGCCCCATTTCGAGGCCAGGCAAATTGGCGTGTTTGGCGAAATGGCCAAAAAAGGCTACATTTATAAAGGCTTAAAGCCGGTGTACTGGTGTGCTTCCTGTGAGACGGCCCTGGCCGAGGCCGAGGTGGAGTACGGTGATGATGAGTCGGCATCCATCTACGTCAGGTTTAAAGTGAAAGACGGCAAGGGGATTTTGCCGGAGGAAGATACTTACGTGGTCATCTGGACCACCACCCCCTGGACGTTGCCAGCCAACGTGGCGATATGCCTGAACCCGGACTATGATTATGTGCTGATCAAGATAAATAATGATAAGTATGTTTTGGCGAGAGAATTAATGGACAGCTTTTTAGCCGGCATCGGCGTGCAGGGTGCTGAGGTGCTGAAGGAGTTTAAGGGCGCCGAGCTGGAAGGGGTGGAGTGCTCCCACCCCTTCATCGACCGGGTATCCCTGATAATCCTGGGAGACCTCGTTACCCTGGAGCAAGGCACTGGCTGTGTCCACATCGCTCCCGGCCACGGCATGGAGGACTTTGTCGTCGGTACACAGTATAACCTGCCCATACTTTCACCTGTTGACGGCAAAGGCCACTTTACCGAGGAAGCCGGCATCTTTGCGGGCGAGTTCTATCTTGACGGCAATAAGTCCGTGCTGGAGGAGCTGGAGCGGCGCGGCGCTTTGTTGAAGTATGAGACCTTTGAGCACTCCTACCCGCACTGCTGGCGGTGTAAAAAGCCGATCCTTTTCCGAGCCACCGAGCAATGGTTTGCTTCCATTGACGGCTTCCGCCAGGCGGCCTTAGATGCGATCCGGAAGGTGCGCTGGATCCCCGAGTGGGGCGAGGAGCGGATTTATAAGATGGTGGAAAACCGGAGTGACTGGTGCATTTCCCGCCAGCGCACCTGGGGCGTGCCCATCCCCATCTTTTATTGCACCGGCTGCGGCAAAGAGCTGATCAACGACGAAACGATCAAACACCTCCAGGGGCTTTTCCGGGAGCACGGCTCCGATGTCTGGTTTGCCCGGGAGGCCTCCGACCTGCTGCCTGAAGGTACCAAGTGTCCGGAGTGCGGCTCGGGGAGCTTCACCAAGGAGACCGACATCATGGACGTCTGGTTCGACTCCGGCACCAGCCATATGGGTGTGCTTGATGAGCAGTCGGTATGGCCGGACCTGCGCTGGCCGGCAGATCTATATCTGGAAGGCAGCGACCAGCACCGCGGCTGGTTTAACTCATCCCTTTCCACCTCAGTGGCAGTAACCGGTCTGCCTCCTTACCGGGCGGTACTGACCCACGGCTTTCTTGTAGACGAACAAGGTCGGAAAATGTCCAAATCGCTCGGCAACGTGGTTGACCCGGCAAAAGTAATCAAGCAGCTGGGTGCAGATATTTTGCGTCTGTGGGTGAGCTCGGCCGATTACCGGGGTGACCTGGCCGCCTCCCCCGGCATCCTGAAGCAAATCACCGAGACTTACCGGAAGATCCGGAACACCTGCCGCTTTCTTTTAGGCAACCTTTACGACTTCGATCCGGCCAAAGACCAGGTACCCTACGGGCAATTGCCCGAGCTTGACCGCTGGGCGCTGATGAGGCTGCACAAGCTAATCCAGCGGGTCCTGGCCGGTTACCGGGACTATGAATATCACGTGGTGCATCACGCGGTCCACAGCTTCTGTACAGTGGATATGAGTGCCCTGTACCTGGATATGATCAAAGACCGGCTTTACACTGCCCCCGCCGCCTCCGCGGAGCGCCGGGCGGCCCAGACCGTCCTTTATAAAGTGCTGAATGTCCTGGTCCGTTTGCTGGCCCCGGTGCTGACCTTCACCACAGAGGAAATCTGGCGCTATATACCCGGTGACAAGGGTGGGGCAGTGAGTGTGCAGCTGTCCGGTATGCCGGAAGTAAACGATGCTTACCTGGATGATGAGCTCAGCCAGAAGTGGGAGCGACTGCTGAATGTCCGGGGCGAAGTGACTAAATCCCTGGAGGCGGCGCGGCGGGGCAAGGTGATCGGCAACTCTCTGGAAGCCTCCGTCGACCTCTTTGCTGATGAGGATCTATACGCTTTCCTGGAGCCAATGATTGCCGAACTGCCGACTATATTTATTGTCTCCGCAGTGGACCTAAAACCAATGAGCGAGGCGCCGGAAAAGGTTGAGCGCTCCGAGCTGTATCCAGAGCTGGCTATGTCCATCCAGCCGGCGGAAGGGCAAAAGTGCGAGCGCTGCTGGATGTATCATGAAGAAATTGGAGCAGATGAGGAACATCCGACTGTTTGCCCTCGGTGTGCCCAGGCATTAAAAATGCTTAGTTTCAGGCAAGCTGACGGCCTGGAGCAATAATGGTACGGAGATAAATAAAACAGCTCCCTATTAAATAGTAAGAAACCTTCCCCTTAAGAGGAAGGTTTCTATATTAAGAGTCCGTAATGACTTTGCTATACTCATAGAATCCCTGAAGCCCTTCATAAGTCAATTGACGATCAGGCGCTTCATATCATTACATAAAATCTCAGATTTTATGTCGCAGGAACTATGATTAGCTTATCTTACCGGTAAACGGTTGATGGTTTTACAGCAATCGACTTTGACTAAAGAAAACCTTTTCAACTTTACCGGCTGTTGGCCAATTAAATACCACCCATACGGACGGTTTTTAATTCTTTCCGGCCTGTCATTACGAACCTTGTGATAATATTTTAACCGCCGGGATGAATATTATTTATTAAATTAATGTTAATATTATCCATGAAAAATATGATAATATTATTGTGGTGATGGGGACATGTTTTTGTTAATAATATTTTTAACCTTATTTCTGGATCAAGTGTCTAAAGCCTTGATCCAGATGATGATGTATCACGGTGAGTCAATACCCGTTTTGCAGCCAGTTTTCTATTTAACCTATATTCTAAACCCCGGGGCAGCGTTTGGCTTACTGGCCTATCAAACGCCTTTGTTTATTGCTGTAGCGATTCTACTCACTGTGGGGGTGCTTTTTGTTTATCGTCAATTGCCCCGGGACCGGTATCTGCTGCGAAGCGGATTGGCATTGATTTTGGGGGGGGCGCTGGGCAACCTGACCGACCGGGTCAGGCATGGATTTGTGGTTGATTTCCTGGACTTTCGCATTTGGCCGGTTTTTAACCTGGCCGATATGGCCATTGTCGCCGGAGCCTGCCTCCTGGTATGGGAATTATTAAAGGGTGACGAGAAGCAGCAAAGAAATGAAAGTGAGTAATAATGCCTGAGCAAATTTCCTTTCAAGTGAATGAAGCGACTGCCGGCAAGCGCCTCGATGCCTATCTGGCTGGTGAGGCGGCAGGGCTAAGCCGCTCATTTATTCAGAAATTGATTGCAGCGGGAATGGTCCAGGTTGGAGGTGAGGTAGCTCGCTCCAGCTACAAGGTGAGGCCGGGGGACCGGGTTTGCCTGGATATCCCTGAGCCGGAAGGGCTGGAGGTAAAGCCTGAGCAAATCCCCTTGGACATCTATTATGAGGACAGCGACCTGATTGTGGTGAACAAGCCCCGGGGGATGGTGGTGCACCCGGCTGCAGGCAATTATTCAGGCACATTGGTTAACGCCCTCCTGTTTCACTGCCGGGATTTATCGGGAATTAACGGTGTGGCGCGGCCGGGCATCGTGCACCGGTTGGACAAGGATACGTCGGGGCTGTTGATGGCGGCCAAAAACGATGCTGCTCACACAGGCCTGGCCGAGCAGCTGAAACAGCGCCAGGTAAAGCGCCGCTATCTGGCCCTGGTGCACGGGCAGGTGCGTGAGGAATCAGGTATAGTAAATGCCCCTATCGGTCGTGACCCTGTTGACAGGCAAAAGATGGCAGTAGTGGAGAAAAACTCGAAGCATGCGGTTACCCACTACCAGGTAATCAGTCGCTTTGCGGGTTACACCTATCTTTCTTTGCGGCTGGAAACCGGGCGCACACATCAAATTCGGGTGCACCTGGCTTATATCGGCCACCCGGTAGCCGGTGATCCAAAATACGGCCCGGCACGCTCCCCTTTAGGACTCACCGGCCAGTTCCTCCATGCGGCAGAGCTTGGCTTCGTACATCCACGCACCGGGGTTTACCTGGAGTTTCAGGCGCCCCTACCCGAAGAATTAAGTAAGGTTTTGGAAAGCTTGCCGACTTTATAAAATCCGCTGGCAGAGCAGCAGATAATTGTTTACGTCAGCCACGGCTTCGCTGGTGCTGAACGGATAATTTTTTCAAATGCAAACTAATTAGTTAAGTAAATTCGTGAGTTGATTATGGACCGAATGGAATATTCCCGGGAAGAAGAAATGCCGGTTCGATCAAAATCTAAAAAAATTATTTTACCTCAATCAGCCCGGTCAGGGAGATTGAAAATTTCAATGGAGAAGACCGGTCTTGTTAATCCACGGCGAGGCTGATTTGGATGTGCCTGTTGAAAACAGTGAAATACTTTGTGAAAAATACCCTCCAGCGCAACTTTTGCGAGTTGCGGGTGCAGCGCATGTCCAGTCGTTTGCGACCATTGGTGAGAGCTGCTTGCAAGAGCTTACCGAGTTTTTAAGTGATATTTAACTCTGATGCTGGAACTGTCGCCAGGGCTTTCAAAAAATCAAGGATAAAAAATTTTGAGTGCTTTCGGAGGGAAAGGTTAAAGTTTAGTATAATTAATTTGAGCGCTAGTTTGAAATATAAAGAATGCCGGTAAAAGCATTCTTTATTTGTATTTTACGGGTACTGATAATTCAGCTGACGGCAAATTTATAATTATTTTTTCAGGTAATGGGTATTTTAAAATCAGGCAGTTTTGATGCTATAAGACAGGAGTTGAACCAATGCCTGAGTCAGGAAATACCCGGGAGAAGGAAAAAGTTAAGATAAGTAAGGATTTAAAGGAGAATATTAGGCTGTTAGACGCTGAAATTGGGATCGAAAAAAATTTTGACGTCCTAACCAGGGATTTGGTGATCGGTGGTAAAAATATTACTCTGCTTTTTGTGGATGGCCTGACTAATGACCAGATTGTGACGCTTGTTTTGCAAAACCTGACCCGGCTCGACAGGGCAGATATCCTTCCGGACAGTTTAAATAAGCTGTTCAAAAACTATCTCGGTTACACTGAAGTGGAAGAGGTTGAATATCTGGATGATCTGGTTAATAAAGTTTTAGCCGGCCCTATGGCTATCCTGGTGGATGGCTCGGAAAAGGCCATCATCATGGATGCCAGGATTTACCCGGTGCGCAGCCCGGAAGAACCAGACCTGGAGCGGGTGGTGCGGGGTTCCAGAGATGGTTTTGTGGAAACTCTGGTTTTTAATACCGCCTTGATCCGGCGGCGGCTCAGAGACCCGAAACTGCGTATGGAATGTGTGCAGGTGGGTGCACGCTCAAAATCCGATATCGTTGTCTGTTATATTGAGGATATAGCCAACCCGGACCTGGTCAAGAGCATTAAGGACAAGATCGAGTACATCAAGATTGACGGCCTCCCCATGGGTGAAAAGTCGGTGGAAGAATTGATTGCCCCCGGCTCTTTCTGGAATCCTTTTCCCAAAGTACGCTACACCGAGCGACCGGACGTAGCGGCCATGCACCTGCTGGAAGGACACGTCCTGGTGCTGGTGGACACCTCGCCCAGCATCATTATCGCCCCTGTTACTTACTTTCACCACCTCCAGCATGCCGAGGAATACCGCCAGAACCCCACCATCGGGGTTTACTTGCGCTGGGTGCGGTTTATCGGTGTGGCAGCGTCAATATTTCTTCTGCCGCTCTGGTTTCTTTTTGCGAACAACCCGGAATTGCTGCCACCCCAGCTGGCCTTTATCGGCGTCAGCAAGCCTGGTGAAATACCGCTAATCATCCAGTTTATCCTGGCCGAGATTGCTATCGATATGATCAGGCTGGCGACTATTCACACGCCTGCAGCTTTGGGCATCTCGGTGGGTATCATCGGTGCACTGTTGATCGGTGAATTGGCTTCACGGGTTGGGCTATTTGCCCAGGAGGTAATTTTATATACAGCGATTTCAGCTGTCGGCACTTTTTTAACCCCGAGCATTGAAATGGCCAACGCCAACCGCCTGGTGCGTCTAGGGCTGCTGATCATGACCGCGTTGTTCCGGGTACCGGGCTTTGTTATTGGAGTTGTTGTTACCTTCGTAGCTCTGGCCTTGAATGAATCTTTCGGTGTGCCTTACCTGTGGCCGCTGGTGCCGCTTAATTTAAAGGCACTGGGTGGCGTCCTGGTGCGGACGCCTGTGCCCATGCGCAATACACGCCCTAGCATTTTAAAGCCACTCGACCGAGACCGGCAGGTTGTAGCCGCGCCTGCCCGCAAGCGGCTGGACGGGAGCAAGCGTGGGGGCAGGGACCAGGATGATAATTAAAAACTATAGTAAACACTAGAAAAATCCGTCGACAAGTCCAATGATAGTAACCAAGATGTTCAATGGATCTCAGTAACTGGTTTAGAGGTGGCCTGGTTCCTTGGTTGGAGCCGGCGAGACCAAGATGATCTTTTAACAACTCATAGAACTTTGCCAATTAGTGCTAAATCTAAATTACAGTAAAATTTATTCTGATAAGATTTTATAATACAAGGTCAATGACCACCTGGGGAATAAAATGAGCCCCGGAAGACGGACAGTGAATTAAATTCCCCCTGTGTTAACATTTAAATGTTTTTACAGGGGGAATTTTTAATGGGTGGTAAGAAAGGTACGAATCACTGCTGTTTTGATATACTTGTGCAGGTGCAATGGTAAGTTTGAGCCCAAGGTGATCAGAAAGTGCGAAACTACCTCCACCCAATTGGAGGACAGATTATCACTGGGCCCACCAACTGATTTATCCTTACCAGGGTTTATTTTCCGGCACCGGCAATAGCAATTGAAATCTGCTGCAAATAAAACTATAATAAATTTGCAATTGTTTCACCTTAAATAAAGTATTATTTGGAGATGCTGGCAAGATGGTTCATACTTACTCCATGAATGGTCTTAATGTTGCTGTAGATGGTAACAGCGGGGGTATACATATTCTGGATAATACGGCCTATGAATTGCTCGCGCAGTGCAAAAATGATTTTGTGTTTGAAAGCGCCGCCGCGCCACTGCGGGATAAATATACTGAGGCTGACCTCAGTGAAGCATGGGACGAAATCAACTCCCTTAAAACAAAGGGCTTATTGTTCTCACCTGAATTAGAGCAGGGGGTATTGAATAATGCTGGTCTAGCCAACGGAATTAAAGCCCTCTGCCTGCATGTAGCCCATGATTGTAACCTGCGGTGCGAGTACTGTTTTGCCGCCAAGGGCAATTACAGTATGGCCAATAAGCTGATGCCTCTGGAAGTTGCAGTTCAAGCGGTTGATTTTCTGCTCAACAACTCCGGCGGGAGAAAAAATGTCGAGATCGACTTTTTTGGCGGTGAGCCCTTGCTCAATTTTGATGTGGTTAAAAAGACGGTGGAATACGGCCGGAAAGCCGGGGACCGCATTGGCAAGGAAATTCACTTTACGATCACCACTAACGGCATGCTGCTTGACGACGATAAAATCAATTATATCAATGAAAACATGAATAATGTGGTAATCAGCCTGGACGGCAGAAAGGAAGTGCATGATTCCATCAGGTATGCCGCTAACGGTTGGGGAACGTATGACGCCATTTTAGAACAGGCGCTAAATTTTGTCCGTCAAAGAGGAAATAAAAGTTACTTTATCCGCGGCACGTTTACCGCTAGAAATTTGGATTTTTCAAAGGATATCCTGCACCTTGCAGATCTCGGTTTTGGGGAAATATCCATGGAGCCTGTGGTGGGCGCGGGAGAGGACTTCCATCTCCGTAAAGAGCATATTCCGGCAATTCTCGCCGAATATGAGCGGCTTGCCTTTGCCTACATCACAAGAATAAAAGAAGGGAAGCCCTTTAGATTTTATCACTTCAATGTAAATATTTATGATGGTCCCTGTTTATACAAGAGAGTTGCCGCTTGCGGCGCAGGGACAGAGTATTTTGCCGTGACCCCGGAAGGGGATCTATATCCCTGCCACCACCTGGTGGGACTGCCCCAATTCAAGGCAGGTGACCTGGATACCGGTATTGTTGCTGATTTCTTGCCGGCCAGCTTCAGGGAGGCCAACATATTTACCAAAGATGAGTGCCGCAAATGCTGGGCAAAACTTTTTTGCTCCGGTGGTTGCCACGCCAATTCTTATTATGCTAACGGCGATATTATGAGGCCGGAAAAATCGGTTTGTGAAATGCAGCAAAAACGAATCGAGTGTGCTATCATGATTGAGGCCTACAAAGCTTTGTTCCTCGGCAAAGAGGAAGAATCTTAACCAAAAGTCGATGTTTGATGTAAAGTCCTTTAAATTTGTTGCCCAAAAAACAAATCAGGGGTGATGGAGATGTTGGAAAAAGGTTTGGTTGACCGAATCAACTACCTGGCCCGAAAACAAAGGGACGGTGGTCTTACCGAAGAAGAAAAAAGGGAGCAGCACGAACTGCGTCAAAAGTACCTGGCGCATATCCGCAGCCAGGTGGTGGAAGCACTTGAATCGGCTGGTTTTAGACCAAAGAATAGAAAACACGGGGATGCCTGTGGCTGCGAAACCTGCGCCTCAGAACACCGGCATGATAAAAATTACTTGAATTAATACTGTCGAGGGGCTCGAAAAGTCACCCGTGTATTAATGCCCAGGGGGCAAAGGTCACTTAATGTATATAACCTATGGCTAGATTCACGGTCAGCAGGTCGTTTACGTCATAAAAGAAACCTTCCTTGTTAAAGCGAAGGTTTCTTTTATGACAATCACCCTATATATTTGGTTATTTGATTTAGTTAAGTAGAAAGGTTTCCATAAAACTGATTTACAAGAAAACGGCAATAATTGACAGTATTTGCGTATTATGCTAAGATAAAGCCGAATATTACAATCGGCGTTGTTTTGAAAAAATTATTTAAGGGTGAGTGTGTGTCGAGTAAAACTAAAGTCATTGCGGCTATGAGCGGTGGGGTGGACAGTTCCGTCGCTGCCGCCCTCCTTTTAGAGCAGGGTTATGAAGTAATCGGTGTCACCATGCAAATTTGGGATCCTGCTAAAACTGAGGTGGGAGGCGAGCACGTTGGGTGCTGCTCACTGGCTGCTGTCGAAGACGCTAGGCTGGTGGCTAATAAACTGGGTATCCCCTATTATGTAATGAATTTCCGGGATGTTTTTGAAAAAAAAGTGGTTGATTATTTTACCTCTGAATATTTGCGCGGGCGCACCCCCAACCCTTGCATTGCCTGCAATAATTACGTGAAGTTTGAGTCCTTGCTGGAAAAATCGCTGGGCCTGGGGGCGGAATATGTTGCCACCGGACATTACGCGCGGCTTGGCTATAGCCCGGAGTTTGACCGCTATACGATTCGCCGCCCGGTTGACCGGAGGAAAGACCAGACCTACGTCCTGTACGGACTGACTCAGCACCAGCTGGCGCACACGCTGATGCCGCTGGGTGACTACACCAAGGAAGAGGTGCGCCGGATGGCCGCCGGCCTTGACCTGGTGGTGGCGGATAAAGCGGACAGCCAGGATATATGCTTTGTTACAGACAACAACTACCGCCATTTTCTTGCTGATCAAACTGCTGAGGCGATCAAACCCGGCTATTTCCTTAATATGAACGGCGAGGTCATCGGCCGGCACCAGGGTATTCCCTATTATACTGTAGGCCAGCGGCGCGGGTTGGGTATTGCCGCGGGAGACCGCATTTTTGTTGTTAAAATTGACCCGGAAAATAACACAATCACCTTGGGGCCCGAAGAGGCCACTTTTGGCACAGATTTAATTGCCGGAGCGGCGAACCTGGTGCTCTATCAAGAACTTGCCGGGCCGATCGAGGTTGAGGCTCAAATCCGCTATAACGGCCGTCCGGCCCCGGCCACCCTGACGCCACGCCCGGACGGCAGCCTGCAAGTTCACTTTCACACCCCGCAGCGCTCGATCACCCCGGGGCAGGCGGTCGTCTTTTATCAGGGGGAATACCTGGTGGGCGGCGCTACGATAAATAGTGCCGGCCCGTTATAAATAGTCGTCGTCAGTTTAGCGCGTGTGGTGCTGTTTGCTGGTGCATTTTTTGGTACTCTGGTGGACATAATAGACGTAAGATTTCAATATTCAGGGGAGTAGCTGTTAAGGGGGCGACAATTTTGACATGCCCGGTCTGTGGTGGCAAGTCTACCGGGAAAGTTGGCATCGACCAGTTTTATTGCTGGGACTGCTGTGTGGAATACCGAATTAATAAAGAAGGTGTTCAAATTTACGAAGTAGCTGAGGACGGCAGTCTGGTTGCTTTTGACCCGCAAAACGAGTTCTTGCTTTAGAATTTAATCATCTGGACTTTTAAAAGTGGGGAGGATCTCCCCACTTATATTTTGGTGGTGAAAACCCTTGTCCTGGTGGAAAGAGAGTAAAACAAAAAAAATGTTTTTCTTGATCTGCCTGGCCCTTGGCATGGGTTACTTTTTTTTTCTGATCCGCGGTATGATTTTTTCTTTAGTGCTGGCTGTTTTACTTGCTTATCTGATCAACCCCCTGGTTTGTGCTATAGAGGCCAGGGGCACACCCAGATCAGGGGCGATCCTGTTGGTTTATCTGGCCATGTTCTTTTTTTTATCCGGTATCATTTTGTATGGTGTGCCCCGGGTCATCGAGCAACTGAACAGCCTGGCTGAAACAATACCTCAGTATTCCCTGCAGGTCCAGGAGTTTTCTCAATCGATTCAATTACGATATGTAGATCTGGGTATTCCGGAGGCCATGCGGCAGGTTATCGATGAGCGCATCCGCTGGATGGAAGATATTGTTTTACAGCAAGTCAGAAAAACACTTGCGGCTTTAATCGGCGCGGCCAGCTGTATCTTTAAGATTATACTGGCGCCGGTGCTGGCCTTTTATTTATTGAAAGACCTGCAATTGATCAAAAAGAAAAGCATTTCAGTCCTGCCGGAACAATGGCGTGATGATATAAGCGAGCTGCTGCATGAAATAGACCGGGTTTTAGGCAGTTTTATTAGGGGATATTTTTTAGTGGCGGCCATTGTCGGTGCACTGACAGCTGTATGCATGGCCTTATTAGGCATGGAGTTTGCGCTGATGCTTGGGTTGATTGCCGGCATAACTGAAATAATTCCTTATTTCGGACCCGCGATCGGGGCTGTGCCGGCAATAATCTTGGCGTTTATGCATTCACAGTGGCTGGCGTTAAAGGTGGCGCTTATTTTTGTGGTTATTCATCAGCTGGAGGGAAATATTATCTCTCCGAAGATACTGGGTGACAAGGTCGGGCTGCACCCGCTCATGGTTATCTTTAGCCTCTTTGCGGGCGGCGAGCTCTACGGTCTGACCGGGATGCTGCTGGGCGTGCCTGTGGCAGCGGTGATCGGAGTGGTCCTAAAATATGTTTACAAGCGGGTGATTATTGCCTAAACTCATTTAGTCCTTCCTTTCTTGACCTCTGCAGCGGCATTCTGTATAATTAGAGCGAAAAATATGGGTTTTTTAGATATATTTAAGCGAGAAAAGGGGAGGCTTTTGAATTTGATGACTGGTCATGAAATTAGGGAGAGTTTTTTAAAGTTTTTTGAAACAAAAGGGCATAAGATTTTGCCCAGCGCCTCTCTAATACCTACCGGTGATCCCAGTATCCTTTGGACGGCTGCGGGGATGGTTCCCTTTAAACCGTATTTTACCGGAGCTGCCAGGCCTGATTTTACCAGGGTGACCACCTGCCAGAAGTGTATTCGCACTCCGGACATTGAATCAGTTGGCCGGACAGCCCGTCACCATACCTTTTTTGAAATGTTGGGCAACTTTTCCTTTGGTGATTATTTTAAAGAAAGCGCCATACCCTGGGCCTGGGAATATGTGACTGAACACCTGCGGCTGCAGCCTGAGCAGCTGTGGATCACCATCTACCAGGATGATGACGAGGCCTTTGACATCTGGCACCGTGTGGTTGGTGTACCGGCCGACCGTATTGTCAGGATGGGAAAGGATACTAACTTCTGGGAGATTGGTGTGGGGCCCTGCGGGCCATGCTCGGAGATCCATGTGGATCTTGGCGCCGAGCGTGGCTGTGGCGAGCCGGGCTGTGCCGTAGGCTGTGAGTGCGACCGGTGGCTGGAGATTTGGAATTTGGTATTCATTCAGTACTTCAGAGATGAGGAGGGCAACTACTCTCCTCTGGCCAATAAAGGGATCGACACCGGGATGGGTCTGGAGCGAGTAGCCTCGGTGCTCCAGAGTGTGCCGACAAATTTCGAGACCGACTTGCTCCGTGAAATCGTTGATTTTACAGCTGAGCTATTTGGCCTGAAATATGGTGTGGATAGCAAGACCGATCTGGCTTTGAAGGTTATTGCGGACCATTGCCGGGCAATCACCTTTGCAGTTACCGATGGCGCCCTGCCCTCCAATGAAGGCAGAGGTTATGTTATCCGGCGTTTGCTCCGGCGGGCGGTGCGTTTTGGCCGGCTGTTGGGCATGCAGGGTCATTTCATGAGCCAGGTGGCCGCCACAGTCATTCGCCAGATGGGCAGCGCCTACCCGGAGCTGGTGGAGAAGAAGGACCATGTTTTAAAAGTAATCCTGGCCGAGGAAGAGCGTTTTGGTGAAACCCTGGTCCAGGGCACGGAGATGTTGAACCAGATTATAGCCGGGCTTAAAGCGTCTGGCGGAGAGGTTATTCCAGGCGCAAGCGCCTTTAAGCTTTATGATACCTACGGCTTCCCCCTGGAACTGACCCAGGAGATGGCTGCCGAGCAGGGGCTGACGGTGGACTCAGACGGGTTCGGGGAATCCATGGAGGGCCAGCGGCAGCGCGCCAGGAGCGCCAGACAGGAGAACGAGTACATTTCCGAGCGGGATGCTTTCTTTAAGGAGTTGCGTGAGCAGGTTGGCCCGACCAACTTTGTCGGGTATAACTCACTTGAGGCAGAGGCCAGCGTGCTGGGAATTTTGACTGGCGGGGAGAGAGTGCCCTCGGCGTCGGCCGGGCAGGAGATCGAGTTTGTCCTGAAAGTTACTCCCTGCTATGCGGAGTCCGGTGGTCAGGTGGGCGACCATGCCCGGGTTACTGCACCCGGTCTGAAAATAGAAGTTTTTGAAGTGAAAAAGCCGGTGGAAAACCTTTTTGTCCACCGCGGCAAGATTACCAGCGGGGTGATCAAAGAGGGCGATTTGGTGCAGGTACAGGTGGATTCCACCCGGCGTGCCGCTATCTGCCGCAACCACTCTGCCACTCACCTGCTGCACAAAGCCTTGAAGGAAGTGCTGGGTGGGCATGTTAATCAGGCCGGCTCCCTGGTAGAGCCAGAGCGGCTGCGCTTTGACTTTACTCATTATGCCGCTATGTCGGAGGAAGAGTTAAAGCGCGTGGAGGGCATTGTCAACCGGGCGGTACTGGCCAACCTGCCGGTGGAGGTGTTTGAGACCTCAGTGGCGGAAGCGCGCGCCCTTGGGGCAGCCGCCCTTTTTGGTGAAAAATACGGGGAGCGGGTCAGAGCGGTGAAAATGGGTGACTTTAGCCTGGAGTTGTGCGGCGGTACCCACCTGTGCTCTACTGCCGAGGCGGGCCTGTTTAAGCTGGTCGGGGAAAGCAGTGTCGGGGCCGGGCTGCGGCGGATCGAGGCGGTTACCGGCGAAGGGGCCTTAAGCTATATCGATGAACGGGAAGAACAGTTTGCCGAGATCGCGCGGCTGCTCAAGGCGCCGCCCCAGGAGGCGACCCACCGGGTGGAAGGACTGCTGCAGAACCTTAAAGACCTGGAGGCCGAGAGCGAACTGCTGCAGGCCAGGTTGGCCAGGTATCAGGTGCAGGACTTACTGGACCGGATCAAAGAGGTGAAAGGGGTAAAAGTGCTGGCCGGCCAAGCCGCTGCCCCGGACATAGACAGCTTGCGGGGCATGGTGGACCTGTTGCGGGACAAAATTGGCAGTGGCGTGATTGTACTGGGCAGCGAGGCGAGCGGCAAGGTAAGCCTGGTGGCGGCGGTGACCAAGGATTTGTTGGCGCGCGGGCTGCATGCTGGTAAACTGATCAAAGCTGTGGCTGCAGTGGTCGGCGGCGGCGGCGGCGGCCGGCCGGAGTTGGCCCAGGCCGGTGGCAAGGACCCGTCCTGTCTAAAGGAAGCCCTGGAGTTGGCCTACCAGGTGGCGGGCAATCAAATCAAGGACTCCTAACTTTCGTTTTCAATACCCGGTTTCCGGGTCCATTTAATGCCTGCCCCGCCAACACGGGCTAAAGAAGGCTAATAAGACAGGTTATTACAGCTGCCGGCGTAAAGAGTTGGATTTTAATTAAGCTAGAATATCCTTTATCATAGCGATTTCCTCGCAATTGGGGAACTTCGGGCAGTGGATGCATTCCCGCCAGACTTTCTGAGGCAGTGCCTCTTTAGCTATCACCTGGAAACCGCATTTTTCAAAGAACTCCTGCTGATAGGTCAGGACAAAGACTCTGGGAATACCTAGTTCCCGCGCTTCGTCAATAAACATATTGACCAGGCTCCGGCCAATGCCCTGCCCGGCATATTCTGGGGCAACAGCCAGGGCGCGGATTTCGGCCAGGTCTTCCCAGATAATATTTAATGCACCGGCGCCGATTACCAGCCCCTGGTGCTCAACAATGGAGAACTCACGCAGGCTTTCATAGAGCATTGTCCTTGGCCGGGCCAGCATCTGACCACGGCCGGCGTGATAAGTAATCAAGGCATGGATCGACTCCACATCGGAAATTTTAGCCTTGCGGTATAACATAGACAACGATCACCTTTCCCTGGAATTAGTAAGTATTATATATTACCTGGACAGGTCCCTCAATACCCTTTTATCTTTGGCAGGATAGAGGAAAAGAAAAATACCCGTCGAATACCTTAGAAGACATAAACAGGGAAAGGGGGTAGGTGAAATGTCCTGGGATGCCTCGGAAGAAACAATTATGTTTAAAATCCAGGGTGAGGAATACAACCAGGCCCGGGATATCCTGCTTAAAGTTTATGCTGCCTTAATAGAAAAGGGCTATAATCCGATCAGCCAGCTTGTTGGCTACTTTTTGTCAGGAGATCCTTCTTATATTACCAGTCATGGTAATGCCCGCAGCTTGATCCGCAGCATGGAGCGGGATGAACTGCTGGAGGAACTGGTGAAAAGCTACCTAAAGGGAAAATAGGGTTGGAATCGCATTTACTGGAGATGGCGGCTGTTGCAGTACAGGATGCTTGGCAGGACCGGTATTAATGTTTCACGCCTTTGTTTCGGGGCGCTCACAATTAGCCCGCTCCAGGCCAGCCTGCCTGTGTCGGAAGGGGCGAAGGTAATCCGCAGGGCACTGGATTTAGGTGTAAATTTCATCGACACAGCTGAGCTCTACGAGAGTTATCCTTATATCCGTGAGGCGTTAAAGGGCTTTGACCGAGACGTTGCGGTTGCATCGAAGTGCTATGCTTACACGTGGCAGGGAATGCAGGAGAGTGTTGAAAAAGCGCTTCGGGCGTTGGATCGGGATTATATAGATATTTTTTTACTTCATGAGCAGGAATCGATCCTGACTATACGGGGCCACTGGGAGGCAATAGAATATTTATTAGAGGCAAAGAGCATGGGTATTGTACGGGCTATCGGCATCTCCACACACCACGTGGCCGGGGTTTTGGGAGCAGCCGGTGTTCCCGAAATTGATGTCATCCACCCGCTCATTAACAAGGACGGGATCGGGATCCAGGGCGGCACCGCTGGGGATATGCTGCAGGCCATTAAGCAGGCCTTTAATGCGGGTAAAGGCATTTACGCCATGAAGGCACTGGGTGGTGGCCATATGATTAACCGCACGGAGGAGGCTTTTAACTACATCAAGTCCATACCAGAGCTAGACTCTGTGGCCGTGGGCATGAGCACTGTAGAAGAGGTGGAGTATAATGCCCGGATCTTCAGCGGCAGGCCTGTGCCGCAGGAATTGAAGTCAATTGTGTTACGCCGCCCCCGGCGCCTCTTAATTGAGGAATGGTGCCTTGGCTGTGGCGAATGCGTTAAAAGGTGCTCGAATGGAGCACTAAGCCTGGCCGGTGATAGGTCCGTGGTGGATCAATCGCGCTGTTCGCTTTGTGGCTATTGCGGGTCGGTATGCCCGGCGTTTTGTATAAAAATTATTTAAAAAGGAAGACCTGCGCATGAGAATTATGGGCCTGGATTGGGGAGAGAAGAGGGTCGGAATTGCGCTTAGCGACCCGCTGGGCTGGACTGCCCAGGGACTGGCCGTAATCGATAATAAAGGTTCAGCAAAAGCGCTGCTAAACACCATCAAGGAGTATGCCCAAAAGTATGATGTCGAACTTGTAGTCGTTGGCTTTCCTAGAAATATGAATGGAAGCCCTGGCCCCCAGGCAGAAAAGATAAAAGCTTTTGCCGGGCGGTTATCAGGTGCTATTGGACTGCCCATCGAGTTGTGGGATGAGCGCCTGACGACATCGGCCGCGGAGAAACTCTTAATCGAGGCTGATCTAAGCCGGGCCAGGCGCCGGCAGGTGGTTGATAAAATGGCCGCGGTACTAATCCTGCAGGGGTACCTGGACTTTCTCAACAGAAAAAAAGACCTGCGGGACGAATAACCGGCAAATGCGGCAGGTTTTCTTGACAGGCAGTAGTTTATGGTATAGTATTGTTTGTAAATTTAGCATCGGAGAGGTGGATACTGTGGCTGAACAGGAAGAGGTAATAACCTTAATCGACGAAGAGGGAGCGGAAATTGACTTTACTGTCATTGATATCATAGAGGTCGATGGTTTTGAATATGCGATCCTGTTGCCTTTGGAAGAGGAAAGCGATGAGGCAATTATTTTAAAAATTGTCAGCGGTGACGATGGAAATGAATTGCTGGTCGACATTGAAGAAGACGAGGAATGGGAAAAAGTAGCAGATGCCTGGGAGGAAAAGGTAGCCGAAGAGGAAAATGAATGAAAGTCTTGAAAGTAAGGCTGGTTGCGGGGGTTATCTCCACAAGCGGCTTTTTTTATTAGCTGATTTGTTTGCCCGGAGTGTTATGATAACATTTGCAGTGTGCTATAATATTAGTATATGCATAGTGACAAGGTTCTCCAGGTTACCTTGGCAGACAGTGTGCAGCGATTAAAGGCTTAAATTACCGAAGGAGAACGGAATTGGTTGTCAACAAGAAAAAAAACCGTGTGAAAAACAGCCGTAAAAAAATGATATTTGGTTTTCTGGTTGTAGCCCTAATAATTACCCCGCTGGCTTTTTTAAACGCGGGTTTTTTTAATTCGCCGGCAGAGAAAGTCTTGCCCGGCGTTAAGGTAATGGGCATCGACCTGGGAGGCCTGAATAAATCAGAGGGAATTGTTAGGATAAATGGGCTGGAGAAGGACCTCCGTTCCTCTCGAGTGATGTTGCATTACCAGAACGAGAGCTGGCCCTTACTGTTAAGTGAGGTCGGGCTCGATTTAAATGAAGAGTCTGTGATGGAGGCGGCAATGAACGCCGGGCGGACTGGTTCCCTGCTGCAGCAGTGGCGGGACCGGAAGAGTTTTCAGCAAAACGGCAGTTCTGTCGTGCCGGAAATCGGTTTTGATGAAGAAAAGCTGGAGCAGCGGGTTAAGGAGCTAACCAAGGGTCTCACCGTTGAACCGGTGGACGCTACTTTTTATATTAGCGGCAACGATAATGTAACGATAGTGCCGGCAAAGGAGGGCATCGGAGTAGACCAAGAAAAGCTGAAGAAGGAACTGGCGCAAGTTCTGGCTGAAAATAAGCAGCTTGCTGTGGAGCTTGCTTTAGTAACCAAGGCGCCTTCCCGTTCTACCACCATGGTGGAAGCAATGGGGGTAAATGGTCTATTGGCTGGGTATTTTACAAACTTTGATGCTAGTAAGATAAGCCGCTCCTATAATATCAACGTAGCGGCCAAGGCTTTTGATGAGCAAATCATCCTGCCTGGGCAGGAGGTTTCCTTTAACCAGCTGGTCGGGCCGCGCAGTTCGGAGGCGGGCTATAAGAATGCCCCGGTAATTGTCAATGATGAACTTGTAGAAGGGCTGGGAGGCGGTGTTTGCCAGGTATCCACCACACTTTATAACTGTGTCCTGCTGGCGGGCCTGGAGATAGTAGAACGCTACAACCACTCCCTGCCGGTCAGCTATATCCCAATTGGCCGTGATGCTACAGTGGTGTACGATGTTTTGGACTTCAAGTTTCGCAATAGCACGGACAGCAGTATATTTGTCAAAGCTTACGTAACCGGTGGCACGATTGGCTTTAAGTTCTATGGAAACACCGCCTATAAGCGGGATGTTAAGGTAAACACCTGGGTTACTCAGGAAATTGAGCCGGGAGTAGTTTACGAAAGTGACCCCACCCTGCCCAAAGGGGAGCAGGTGATCAAGAAGGGTGGGGCAAAAGGGTTCAGGGTTGCAGGAGAGCGCATTATCAGCCTGTACGGGGTGGAGGAAAAAAGGGAGCAACTGCCCTCAAGTGCCTACCGCCCGGTGAATAAGGTGATTGCCGTAGGAACTTTAGAGGTATTGGCGCAAACTCCACCGGTATCACAAACCCCAACCGGTGGCCTGTACAATCAGCCGCCTGCAGTTAAACCGGAGAGCCGCACTAATGAAAGACAGGCGAGCAGTGGCACCAACAGCGGACAGCCCCGTGGTCCGGTGAGCAGGTAACCCAACCCTGGCTCACTTTAAATATGATATTTCCAGGAATAAGCTGATACGATTTAGATGAGCAGTTCGCTAGTTTGCTCGCGGGAAGTAAATGCCGGTTAATTCTACAGAAAATATTTAACTGCAGTTTGCATTCGCGGCGTGGAGGTCAATAGGTGGTTTAGGGTGTTGTACTCCTTTTGAATTTGGTATTTTATATGTTAAAATATAAAAAAGTTGTTATTAATACTAAAATCAATATACAGGACACTTATGTTAATTGATATGGACAAGTCTAAAAAAAATATGGCAACGGGCAAACCGCCGGTAAGGTTTCTATACTATTTTTTGATTCCGGCCGGTTTTTTTTGTATAGCGGCGATTATTATACTGGCTTTACTGCTGCCGGTGGCGCTATTTGGTTCACCCGGTGAAGTGGTGGTTAATATTGCCCCCGAGGCTCCGGCCAGGCAGGTAGGAGAGTTGCTGCAGCAGAAAAAACTAGTGCGAAGTGCGGTCGTGTTCAGCCTTTACGCCAGGTGGAAGGGCTTGGACGGGCAGATCAAAGCCGGTGAATACAGCCTAAGCAACGGGCTTTCCACCCCCGCGGTGCTTTCAGAACTGGTGGACGGCTGCCTGGCAGTACAAGCTTTCACCATTCCTGAAGGCTTTACAACGGCCCAGATTGCCGACTTGCTCGTAAGCAAGGGCCTAATTGACCGCGAGCGCTTTTACTGGGCCGTGGCAAATGAAACCTACAGCTTTTCTTTTATCCAGGGGTTGCCGAATACTGAAAAGCGCCTGGAGGGGTACCTCTTTCCGGATACTTACCAGGTCTTCAGAGGCTATAGCGAGAGCGCGATCATTGAAATGATGCTGCAGCGTTTTACTAAGGAAATAAATGATTTAGACTATATAACGCAGGCGCGGAAAGCAGGGCTGACCCTACACCAGGCGGTTACCCTGGCATCGCTTTTGGAACGGGAAGCCGGGATCGAAGAGGAAAGGCCGTTGATCGCCGGAGTCATCTTAAACCGGATGGCCAAGTCTATGCCGCTCCAGGTAGATGCGACAGTGCAATATGCGCTGGGCACGCACCAGCCTAAAGTTTATTATAAGGACTTACAGGTAAATTCACCTTACAATACCTACCGGGTGCAAGGCCTGCCGCCCGGGCCGATTGCTGCGCCGGGCCGGTCTTCACTGCTGGCGGCGGTCCGGCCGCAAGCTACCAGTTACCTTTATTACGTCGCCCGCCCTGACGGCTTCCATGCTTTTGCTAACACGCTGGCTGAACATAATTTAAACAAAGAGAGGTATTTGCCGTGAAGCAACCGGAACTGCTTGCCCCTGCCGGGGATTTGGAAAAATTAAAGGTTGCTGTGCTTTACGGTGCAGACGCAGTTTATCTCGGCGGGAAGCATTTTAGTTTGCGGGCCGGGTCAGGCAACTTTAGCGCGGCGGAGATGTCTGAAGGAGTGCAATTTGCCCACGCCAGGGGTGTCCGGGTGTATGCCGCGGTAAACATCTTTGCTCATAACAAAGATCTGGAGCTATTACCCGCCTATCTCGAGTTTATTCAAAGGGTGGGGGTAGACGGGGTAATTGTGTCCGACCCGGGGGTAATCAGCCTGGTCCAAAAGCTTCACCCCGGCCTGCCTGTACACCTGAGCACTCAGGCCAATACAACCAACTGGGTGGCAGCCCGGTTTTGGGAAGAGCAGGGTGTAGCCCGGATTATCCTGGCCCGCGAGCTTAGTTTAGCTGAAATTAAAGAGATCCGCCGGCAGGTGGGAGTTGAACTGGAAATGTTCGTCCATGGCGCCATGTGCATCGCTTATTCCGGCCGTTGCCTCTTGAGCAGCTATCTTACCGGAAGGGGCGCCAACCAGGGCGACTGCGCTCAATCCTGCCGCTGGAAGTATGCCCTCGCCGAAGAAAACAGGCCTGGTGAATATCTTCCTTTTGAAGAGGATGGGAGAGGGTCGTATATATTGAGCTCACGGGACCTATGTCTGATTGAACATCTTCCGGATCTGATCGAAGCGGGTGTGAACAGCATTAAAATTGAAGGCAGAATGAAAAGTATTCATTATGTGGCCGGTGTGGTTAAAGCTTACCGGGAGGCGCTGGACGCTTTTGGGGCTGACGGACCGAACAGCTTTAACCCGGTTTGGCTGGATGAAATTGGTAAAGTTAGCCACCGTGAATATACCACTGGTTTTCTTTTTGGCCGGCCCGGTGCAGCAGGCCAGCATTATGACAGCAAAATATACCGGCGCCGCTACTCCTTTATTGGGCTGGTCCGGAGCTACGATGCTCTGACCGGTTTGGCGACTATTGAACAGCGCAACCGCTTTGCCATTGGCGATGAGGTAGAGATACTTACACCAGAGGGCAGGCCGGTGCAGCAAAGAATTAAGACCATTTACGATGAGGAGGGCGGCAGGTTGGAAGCCGCCCCGCACCCGCAGCAGGTCGTCCGGATCCCAGTGGACCGGGAAGTAACAGCCTATTCAATGCTGAGAAAACCCATAGCAGAAATTAAGTAATGGATAAACAGTGCCTGAGCATAAGATTGTAGTGGGCATAATTCGTCAAGCCATTGCACGGGCACTTTTTATATTAAACTATTAAAAATGCAAGGGAGGATTGACATGCTGGACGAAAACGTTATGGCTGTTCCTTATGAGCTGTTGATCCTGGGTGCGGCAGTAAAAATCGGTATGATCGAACTGCTAAGTGAAAAAAAATTAAACAGCCGGGATTTGGCGCTGGAATTAAAGGCTGATGCCCGCGCCGTCTGGGTTATTGCAGAAGCCCTCGCTGCCCTGGGTTACCTCGTCAAGGAAGAAGAATCTTATCACCTGTCGGCAGAGGCACGGGATCGGATCTATAATTCCGATGCGGCCAATTATACCGGTTTTGCCTTCATGCATCGCTACAACCAGATCGTGTCATGGCTAAGCCTGCCCGAGGTGATTTTGAGCGGAAGACCATACCCCCGCGAGCGTGAGCCGGAGAATACCGCCTACTTTATGAGTGCAATGCGTTACAGCGCCAGGCAGAGCGCCCAGGCGCTGGCGGAGTATCTGCTGGCCGGTGCTGGCGCCGGTATCCGCGTGCTGGACCTCGGAGGCGGGCCTTTGGCCCATGCCCGGGCTCTTACCAGTTGTGGCGCGAGAGTTACCGTCCTCGATCTGCCCGAAGTGGTGAAAAAGATGAAGGATGAGGCAGCGGCCGCAGGCATTGAGATGATTCCAGGCGACTTCAACATAGCGCTTCCCCCGGGGCCGTTTGAACTGGTTCTTTTAAGCAATATCTGTCATATTTACGGTGAAAGTGAGAACCAGGCCCTTTTTTTAAGAGTGAACCAAGCGCTAGCACCTGGTGGACGTATCGCCATCGTTGATATTGTGAGGGATACAAACCCCTTTGCAGCTGTTTTTGGAATAAACATGCTGGCCTGCACCCTGCACGGCGGCACCTGGACGTGGCCGCAATACAGCAGTTGGCTGGAGGCGGCGGGCTTTGGCGCGGCAAAGCTAACCGAAGTCAATGGAAAGCAGCTAATTATAGCAGAAAAAAATAAATGACGCTCAGGCCCGGCGATAACTTCTTGCCGGGCTTTGCTGTTCCCGCTCCAAATTTCATAGAGCAAAATGTGCGACCAACAATATTTATTATCTGATTGTATAAGCACGCACCTTTCCGGTCATGCTTTTGTTATATGCCCAATTATGGAAGGGTCGGAAGACGGTGGATAATCAAAGTCAAAAAAGACAGATGGCCGCTTTTTATATTTTTGCTGTAATTCTTGTCGGCCTGGCTGCAAATCTTTGGGTAATCCAGGTCAAAAACGGTGAAAAATATGCTGTTATGGCTTTGGAACAGGGAAGCCGTTACGTTTCCCTCGAAGATGTGTGCCGGGGTGAGATCCTGGACAGGAATCTGGTGCCTTTAACCGGAGAACAAAAAGGTGACCGGATCGTGGTTTTCCCGTTTATTGTAGAAGATAAAGAAACGGTAATTCAAGGGCTTTCAGAAATCCTTGGCGTATCAAGTGAGGTTGTGGCCGGTTTACTAAACGGCGCGCCTTGTTATTTGCCCTTCCAGCTGTCGCCGGAACAGGTGGACGCCGTAAAAAAGCGTGACTGGAAGGGTGTGGCTGTCTTGCCGGTCCATTTTCGCTATGGGGGCAGGCCACTGACGGCGCAGGTGTTAGGGCACTTGGGGAAAATCGCCTCTCCGGACGAATTGGCTGTATTAGGCCAGCAAAGCGATAAAATATACCATTATGGCGATGTAGTGGGCAAGGCCGGTCTGGAGGCGTTTTATGAGCCGGAGCTAAAGGGCATAAGACCAGAACGGGCAGCAAGGGTTTTTTTTGATGCGGAGGGTAATTTATTAAAAGGTTCTGTTTTGCAGGTGGAGGAGAATATCAGGGACAATAGCCGCCAGGATCTGGTGCTAACCATTGATGCCCGGATCCAGCGAGTAGTTGAGGAGGTTATGGACAAGAGTATAGCAAAGGGCGCAGTGGTGGTAATGGAGGCAGGAACTGGGGATCTGCTGGCGATGGCGGGACGTCCGGCCTACAATCCGGCCCAGGTGGAGGAATATATGAATAATGGCGGTGCGGAACAGTTTATTGATCACTGCACCGCGCTATACCCGCCCGGCTCAATTTTTAAGATCGCGGTTGCCGCAGCTGCCCTTGGGGAAGGCACTGTCAGCTCTGAAAGTCCGTTTACCTGTAGCGGAGCAAAGGAAAATTTAATTCACTGCTGGAAGGACGAAGGTCATGGCAGCCTTAATTTTTCACGTGCTTTTGCCGAATCCTGCAACCCTGTTTTTGCGAAGGTGGGCTTAAGCCTGGGCGCTCAAAAAATAATCGAATATGCCCTAAAGCTGGGTCTTACTAACCAGTCCGTTACCGGTTACCCGGTAAAGCCCGACCCGCGCCAGGACCTGAACCTGATTGGTGAACCAAATAATCTGGTGAACAGCAGCATCGGTCAGGGACCTGTACTGGTTACTCCGGTACAGGTGGCTGCGATGATAAATACGATTGTTTCAGATGGTATTTACCGGGCTCCGCGATTGGTCAAAGAGATACGGAAAAACAATGGGGGAGTAGCCAGGGAATTAGCAGGGGACCCCGGGCAAAGGGCAATTCAGTCCGATACCGCCGGCAAGCTGCGCACCCTGATGGAATTGGTAATTGATGAAGGGGCCGGGAGTGAGGCTTCTGTACCGTTTTTCGGCAGCGCTGGAAAGACCGGATCGGCCCAGGTAGGCAATACTGAACCTTCGGTGAATGCCTGGTTTACCGGTTATGCCCCACGGTCCAACCCCCGCTATATTGTTACAGTAATGATCGAAGATGGAGTTAGTGGCGGTCAGTCAGCTGCACCTGTTTTCCGGGAAATCATGGAGCAGATCTTGCTATTGGACTAAATAGAAGAGTTAACCAAAGTTATTCAACAAGGGGAGGGTTCTCTTGATGGGTGCTTATCTAGTCCATTTTAACTAAACAAATAGATAATTTTTTTTGAACGGGTGCTACTTTAACTTTATGGCGGAGTTGAAACGAGGGTTTGGAGATATTCAAAGCACACTGGAAAAAGGTTAATAAACAGTAATCAGCCCTGCTCTTAGGGAGCGGGGCTTTTTGGTGCATATATTTTTGTCAGTTTATTCTTTTGATTAGGATAAAAGCTTCTCTAGTTCACTCCTGTTGAAACCAACAACGACCTGGTCACCGGCAGTTATCGTTGGTACAGCCATGCGCCCGGTCTTCTTAATCATGTCATCTCTTGCGCGCACATCCTCAGCCACATTAATTTCCTTATAATGTACACCTTTTTGTGAGAGAAACTCCTTCACGTGGTTGCAATGTGGTCAAGTGGGTGTTGTGTAAAGTGTTACGACCTGTTCCATGTTTATTTTCCTCCTGAATTTTTTCTTAGTTTGAGAAAATGTGATCAGAAGTATACTATAACATTCCTGACAATTGCTGTTTACCGGAAATTATTCTGGTGTTCTTAATTTCAAGAATAAATTGAAGTCAAGGACGCCGGTTTTTTGTATGCAACTCCAGTAACCTATTCAATTTCATCCCATATAATGCTATAAACGACGGTAGTGGCGGTGTACAATGACAGCTTAGCAGTGGCTGAAGAGAGGTAGAACAGTGAAAAGTAAGGCTGAGCCGGTTTTAATTATTGGCGCCGGGGTAGCAGGGGGGATCGTGGCCGATGTCCTTGGCAACAGCCGGAGCGGTGAATTAAAACCAATTGGATTTGTAGATGATGATTCCAATAAGCAAAAGCAAATACTGCATGGTTTACCAGTTCTGGGGGCCATTGAACACATTCCTGTGCTTGTTAAACGATATTGTATAAAAAAGATTATCATTGCCATACCTTCAGCTTCGGGGCAGGTTATCGGCCGGATCATTGAAAGATGTCATCAGACAGAGGCACATTTAAAAATCCTGCCTGGTTTTTATGACTTCATCACAGGAAAAATAAAAACTACCAATATCCGGGATATAGAGGTAGATGACCTTCTGGGACGGGAGCCTGTATCCCTGGATGTGGAGCAAATAGCCGGATATTTGACCAACCGGAAGGTGCTGGTGACCGGCGCCGGCGGCTCTATCGGCGCCGAACTGAGTCGCCAGGTTGCCAAATTCTCACCCGGTCAGTTGATTTTGCTGGGCCGCGGAGAAAACAGTATTTATGAAATTGAGCTTGAGTTACGGGATAATTTCCCCGGCTTAAATCTTAAGTCTGAGATTGGGGATATCAAAGATCGGGTTCGTATGGACCTAATCTTTAACAGATACAAGCCAAACGTTGTATTTCACGCTGCTGCCCACAAGCATGTTCCATTAATGGAACGATGCCCGGACGAAGCTGTGAAAAATAATATTTTAGGAACAAAGAACGTGGCCGAATCGGCCAGCCGGGCAGGCGCCAGTATTTTTATCCTGATCTCCTCTGATAAAGCGGTAAAACCTACCAGTATTATGGGGGCTACAAAGCGTGTGGCGGAAATGGTCATTTTGCATATGAACAACAGGGGGGGAACGCGTTTTGCCGCTGTTCGTTTTGGTAACGTTTTAGGCAGCCGCGGCAGTGTTATTCCATTGTTTAAAAGGCAAATAGCCAGGCGTGGCCCTATTACCATAACCCACCCGGATATGGAGCGTTATTTTATGACTACTGTTGAGGCAGTGCAGTTGGTGATCCAGGCAGGCGCCATAGCTGGAGGCGGAGAGATATTCATATTAGATATGGGACAGCCGGTTAAAATACTTGATCTGGCCAAAAATCTGATTAGGCTATCAGGTTTTAAGTCAGAAACAGATATTCCGATCCGGTTTACCGGAATCCGTCCAGGTGAGAAACTGGTTGAGCAGTTGACAAGTAAAAATGAAGACATTATCTCTACCGGGCACGAACGGATTTTTGCCGTATCTGGAAGTGAGCAAGACCTAAACCTATTGGAAGCCTCTCTTAACATTCTGGAAAGCCCAAGTTTTTCTTTCCAGGAACAAGAAACAATAACTTTACTGCGAAATTTAATTCCTGATTTTAGAAAATAACCGCTCAGGATGGTGTCTTCCGGATGACAATATTAAAAGAGCAAGAGGAACATCTAGCAAACATTTTAAAAGAAAAGATTTATCAGCGATCGGCAAAAGTAGCGGTAATCGGCCTTGGTTATGTTGGTTTGCCAATGGCCGTTGAACAGGCTAAAATTGGATTTTCAGTGATGGGAATAGATCAGGATCTAACAAAAGTAGAACAGGTAAACAAAGGGAAAAGCTATATCCGGGACGTTCCTGAAGATATTCTGAAACCCCTTGTGGAAAATGGAAACTTGAGCGCATATCACCGTTTTGATCTGCTTATGCAAGCGGATATTGTCATTATTTGTGTTCCGACCCCATTAAAACCGATGAATCAACCGGACCTTTCTTTTGTGCTATCAGCAACCAGAGAAGTAGCCAATCAAATCAATCCCGGACAGTTAATTTGCCTGGAAAGCACCACTTTTCCGGGCACAACCCAGGAAGTGATCCTGCCCATCCTGGAGGCTACCGGTCTCTCCGCAGGGAAGGACTTCTTTTTAGCTTTTTCACCGGAAAGGGTTGACCCCGGTAACAAGAACTATACCACCAAGGATATTTCAAAAGTGATCGGAGGGGTCACTCCACTGTGCCGAGATGTTGCAGGTGCTTTTTACAGTCAGAGTTTGAAGGGCGTGGTACCGGTATCTTCTCCCGCCGCCGCGGAAATGACCAAGATTTTTGAAAACACCTACCGGTCTGTCAACATTGCCCTCGTTAACGAGTTTATGATCCTGTGTGACCGGATGGGTCTTGATATATGGGAAGTTGTGGATGCTGCAGCTACCAAGCCCTTTGGCATTCAAACCTTTTACCCCGGCCCCGGGGTGGGGGGGCATTGTATACCCATTGATCCCGTTTATCTGGCATGGAAAGCAAAAGGTTATGATTTTTACACCCGTTTTATTGATCTCGCAGTAGAAATAAATACACACGTGTCAGAGTATGTTGTGCAAAAATTAATTAACCTACTGAATAAACACAAAAAATGTTTGAATGGAGCGAGGATCCTAATCCTTGGTGTTGCTTATAAAAAAGATATTGACGACGTAAGAGAATCCCCGGCATTGAAAATTATAAACTATCTTCAAGAAAAACAGGCTGAAGTTGTTTACCATGACCCTTATGTGCCAAAGTTTCGGCTGACAGGTGAACAGGAAAGATATATGCAAAGCTTGGTTCTAACAGAGGAGGAAATAGCCAGGGCAGATTGTGTGTTAATTGTCACTGATCACTCTAACGTTGACTATCAATGGGTTGCGAACCATGCCAGGTTTGTTTTAGACACGCGTAATGCGACCAAAAATGTACAGAGAGGGAAAGATAAAATAACAAAAATTTAAAAAGGAGGTAACACTATCAAACTTTTTGTTTTATTTTTAATATTGATCGGGATTATATCCGGCATTCTTACGGCCGGGAATATGCTAATAATACCGCTTTTCTTGATATTTAGCGCAGCTATACTATTTTTAGCCGGAGTACATCAGATTCCGGCATCCGATAGAAAATTTTTATTCAGATTGGCGCTGGGCGCGCTGTTAATCAGGTTGCTCTTTATCGTGGCGACAAACAGCTTTGATACAGCTTTTATTAAATACATTAAAACTTCAGATGCGCTTTATTATGAATACATGGGCCGATTGATTTCCGATGCCTGGCATGATGGCAGAAGTGTGTTAATAACTAAAGCGAACTACGGTTATTACTACTGGAACGGATTTTTTTATTATCTTGTTGGATTTAAACCGGATCTGATCCGTGTATTAAATAGCATTGCTGCTGTTTGTATAGGGTTTAACGTGTACTTTATATCCCTGAAGCTAAGCGGAGCAAAAGCAGCAAAAATAAGTTTTATTCTTGCTGCATATTTCCCATCCTCAATTCTCTGGTCGTCTTTAAATTTGAAGGATAGCTTGATTATTTTTTTAATTACACTGCTCGTTAAACATAACCTTGAGCTGATGGAAAAGTTTAAGTTAGGAAAAGTAATATTTATGTCCCTGCTGATGATGGCGTTGGTCTCGCTCCGGTTTTACGCAGGGATATTGCTGGCTATTTGTATCACCATTTCGTATGTTTTCACTGCCACAAAGTTTCTTTTGTGGCAAAGGCTCATTTATACTGTGGCCATCTTTTTAATTGCCGGTTTGGCTATGCAACAAATGGGATACGGGTTTCTGGGAGCGGATTATGTTTTCAACCAGAGTATTGAAACTATCGGAGAGCAGCATCAAAAAGGAGCTTATGGTGAAGCTGCCTTTGCCGGAGATGTTACTTTTGATTCTTATTCTGACGCTCTAAAGTACTTACCAGTTGGGATATTTTATTTTCTTTTTGCACCATTGCCATGGCAATCCATTGGCGCCATACGGATCATTGCGATACCAGAGATGATATTCTTATATTTCCTATACAGCTACTTTATTACAGGGGCAGGGCATCTCTGGCGGGCACAGCGTGGCGCTTGTTTGTTCTTGTTGCTTGTAATTATATTCTTCGGTTTAATTTATAGCCTAGGCTCTTCCAATATAGGCGGTCTTTATCGAGTTCGCCTGCAAGTAATAATGGTAGCTTTTATTATCATTAGTGAAGGCATGCAAAGGAGCTGGGCTTTGACAAGATTATTCGGCCGCCTGGGTAAAAGTAAATCTATTCCGGACTAGCACCGAGAAACCAAAGTCTATACACTCAAATTCTCTTTCTAAAGTTTTGTTTTTTTGAACCTTTGCGACAAAGCACATTATGAATAAGACTAGTACCATTGTAAACCGCAGTAGTTTACTAAAAAAAGAATCGGTTGAATTGATAATTTACCTTTTTGATTATTACCTATCGGTACTAACTATTGGTGAAGAAGTGGAGGCAAGCAGAGTTGAAAGTACTGTTTCTCCCGACGGCATCGTTAAATGATCCGGCCAGCCGGTATAGGGTTTACCAGTACCTGGATTACCTGCGCGGGCAGGGGATTGTTTCTGATTGTAAGGCAGGTATATCTGATTCTATTTATGCCAGGTATGCTCCTAATAAAGGTTTTTGGGCCAAGTTGATTTTTTTTGGGCTCAGGACGCTATCCCGCATTCTAGCCGTATTCATGATTTGGCGCTACAATGTAATTTTTATTCAACGACTGGCGCTGCCGCACGTTTACCCTTTTCCTGAAATGCTTATCTGTATGGTTGCCGGGTTGCTGGGCAAAAGAACTATTTTTGATTTTGACGATGCCATTTTTACAACGTACCGCCATCGCAAAAGAACTTTGGCAGAAAAATTCACTGATACTAACAGGGTGGCCAGGATAGTAGCCCGGTGCGACGCGGTAATTGCCGGTAACTCTTACCTGGCCGCCTACGCCAGTACTTATAACAATAATGTGGTAATTATTCCGACAACTATTGATCTGGCCAGATACCCGGTGAAGCAGATTGCGGACAAAAAACCGGGTGAACCATATGTGGTAGGCTGGATTGGCACACCTAGTTCATTGCCCTACCTAAATATATTGAAATCCGTTTTCCAAGAAGTTGCCGGAAGGTACAAAATTATAGTCAAAATTATTGGTGGACAGAATTATGATTGCCCCGGGGTCCAGGTAGATTATCGATCATGGTCTCTGCAAAATGAAGTAAGCCAGATTCTTACCTTTGACATTGGAGTAATGCCCCTTACCGATTATGAATATGACCGTGGGAAGTGTGGGTTGAAACTTCTCCAGTACATGGCCGCAGGAATTCCCGCGGTAGCCTCACCGGTTGGTGTAAATAATGAAATCTTAACTGATGGAGTAAATGGTTATCTGGCCAGGTCTTTTGATGAATGGGCAGAAAAAATCTGCAGCTTAATCCAATCAACCCAACTGTGCCGGGATATGGGCTGGCGGGGCAGGGAAACAGTTGAGCAGCGTTATTCAATCGAGGCTAACTTACCTAAGTTAATAAAAGTCATCTTAGCATCACATAGCACATCAGGTATGGGAGAGACTAATTAAATGTACGATTTTTTGATAGTCGGAGCCGGTTTTGCCGGTTGTACATTGGCAGAAAGACTAGCAGCAGGTTTAAATAAAAAAGTCCTATTAGTTGACAAACGAAATCATATTGGCGGCAATGCATATGATTATTATAACAAGGATGGTATTTTAGTTCACCAGTATGGTCCACATATTTTTCATACAAATATTAAAAGAGTTTGGAATTATCTTTCACTTTTTACAGATTGGCATTATTACCAGCACCGGGTATTATCTCATGTAGATGGATTGAAAGTGCCTTTTCCCATTAACTTAGATACAGTAAATATGCTTTTTGGCCAACAAATCTCGGTATTTGACTTGATAGATTATTTTAATAAGGTTGTACATGATGCAGGGGTTAAGGAAATTAAAAATGCCAGGGATATGGCAGTTAGTCGTGTTGGGAACGAACTTTACAACAAGTTTTTTAAAAATTATACAAAAAAACAATGGGCTTTATTATCTGAAGAGTTAGCTCCTGAAGTAACTGCACGGATTCCGTTGAGGATAAACAGAGATCCCCGGTATTTTGTCGATCCTTACCAGGGTGTACCTAGGTATGGTTATACATGGATGTTTCAGAGAATGGTGGCAGACCCAAATATTCATTTATTATTAAATGCAGATTATAAAAAAATTCTTAATGAGGTAAAATTCGACCGTATGATATACACAGGCCCCATAGATTACTTCTTTGATTATATTCATGGGAGATTGCCCTACCGTAGCCTCGATTTTGAGTTTCAGACTCTACATGTGGAACAGTTTCAAGAAGTGGGTACAATAAACTATCCCAATGATTACGACTTCACCCGGATTACTGAATTTAAACATTTAACAGGTCAAAAACATCCATGGACTACTATTATATATGAATACCCAGTAGAAGGAGGTGAACCTTTTTACCCAATTCCCAAAGCAGAAAACAAAGAACTTTTTAATAAATATAAATCTGAGGCACAAAAATTAAAAAGTATTTATTTTGTGGGGCGGCTGGCTGAGTATTGCTACTACAATATGGACCTTGTTATTGAGCGGGCATTGGAAGTTTTTGATGAAATTATAAAGGAGAAGATATGATGTGTTGCTCCAACAAAATCGCTGCAGTTGTGGTAACGTATAATCGTAAAAAGTTATTAGGTGAATGCTTGCAATCATTATTAAAACAAACTAGTCCGTTAGATTGTATAATTGTAGTTGATAATGCCAGTACGGATGGAACAGCTGAATTCCTAAAAGAAAATAATTACTTCGACAATCCAATAATTAATTACGTCCTTATTCCTGAAAATACAGGCGGGGCCGGAGGTTTTCATGCAGGGGTAAGACTGGGATATGAGAAAGGATTCGAGTGGCTTTGGCTCATGGATGATGACGCAGAGCCAAAAGAAGATGCATTAGAAAAAATGGAGCCATATTTCAAAGAAAGTAATATTAGCGCTTTAGCTAATTTAAAAGTTGATAATAAAGGAAACATACTTTATAAATATAGAGGATATTTCTTTTTTGAAGATGTTTTTAAACATATTGTCAAACCAATTAAAGATAATGAAATTAAAGATTTAAAATATATAGAAATAGATCATGCTTCTTTTGTAGGCATTTTAATAAATAGAAAAGCTATTGAAATGATTGGTTTTCCAAAAAGAGAATTTTTTATACATTATGATGATCTTGAATACTGTATCAGACTAAGGCAGGTAGGTAAAATATTACTTATTTGTGACAGTATTATCATTCATAAAGAAGAACTTAAAAAAGATTTGATTGAAAAAAAATATTTTGGTTTATGTCTAAGAGGATGAGCTATGATAAATTGTGGTTAAAATATTACGGAACCAGGAATTTGGTTTTCCTGGGAAAAAGATACTCAACTAAAAAGTTTCACTTTTATACTAATGCAATTAAAATATATTTAAAGTTATTAGCCGGTATTGTTTTGTTTGACGATAATAAGATGAAACGTATTAATTTTTTTACCAAAGCCTTAATAGATGGCTTTACTCAAAAATTTGACAACAATAAACCCAGGAAAATTTTATACAAGGGTAGTAGTGTTCCATAAAAAAAGTTAGTTATGGAAAAACACAAATTGAAAAGTCAACGCTCTTTTATGGAGATTAAAAAGCCGGAAGATAATCCGGCTTTTTACGTGATGTGCGCCCGTAGTCGTTAGCTTAAGGCAAGGGTGTCCGTCGCGAGGCGGAATCTGAAGGAAGCCAGCGGAAAAAGCATTTTCCCCAATGACGAGGCACTGATGAAAATGCCTCAAAAAACCCTTTCTCTCCTTTATTGCTTGGTCGCTGAACTAAATCGTTATTTTATCATGCAACCACTCAACCTTTTAACTCCCTAATATACCTCACCAAAGCATCCTCCCACTGAGGCAGCCTTTCAAACTCGTTCTTATCAAGCATGCCCTTAGATAATCTTGAGTTAAGTGGTCTCTTCGCCCTGGTGGGATACTCGGATGTCGATATCGAATTTACCTTAATGTTTATCCCAGTCAGCCTGAAAATCTCCACGGCAAACTCATACCAACTGCAGTAGCCTTCATTGACGCCATGGTAGGTTCCGTACTTTGTGGTTTGAATCATGTTGCAAATAAGAACTGCTAAATCGCGCGTATATGTGGGAGCGCCTATCTGATCATTGACCACACTGATTTCATCCTTGGTCTGCCCCAGCTTCAGCATCGTCTTCACGAAATTGTTACCGTTTTTGCCGTAGACCCATGAGGTTCTGATGATGAAGTACTTCTCCAGGAGTTCTTTTACAGCCAGCTCGCCCTGTTCTTTAGAATAGCCGTAATAATCGACTGGAGCGGTTGGTTTATCTTCTGGATGGGCATCCGTGCCTTCTCCATCAAACACATAGTCTGTGCTGATATATACCATCTTTGCGTCAATCTTTTTACAGGCTTCGGCTATATATCTTGTGCCGTCCACATTTATTGTGTAGCACTTCTCCTGTTCATCTTCAGCCTTATCTACTGCAGTGTAAGCAGCACAATGAACCACCACATCCGGCTTGAGATTCAATATAAAGGCTTCAGTCTGCTCTTTGTCTGTTATATCAAAGTCCGATATGTCAACGCCTACGCTTTCAATTCCAAGCATGTTAAGCCTTTTAACTACATCATATCCCAACTGCCCGTTTGCACCGGTGACCAGAACCCTGATGCTAAAATGCACGTCGCTGTCTTTTAATAGCGGTGCATTCAAGTCTTTCTGTGATAAAATAGGATTCTCAGCGCCCCAATCAATTCCGATATCGGGGTCATTGAACTTAATGCTACGGTCGTGTTCTCTTGAATAGTACTCATCCACTTTATACTGCACTTCCACATCTTCTGTTATTGTTAAGAAGGCGTGTCCAAAGCCTTTAGGGATGAACAGTTGCTTTTTATTCTCTGCAGACAACTCAATACTGAACCATTGCTTGTAAGTATCCGAGCCTCTCCTTAAATCAACAACCGTATCAATGATTGCTCCTCTGGTGCATCTAATCATTTTTGTTTGTGCCATAGGATTGGTCTGGAAGTGGATACCCCTCAGTGTTCCTTTTTGAGCCGAATAAGAATGATTGTCCTGAACAAAATCAAAATCAAGGTCCTGGGCTGCAAACTTGTTCTTTATGTAGGTCTCTGTGAACCATCCCCTGTTGTCGCCATGCACGTCTGTCTCTATGATACGCAAACCTCTTATACCGGTTTCTGTTATTTTCATTTAATATTGATACCTCTCCTTCGTGAAAAGCCATTTGTAACTAACCAATATCGTGTTAATACTCATTTAATACCTTATCTTTCCCTCAGCCACCCTTTTAAGATGTTCTCCATAGGGGGACTTACCATAACGTTCAGCAAAAATCATCAAGGTTGCACTATCTATCCATTCGTTTCTGTAAGCAATCTCTTCAGGCGCTGAAATCTTGATGCCCTGCCGCTTCTCAATCATCTGGATGAAGTCAGCAGCTTCAACCAAGCTGTCCATTGTTCCGGTATCGAGCCAAGCATAACCTCTGCCGAGAAGCTGCACATTAAGAGTTCCGTCCTCAAGGTATATGCGGTTCAGGTCGGTGATCTCCAGTTCGCCTCTTGTAGATGGTTTGACCTGCTTAGCGAACTCCACCACTCGATTATCGTAAAAGTATAAGCCGGTGATGCAGTAGTTCGACTTCGGATGCTTTGGCTTTTCCTCTACGGACATGACCCTGCCGTTCTCATCGAACTCTACTATACCGAACCTCTCTGGATCGTTGACGTAATAGCCGAAGATTGTCGCCTCTCCTTTAGCCGCATTTTCGGTAGCCGCTCTGAGCAATGGTCTAAATCCGTTACCATAGAAGATATTGTCGCCCAGAACCATTGCACAGCAGTCATCCCCAATGAATTCTTCACCAATCAGGAATGCCTGAACGAGTCCGTCTGGTGAAGGCTGAACATTGTACGATAATTTAATGCCGAACTGACTGCCGTCTCCTAGGAGTTTCTCAAAGTTCACTAAGTCATGTGGTGTCGGGATTATCAAGATGTCCCGTATCCCTGCCAGCATGAGTGTGGACAGTGGATAATACACCATCGGTTTGTCGTAGATTGGTAGTAACTGTTTATTCGTAATCATGGTCAAGGGGTACAGACGAGTGCCGCTGCCACCTGCCAGAATAATACCTTTCATGTGTTTACACTATCTTCCCTTCTCAACACCGGACTGGGAGGGTTCTATTTGAGGTGCTTAATATCGTGTAAGGGTAAGCTTTCCTTACATATTTTGCAAATTTGGTATGGCCAAAACCCATTACTGATCAAATTTCTAATCTTAACATAATTCTTATCGTTCCAAATCTCAACAACTTCGTTTTCTTTTATATTACCGAAAATAATTGAGGATTTATAATCATTGCAGCAAATTATGGCATTGCCCTGATAATCAAAGATCATATTATTTACATAATCACAGTAATGTTGTTTTCTGGTTCTTACTTTAACTAAACCTCCACGATTTTCCATAATTTTATTTTTATGATACATGTCATAATAATTAACCACTTGAAGTATATCATTTGAATTGGTAAAACTTGCTCGAATATATTGAATGGTCTCTAACACATTTCTTGGCAATTGTTTTGAGTGCTGTGAAATCCTAAAAAAATCTACCCCGGCATCTTTTAATTCTAAAAACTTGTTAATTGTAAGTAAATCCCCATTGGTAAATAAAACAATTTTAGCTTCTGGCAGATTCTTTTTAGTATAGCTCATAAGTTTAGGCAACCTACTATCTGTAAGAGGTTCACCGTAAAAATGGGGAGAAATCATTTTTTTGTAGCCGTACCTTTTTAACGAATCTATTATCTTATAATATACTTTTTCATCCATAAGTTCCTCAGGGCGTCCTACAGTGAAGTTTGGACAATAGGAACACTTCCTATTGCAAATTGTTGTGGTTTCAATCTCTACACGATTTAATGTCGGTTTAAAAAGAAGTATTCTAAGATATTTCAGATACCGAAAGGCCAGGCTATTTCTTAAAGCCTCTCTAATTAAATAAAAAATTTTGAAAAAGACTTTAAAAAAAAACAATTTTAACTTTCCCCTCCCTTAATTCCCTTAATTCCTTTATTTTATGAGAAACAAAAGAAAGGCGTGAATATGTGGATCTTAACATTATATGGCTGCAACCGGTACTTGTGGGAATGGAACACATTTTCTTTATCTCTCATAACTTGAGAATAGAAGTTTATTAGTTATAGTTAAATAACGTCATTTGGAGGCGCGCGGCAATGGCTAATTTATGCGTGGTTGGATTGGGATATGTAGGGATGGTAACTGCTTCTTGTTTTGCCCACCTTCGACACAATGTGATTGGTGTGGATAAAGATGAGAGAAAAATTGAACTCTTGGCCAAAGGTATTCCACCATTTTTTGAGCCGGGACTGGAGGAATTGATTAAAGAAGGACAGAATAATGGCCGATTCTCCTTAACCAGCGATATTAATGAGGCAATTTGTCAATCCGACATCATTTTTATATGCGTTGGTACACCACCTGATAAAAATGGTCAGAGTGACCTGTCCCAGGTAGAAGAAGTTTCACGCAGTATAGCCAGGAACTTGAACAGCCATAAGCTTATTGTTGAAAAAAGTACAGTTCCGGCAGGCACGGCGGAAAGGATCAAACAGACGATTAAAATTACTAGCCCAAACATAGGGGCCTCTTACAGCGTGGTGTGCAACCCGGAATTTTTAAGGGAGGGTAAGGCAATTACCGACTTTCTGTCCCCCGACCGCATTGTGCTGGGCATTGAGAGCAGCAAGGCCAGGCAAATAATGCAGGAATTATACAGGGACTTCAAATGTCCTGTGCTTGTCACCGACATCACCACGGCAGAGCTGATCAAACACGCCAGCAACGCCTTTCTGGCGATGAAGATTTCGTTTATCAACCTGGTTGCCGATATTTGCGAAAAAGTATACGCGGATATAAATTCTGTAGCGGACGGCATGGGCTTCGACAGGCGCATTGGAAGGGAATTCCTTGGCGCCGGAACCGGTTACGGCGGCAGTTGTTTTCCGAAAGACATTAAGTCCTTTGCAGCTATGGCTGGTGTATTGGGGGTTGACGCTACCCTCCTCAAAGAGGTCGACCGTATTAATGAAAAAAGGATCTTTTCTATTATCAACAAATTAGAAGATGCTCTTTGGGTTTGCAAGAACAAAGTAATTGCTGTGTTGGGACTTGCTTTTAAGGACGACACCGACGATATTAGAGAGTCCCCCGGGATTAAGTTGATACGGAAACTGGCCGAGATGGGCAGTAGAGTTAATTGCTTTGACCCTAAGGCGACGAACAATGCCAAGATAGAATTACATGACCTGGGCTATCCGCTGACCTTTGCCGAAAATCCTTATGATGCAGTACGGGAGGCAGACGCTCTCGTGTTTATGACTAACTGGCCGGAATTCACCCGATTAGACTTTCAGGAAATAAGACAATTAATGCGAACTCCGGTAATTATCGACGGAAGAAATATGCTGCGGGCGGAAGAACTGACGAAACTGGGGTTTTGGTACTACGATATAGGCCGTTGCAGAGGAAAGGGAAAGACATCAGTCATGCAACAATCATTTTTTGATATGACAGTTTGGGAGGATTAATGATGACCAGGGTACAGGAGAAATCCTTTTCGGGGCACGCTTCAGTATCACTGGTAACGGGTGCCGCCGGCTTTTTAGGCAGCCACCTGGTTGACCGGCTTCTTTCAAAAGGACACCAGGTGGTTGGCATAGATAACCTCAGCACCGGCAATCCGGAAAATTTAAAAAATGCGTTATCAGACAAAAAAAAATTCCATTTTATTCAGGCCGATGTTACATTAAATCCGGAACTGCCTGAACTAAAATATGATTATATATGGCATCTGGCTAGCCCGGCCAGCCCGGTTGACTACCGCAGGCTAAGCATAGAAACTTTGCTGGTCAACAGTGCCGGAACAAAAAATATCCTGGACATTGCGTTAAGGCACAAAGCTAAATTTTTACTTGCCAGCACTTCGGAGGTCTACGGTGATCCCCTTGTACACCCGCAGAAGGAGGACTATTGGGGTAATGTCAACCCCATCGGCGAGCGGGCCTGCTACGACGAAAGCAAAAGGTTCGCCGAGGCGCTTACCACTGAATATCGTCGCCGTTTCGGCCTCGATGCCAGGATTATCAGAATTTTCAACACCTACGGCCCACGCATGCGGATACAGGACGGCCGGGTGATCCCTAATTTCATCAGTCAGGCACTGCGGGGTGAACCCCTGACGGTGTACGGAAACGGCAACCAGACGCGTAGCTTTGTCTACATTGATAATGAAGTTGAGGGTATCATGCGCGCCATGTTTTATGAGAATACCGATGGTGAAGTAATAAATATCGGTAATCCACAAGAGTACACTATCTTGGAAGTGGCCAGGATAGTCGCCCAGTTATGCAGAGTTGAACTGAATATTATTTATGAGTCCCTGCCCTCCGACGACCCCACCAGGCGAAGTCCGGACTTGAGCAAGGCTAGGGCACTGCTTGGCTGGAAACCTTCCATTCCTTTTGAGATAGGACTAACTAAAACAATAGATTATTTTGTTCAACGGAAACTTAAGGATCAGGTGTCGAAAAAGTAATCTTATTTTGGAGCAGGTATATAGCGATTCCGGGAAAAATCATAGGAGCGCAATAAATTAAAAACGGGGTGTTTCTCTTTGGAAGGGCCATTGGTTAGTGTTATTATTAATAATTATAATTACGGGCAATTTTTGAAAGAAGCCATTGACAGTGCATTGAATCAGACGTACTCCAACATAGAAGTGATTGTCGTGGACGACGGCTCCACTGACAACTCCCGGGAGATAATTGCTGCCTACGAAGAACGCATAATCCCGGTGCTACAAAACAACGGCGGACAGGCGTCGGCTCTTAATGCAGGGTTTGCGGCAAGCAAAGGGGGCCTCATTTGCCTTTTAGATTCCGATGATACCTGGCTTGAATCCAAGGTTAATGTAATTGTAGAAGCGGCGAAAAAAAATCCGGAAGCGGTGTTGATATACCACCGTTTGCAAAGGATTGATGCCAATGGGATCCTTTGGGGAAAACCCCACCCCTCGTATTTATATAAAGGCTGGATAAATACCAAGGTAATGCATTCCGGTGGACACTGGCGTTTTGCACCGACTTCTTGCCTGTGCTTCCAGCGGGCTCTATTGGAGCGTGTTATGGATATCCCGGAAGAGGAGTTTCGTATTTGTGCAGACTCCTACCTGGCCGATATAACCCCTTTTCTTGGGCCGGTAATTGGGATAGAGGAGCCTTTAACCCTCTACAAGCTTCATCACAAAAATAATTGGTTCAGGGAAGACCTGAACCAAGATAAAGAACTTTTTCTAAAGAATATTCAATTCTGTGAAATTCGGGTAAGGGTTTTAAATCAGACTTTAGAGCGTTTAGGAATGGTAGAGCGGGTTAGCCTTAATGATCATCTTACGTACCAGTATTTTAAAAGGAGAGTTGGACAGGGAAAATCGATTCTGAAGCTATCATTACTGGCCCTCCGCTGCCCTGTTGAACCAAGTTTAAGCATACGTTTAAAAACTGTTGTTAAATTGTGGCTCATGGAACTGGGAGTGATAAGGTAACTATGAACATGTATACTTGAAAATCATTAGGAAATATAAGCAATCTGACATCCACAGGAGTTCCCTGTAGATGTCAGATTGCCATCATCCCTGTGGCTACTGGAGGAAGCCCGTCCCGTTTAGAAGCGCAAGATATACGGGGCTCCTCTTGGATTATTATTGAAAGATTTCCTGTAATCTTCCAGTCCAGTGTCTAATGATTATGCATGTTTCTTTTCCACGGCAAACCTCCTAGTGAACGACAGATCCTTACGAACGAGTAGCTACTCATTGCCACGGTTAATATAAGCCCCAGCGCTAATGGGACAATACCTGGTAAAAGTCTGGCCCATGAAATGACCGCTGCACATACCAGCATGGTAAGCAGAAGAACTAAATTTGTTTTGCTCCAGCGAAAATGGTTCACGCGAGAAACGATTACCCATAGTAAAATGAAGTAAAAAGCATGAGTCAAAAAATAAGCAACTCCAGTAGCCTTTAGGTTCCATACCGGCAAACCAACCCAAATCACCCCCAAATACATTAGATTCCAGGAAAATTCCGTAAATAAAAAAAGTTGGCTGCGTCCCTGGGACAGTAGAATAAACCCCATTGTCCAGCTAGCTACCTTAAACAAATCGCCGAGTAACTGCCAGCGGAGGATGTCAACTGTTTCTACAAAAGCCCCGGAATAAAGGATGCCAACTACCTGAGGGGTCAGGGTGAGCATACCTAGAATAACCGGGCCAGACATGAGTAAGGCTACCTCGGCTTGCTCGTTAACCATAGCGTTGGTTTTTTTATGATCTTTAGCAACTGCAGTCAGCCGTGGATAATAGTCCTTACTCATGGCTTCCAGAACGAAACCCAGGTAAAGTGCGGAGATGCTGTATGCCGCCTGGTAGTAACCGGCAGCGGTTATATTTATTGATTGCGTGAGAGTGACGCGAACAGTCATTAGTGTTGCTACTCTAAAAAGATTTGTAACCATAAAAGCAAAACCAAGACTAAATAGTCCGAACAGGGGCCTTGAGATGGCTTGCCAGGATAAGTGGACGTCAATTGTTGGAAGCTTGCGCGTTAGCCACCAGGAAACAACCAGAAGGGTCAAGGGGATGCTTAGGACAGCTATAACTACTCCACTTTCTTTTAGTTGCCAAACTGCCAGGACTGTTACTAGTGTTCCACCTAAGGCGCTGATTATATATGCCCTGGCAAGGTCGACTAGACGGCGCATACCGTTTAGTGTTGCTATTTGGGCGTTGTAGATAGTAGTTGCCCAGACGCCTGCTGATACCCAGGTGATCATCCAGGCGTAGCTATCATTACCTACGGTCATTTCAGCGATAGGATTGCGAAGTATTACTAACAACGCCGCGCCTAACAGGCCCAGTATTACCGCAGACCACAGTAAAGCTTTTCGGGTCAGAGCGAGACATGCTGCATCCCCGTTGGCCCGGGCTTCAGCAATCTGGCGCACGCCGCTTGAGGCTAGACCCATACCGGAAACTGTTGAGGCAGTATTCAGAATGGACTGTAATAGCCCCAGGAGGCCGATCCCCTCCGGTCCCAGCAAGATTGCCATTACTTTGCTTCTGATGATACCGGTAATCATGGAGACAGCTGATGTGCCGCCCATAATGACGGAAGCTTTAAGGATTTGCCCCGTAGTGCCCTTTTTACCGCTGGTCAATTAATTCATCTCCTGCAGTTGACTAGGCTTTGCCCCTTAAAGCTTCAACTACTGGCTATTATATTCTCATCGTACAGATGAGGACCCATCGCTAGACTTAAAACTTCTCCGTCCATTCGTTCACTCACTGAAAATTTTCCTGCTTACCCCAGTTCATAATTATTCTTCCTTTTATTAATATATAGTTATTTAGACATGCTGCCGTACCAATGCTGATAATATTTTTGATATTCTCCTGATTTTATCCTTTTCCACCACTCGTAATTCCCTGTGTACCATTTGACCGTTTTGGACAGGGCAGTCTCAAAACTATAGGCTATTCGCCAGCCTAATTTCTGTGCAATTTTTTGTGGGTTGATGGCGTACCTCCGGTCATGTCCGGGACGGTCTGATACATAGGTAATCAGGCTTTCCGGCTTGCCCATAATTTGCAGGATGGTTTTCACCAGTGTGATGTTTGACACTTCTTTCCCGCCACCGATGTTGTATACTTCTCCAGCATTTCCTTTTTCAATTACCAGTTTCAGTGCCAGGCACTGGTCGGTAACGAAGAGCCAGTCCCGCACATTCATACCGTCACCGTAAACTGGTATGGGATTTTCCTCCAGAGCGTTAGTGATCACCAGTGGAATCAGCTTCTCTGGAAATTGGTAGGGGCCATAGTTGTTATAGCAGCGGGTCACCGTTACCGGCAGGCCAAAAGTTTTGAAGTAAGCACGGCAGAGGAGGTCGGCCGAGGCCTTGCTGACAGAGTAGGGGCTTGCTTAAGCATAACATTGCCACAGGTGCAACGATGGCTTTCAGCGCTAGGTACAAGGAGTTGTTCTTGCCTATTCCTGACAGTTGGCTGCATGACGCCTGGATCGCCCTAATCGTTACTGTATATGCACATTTAGCCATTATTGATCAGCCTCTGATTAAGTACCGTCAGCATTTAAATCAACAACTTGGCGCAATAAAAAAAGGATTTATAAAGCAAATGACCGTTTTAAAGAAAACTAAATCAAATATTTACTTTACTCAATTAAACAGGTATATATTAGCCCAAAGTCTGTTGGCAAATAACTATTCTACTACTCCCTGTAACAAAGAAGTCTTCTTAATGCTCGAAGCAAAAATGGATCATTTAATAATTCGTGGTAATATGCCTAAACAAAAACTACGCCGGTTGATAGTCATAATCAAAGAATTGGCAGCGTTACGCTATCATCGTTATTCATATGGGTGGAAAAGTGCGGCAAGGGATCTTTTCTTCAATTAGATCGACATAGTAACAAATAAATCCCCGGGGGTTAAGCCTGTTCAAATGCAGGAGATGAGCTAATTGAGCAAGGGGCAAAAGGTCCTTAGGGCTTCCGTCATTATGGGCAGCGCATCAGCTGTCTCTATGATCACCGGTATCTTTAGAAGCAAAGTAATGGCAATATTGCTAGGTCCTGAGGGGATCGGCCTCCTGGGGATTTTACAGTCCATCATGAATACTACCTCAACAGTATTCGGGATGGGCCTGGCCTCAAGCGGGGTCCGCCAGATTGCTGAGGCCAGGGCTAACGGGGATGAGGCAGGTCTCGCTTTAACCCGAAAAGCATTGCTATGGGCCGCAGGAATACTTGGCCTGTTAGGCGCAGTACTATTAGTAATACTATGCAAACCTGTCGCTGATTTAACCATAGGTAATGATAACTACACCTGGATGGTCGCCTGCGTGTCAGCCGGTGTTTGGGCAACCATTATGTACAACGTCCAAATAGCAACACTAAACGGCATGCGCCGCATAGTCGACCTTGCCAGGGCATATATACTTAGCACGTTAGGCGGCACACTGGTAACAGTTTTGGCGGTTTGGCAACTAAAAGAAAATGGCGTTGTGTTAGCGGTCCTAAGCATCCCCTGGACCCTATTGGTTATTTCCTGGTGGTTCGCGCATAGGGTTCCAACAATTGACGTTCATTTATCCTGGCAAGCCATCTCAAAACCCCTACACGGATTGTTCAGTCTTGGTTTTGCGTTTATGGCCACAAATCTTTTTAGAGTAGCTACTCAAATGGTTGTTCGCATCCTTATCTTACAAACATTAAGTATAACAGCTACCGGTTTCTACCAAGCAGCGTGTAGCATTAACGCACTTTACTTGGGATTTGTTCTGGAAGCAATGGGTAAGGACTATTATCCACGCTTGACTGCAGTTGCCAAAAACCGTGAGGAGACCAACATTATGGTTAATAAGCAGGCCGAGATAGCCTTGCTTATGTCCGGCCCGGTTACTCTTGGAATGCTCACTCTAACCCATCAGGTAGTTGGTATATTATATTCCGGGGCTTTTGAAGAAACAGTTGATATCCTCCGTTGGCAGTTCCTCGGAGATCCATTTAAGGTAGCCAGTTGGACAATGGGGTTTATTCTGCTGGCTCAAGGCCGAGGTCGTCTGTTTTTATTTACGGAAATTTCCTGGAATCTTTTATATTTGGGGTTGATCTGGGTTGGTTTGCCGGTATGGAATCTTAAGGCCACTGGAATTGCTTATTCCCTAACCCATGTTTTTTACTTCATTTTATTATGGGTAATCGTTTTTCGCGTAAATAATTTTCGTTGGAGTAAAACAAATTCAGTTCTGCTGATTGCCCTGTTGGTATGTGTAGCGATCATTTCATGGGCCAGGCTATTTCCAGGTATTGTCCCGTTGGTGTTGGGGCTCTTAGTAACCGTGGCAATGGGTAGTTACTCGTTCGTAAGGATCTACCGCTCACTCGGAGGATTGCCATGGAAAAGGAATATGAATAATTATTAACACTGAACTGTAAAGGTTTTATAACAAATAAGGGGAAGATTTTTTAGGATTTCACAGCACTCAAAACAATTGCCAAGAAATGTGTTTGATATCATTGAATATATTCAAGCGATGTTTTTGTCTGAGTTTTAGACTATCCGGTGGTGCTGATATTATTATACGGAGGGAGTGTCTTAGTGAATAGGATTAGTGATAGAGCTGTAGTCCAAACCCACAATTTGGGAGAAAATGTAGTTATTCACGATTTTGTGGTTATACGACCGGGAGTGATAATTGGTAACAATGTTGTAATTCACCCACATGTTGTTATTGAAAGCGGAGTTACTCTAGCAGATGATGTAGAGATCTTCCCCGGCACTTATATAGGCAAGGTCCCAAAAGGTGCAGGGGCAATCGACAGGGTGCCTGAATTTGAAGCTCGTGTAGAAATTGGGACCGGTTGCTGTATTGGGCCAAATGCGGTAATATTCTATGATGTTCGGATAGGGAACAATACACTCATAGGTGACGGGGCGTCTATTAGGGAAAAATGTATTATTGGTTCCCATTGTGTAATTGGCAGGCATGTAATCGTCAGTTATGAAACTTATATTGGAGACCAAACAAAAATTATGGGTCTGACTGTAATCACTGGTAAGACTTATATAGGGAATAATGTCTTTATCGGTCCGCAAGTAGGTACGGCAAACGATAATGCCATCGGCAGGCTTGATTATGATGAAAATAAAATCAAAGGCCCTCATATTGAAGATAACGTCTCAGTAGGGTTGTGCGCATTAATTCTACCGAATACTCGTATTGGAAAGTTCTCAATTCTTGGGGCAGGTACTGTTGTTACCAGGGATGTGCCGGAACGTGCGGTAGTAATGGGTGTTCCCGCTAAGGTCATTCGTTTTTTAGGATCCGGAGAAGAATAAGAGCTTCGAGATCATAAATAATAGTTGTAATTCTTCGCAATAGAAATCCTAACCCCCGGTAAAAGAAGCTCTTCAAGAAATTACCGTTTACCATATTCATTGCCCCAATCAAACTAATCTTTTTTGTAATAATATGAGCTCGTTTCAGGCCACTGAAATTATCCAGGTTTTTCGAAATAGTTTTATACTTTGAATCATTAGATCTGCTTGCTAGACTTTTATTAGTAACACTGTTTAAACCGTGAAGCCTGTATGCAGCCACTGGGTAATCCACGAATCCAAGTAAATTATGGGAAAGGAGGCGGAGGAAAAAGTCCCAGTCCTCTACGAAAAGGGACTCATCATAGCCCCCAACTACTTGATAAACATCCCGTTTTGCCATTAATACCGGTCCAGGGATACACCAGTGAAAGATAAGTTCATACGCACGAAGTCTTTCATGTGCCAAATATTTCTTACGGCCTTGGTAAAGGTCCGTGAGCCCGCTATTGTATAGGAGGCCACCATTCCCGTCAACGACAATGCAGTCCGCAAATACCGCCAGTTTTTCAGGGTGGTCCAGTAAATATTCCAAGCGGGCTTGAATACCACCAGGTAGTAAATAATCATCGCTTGCAACCGGCACAATGTATTCCCCTTGCGCCATTGAAACAAGCTCATTAAGGGTTTTGGTCAAACCCCGGTTTTCACGCCTTATAAACTTGAACCTGCTTACAAACCGTTCGGAATTATTCAAATACCATTTCTGAACCATTTCAGCCGAAGCGTCGGTTGAGCCGTCATCCAGGACAATTATTTCTTTTATAGGATATGAGTCCTCAACTATACTCTCCAGACACCGCACTATAAAACGTTCATGATTATAAAGCGGGATAATAACGCTTACGAGCGGTCTTTGAGACGTATCCAAGGTGATCCCCCCCCATCAACCGGTATATTCTTACAAATGAATAGCTACTTATTGCCAGGTAAGTATTAACCCCAGTATTTCAACAAAAATATTTATAGTTAATTAACATAATCCGATCAAGACCTGATATACTGACTCCATATCCTCATCATGCATATGAGGTCCTACGGGTAAACTCAAGACCTCATGAGCTATCAACTCGCTGACCGGAAAATCACCTTCCATATATCCCAGTTCCTGATAGGCTTTCTGAAGATGCGGCGGGATGGGATAGTGAATTAGGGTGCCAATGCCTGCCTGGATAAGTTGCTGTTGCAAATTATTCCGCCCGGCATACCGGATAACATATACATGCCAGACCGGACCAGCCCATTCGGGAACGTAGGGAAGAATTAACCTGGTGTCCGCCAGAGCTTCGTTATAATAAGCCGCCACAAGAGAACGCCGGGAGTTCCATTCATCAAGTTGTCTTAGTTTAACCCGGAGAAAGGCCGCCTGTAATTCGTCCAACCGGGAATTGAGCCCTTTATAATCATTGACATATTTTATGCGGGACCCGTAGTTGCGTAAAGTACGTACCCTCTCTGCCAGAGTGTCATTGTTAGTAGTTACAGCGCCTGCGTCACCAAATGCGCCGAGGTTCTTACCCGGATAAAAGCTAAATCCGGCGGCATCTCCCAAAGAACCGGCGTGGCGTCCCTTGTAAAGTGCTCCGTGGGCCTGGGCAGAATCTTCAAATACCCACAAACCATGCCGCCTGGCAATTTCAATGATCGGGTCCATATCTGCCGGCTGGCCATATAGGTGTACCGGAATGATGGCCTTTGTTTTTGGTGTAATAGCCGCTTCAATTTGCCGGGGGTCCAGATTGTATGTGTGCTCATCAGGTTCAACGGGGATTGGGGTTGCTCCGGTGTAGGAGACAGCCAGCCAGGTAGCAATATAGGTATTAGCCGGGACAATCACATGGTCTCCGGGGCCAATCCCTGCTGCGCGGAGAATAAGATGGAGGGCCTCCAATCCGCTGCCTGTGCCGATGCAGTGATTAACACCACAATAAGCGGCAAATTCCTGCTCGAAAGCCTCTACTTCTGAACCGAGAATGTACCAGCCGCTTCGCATAACCCTGGCATACGCCGCATCAAGTTCTCCCTTAATTTCCAGGTAAGGCAACTTTAGGTCTAAAAATGGGACTGTCATTAGTGTTGCCCCCGTACAGCTCTTAGGAATTCATCGTAGTCACGGTAGTAATCAGATTCGTCATAAGGAAGCGACGCCAGGACAAGGCAAACTGAACCTAATGAAAAATTGCGCAATTCACGCCATATCATGGAGGGTACATATAATCCATAATAGGCACGGTTCAAGAAGAAACTACGTTTTTTAACCCCATCGTCTAATACCACTTCAAAACTTCCCGAAATAGCGATTATGAATTCTACTACTTTCTTATGTGCATGACCCCCGCGTTCCTCGCCGCCGGGGACATCATAGAGGTAATAGACACGTTCTATCTTGAAGGAAACCTGTTTTTGGCTTTCGATAAATGTTAGATTTCCCCGGTGATCCGGTATCTTCGGCAAGTCTAATAAAATGCAGTTAGATATCAATGGTATATTTACCTCCGTTTCCGTTCTCTAACCGGCAATATACTGGTTAAAACACTTCTTTCGGCAAGTTAGAGAAATCGATATTAAAGCATCTATCACCGTTAAGCGCTGTGCCTCCCCAACTATATCCAAATTTCTTCAAGTTCCTCGGGATATCTTATTAAGTTTGGATTTCAGGAGTTACATTTTTCAATAATCCAGTGATTGACAATATAGTACCTATCATATACTTGTTTTACCTGATATGATATCACTACCCGGTATGAAAAGGTTATGGTGGAAAATATGTGACATGCTGCCATATGAATACTGATAATATACTTGATATTTTCTAGATTTTATCCTTTCCCAACCACTTGTAATTACCTATGTACCAGTTCACCGTTTCGGCCAGTGCAGTCTCGAAACTATATGCTGACCGCCAGCTTAATTCCTGAGAAATTTTTTGTGGGCTGATAGCGTACCTTCGATCGTGGCCCGGACGGTCTGCCACGTAAGTAATCAGACTTTCCGGTTTGCCCATAATTTGCAGGATATTTTTTACCAACGTAATGTTTGACACTTCTTTCCCACCGCCGATATTGTATACTTCTCCGGCCTGGCCCTTTTCAATGACCAGTTTCAATGCCGAGCAGTGGTCGGCAACAAAGAGCCAGTCCCGCACGTTCATACCGTCACCGTATACTGGTATGGGTTTTCCCGCAAGTGCGTTGGTGATCACCAGGGGAATCAACTTCTCTGGAAATTGATATGGTCCATAGTTGTTGGAGCAGCGGGTGACCACTACCGGCAGGCTGTATGTTTTGAAGTAAGCGCGGCAGAGGAGGTCGGCCGAGGCCTTGCTGGCGGAATAGGGGCTGTTAGGGGCCAGTGGGGTCTCCTCGGTGAATGCCGGGTCATCCATACTCAGGCTGCCATATACTTCGTCAGTAGACACCTGAAGGAACTTTTGCAGGCCATGTTTTTTGGCTGCCTCCAGCAGGACATGGGTACCTGCTATGTTGGTTGAGATAAAAGGAGAGGCGTCCTGGATGCTCCTGTCCACGTGAGACTCGGCGGCAAAGTTTATTACCGCATCAATCTTATGTTGCTTAAAGACTTCATCAACCAGCCTGATCTCGGCAATGTCTCCCCGGACGAAAGTGTACCGGGGGTTATCTTTTATATCGGCCAGGTTTTCCAGATTGCCGGCGTAGGTCAGTTTATCAATGTTGACAACTTGCCAGTTGCTTTCGGCCAAAATGAATCGCACAAAGTTGGAGCCGATAAAGCCTGCTCCTCCGGTTACCAGCAGTTTCATTAATATTAACCTCCGTTTACGATGTTCCCAATGTATCTTTCCACGGCATCCTCCCAGCCGGGCAGGTTGTATCCGAGCGCTTGTTTTAACGGAAAAGGATCCAATGCTGAAAATGCCGGCCTGGCGGCGGGCCTGGGAAAGTCTTTTGTCTCACAGGGTTTGACTGCTCACTTAGCCCGGCTGAGGCGACAATTTTTTTTGCCAGCCCATACCAGCTGGTGATTCCGCTATTAGTAGTATGATAAGTTCCATAGACTTTACTGGCGGCAAGGTGAGCCAGCGCTGCAGCTAAATCGGCGGTGTAGGTCGGGGAACTATGCTGATCGCTTACAACCTGCAGTTCATCTTTTTGTCCGGCCAGGGTTAGGATGGTGTCAACAAAATTTTTTCCACCCGGGCCGAAGAGCCAGCTTGTGCGGACAATGAAATATTTTCCTCCGGTTTCGCGTACCGCCGCCTCTCCGAACAGCTTGCTGGCGCCGTAAACATTAAGTGGGCACGGGGTGTCGTAGATTCGGTACGGGTGGCCGGCCTGCCCGTTGAAAATATAGTCGGTGCTGATGTGCACCAGTGTTGCTGCATACTCCCGGCAGGCCAGGGCTAAATTGCGCGGCCCGAGGCCGTTGGTGAGAAAAGCTTTCTCTTTTTCCACTTCAGCATTATCTACATTTGTGTATGCTGCACAATTTATCACAATATCAGGCCGTACTTTAGCTGTTGCTGCGTTAACCTGCCTGTAATCTGAAATATCCAGTTCATCATGAGTTGGGTAGACGACTTCGGCGCCCCGTCGCTGATATTCGAGCATGACTTGCCTGCCCTGCATCCCTCCGGCGCCTGTTACCAGCACTCTCAACCGTGTTTTACCTCCCAATCGTAGGGTATGGACGGATCGTTGTGCGGCAGGCGGTACTCATCCGGCTCAGCATAATTGTAAAGTTGGGTGGGGAAATTGACGATCAGGGCGGGCTGCCCTCCTTCGGCTGTGAAGCCGTGGTAGACCATCAGCGGAATACGTAGTAAGACGGGGTTTAACTGGCCCATGTGAAATACGTTTACCCTTCCCCTAGTGGGGCTGTCTGGCCTGGGGTCGTAAAGGACAACTTTGGCCATCCCGGATAAACATACAAAGTTGTCAAACTGCTTTTTGTGGTAGTGCCAGGCCTTATAGATGCCGGGGTAGCAGGAGGTTACGTAGGACTGGGCGAATTCCATAAACTCAGGCCAGTCTTTGCGCATCATTTCCATCAAGTAGCCCCGGTCGTCGGGAATGATCTTTAGTTGTTTAACCACTACATCCTGAATCAGTTCCAACCTTTTCACCTTCCAGCTCAAACTTATTTAAACTATCCAGATTAATATCATAGAATTACTTCAGCATCGTCTCCCAGGAAGAGGTGCAAGGCTTCATGTCCTGAAGTATTTTTGGTGACTTTAGCCCCGGCGCCAATGAGGCTGTCCTCCAATCGCGGCACCTGGCGCAGCTCGCATTTATCCAGAATAACTGAATGCTCCACACCAACATCTTCTAGTAAGCTTCCTGTACCCACCGCGGTAAACGGTCCAATAAATGAACGAATTATTTTACAGTCATTGCCAATTATTGCCGGTCCGCGAATTACGCTTTCAGTTATTTCCGATCCGGTTCCGACCTGTATCCGTCCTGCCACCTGGTTTTTCATCGGTTTTACCCAGTACTTGAAAGGAGACTGATCACTAAATTAATCAACAATTCTTCGCACCTAAACCGTCATGCGGCCTGAGCCACCCTGTAAAGATTAATCTAACGCATATGGCCCATAATTTCCTCGTATATTGCCTCATACCGCGTAACGATTAAAGGTAGGTTGAAATGTTCCTCAACACGGTGCCTGGCTGCTAACCCTAACTGGTTCCTGCCCTCAGGCCCCATCTCGATCAGTTTGCGCCAAGCCTCTGCCAATGCTCGGGGATTTCTGGGAGGCACAACCTTGCCGGTCTCACCCACAAGTAGTGCGGAATCTCCTGCGTCCGTTACAACACAGGGTATACCGCAAGCCATAGCCTCGCCGATAACGTTTGGCGACCCTTCACTGTATGAGGAAGAAGAAGCAATATCCAAAGAGGCTGTAAGGCGCGGGATGTCATTCCGCCGTCCTAGAAGATGACAGCAGGAACTAATGCCTGCTGACTTAATCCATTCAGATAAATCCTTGTTATCCTGGGTAATCCTGTCTCCACAGAGCAGGAAGTGGATATCATGGCGGCAGGAGTGTAAACGGGCGGCAGCGTCAATAAAGTTGCGGTGGTCCTTTTGCGGGTCAAAGCGCCCCACCTGACCAATGAGCAGCGCTTCCCCGGGGATGCCTAATTCCTTGCGCACAGCAGCCCGGGCTGAGGGGTCAGGCTTGAAGGCCGCGAGGTCGAAGCCGTTTGGAATGACGACCATCTTGCTTGCCGTGTAGCCCATCTCTGTGTGAACCTGCCGGGAGGCCTCAGAGCAGCAAATAATCCTGGCCGGCAGCCAGCGGGACAACCGGGCACAGACCCTGGTAGTCCATATTGTTCTCCGTTTGCTGCTTTGAGGATCTAGATTACCATGGCGGATTCCCCATACGACCGGGATACCGCCAGCCAACTTGGCTGTCAGTCCGCCTATGAGATCTGCGTGGTACATCCAGGTCTGGATACAGTGGGGAGGATTTTCCCGAAGCCAGTAAAACAGCCGCAATATATCCAGGGGACTTGGCATACTCCGGCGCATCCCCAAAGCCTGCACCGGTATCCCAAGTTCCTGGATCTTATTTCCGACTGCTCCAATATCCATCAGCGAAACCACTCCGGCCTCAAAGGCTGCCCGGTCCATGCTTGAGAGAAGCTTATAAAGCATCATTTCGGCGCCGCCGGTGTTAAGGCCGGTAATAATGTGTAACATTTTTATTTTAAAGAAGTCTTTTTTGCCCATTTTATCAACACCAATGTATTTTGCTTTATGTTTTTAAGCGGTAATACTTTAACATTCCTGTGCGTTTGTAAAGGTAAATAAGTAAACAAGGGGAAAGTCACAGTCCCTTTCCCCTTACTCTGTTATTATGCCGGTGTTACTGTGTTGGGCGCCCCTTTTTCGATAGGCCGTTCCCTGTATTTCCATTCTTTGAAACCACCGTCGTAGTTTTTCACATTTGGATAACCCATCAGTTCATGCAAGACATACCAGGTTAAGGATGAACGTGAGCCATCATGACAATAAACGAATACGTTTTTATCCGGGGTGACTCCTTTTTGAGTGAAAATGGCGTCTAACTCCTTTGCTGTTTTAAACGTTTTGTCTTCGTTCAGAATGTCATCGACACTGATATTTACGCTGGATGGAATGTGCCCACTTGAAAATTCGTTATTGTTACGTGCATCAACAATAATATTGTTTGGGTTGTTGCTTGCTAAAATCTCACCAATATCTTTTAAGTTGGTTTTCATGTTTTCGTCTGCCTTGATCGTGTTAAACTCAAAGCTGGACGGTGATCGTTTGGTTTTTGGGCTGGCTGATTGATAGTCTGCTTCCTTCCATTTTTCAAACCCGCCGTCAAGAATCTTTATTTCATTATCAATGCCATACATTTTTAGCATCCAATAGAGCCGCCCTTGCAACCCGTTGTCATTACCGTAAATAACGATCTTACTGTAATTGTCAATACCGATTTCTCTAAAATACCTTTGTATATAGTTGGGAGGCGCTACACTGTTCCAACGGGCCGGGTCTTGGTAATGAGAACGCAGAATGGAAATCGCTCCGGGTATTTGGCCGTCATTGCTTTCCCTGATAGCTCTGGCATTAGCGTAGCGCGCGTCAAGAATTACGAGATTGGAATCGTTCAGTGTATTATTAAGCTCGGAAACACTGATAACGGCTTCCGGGTTGCTGTATTGCGTTATTTTTTTTTCTGCCAGACTAGCCGGATCTTCCTGTAATGAGGATGAGGATTTTCGGCATCCCGCCAGGATACTCATGGTGACTGCGATAACCAGGAGAATAACCAGGCAGTATAATATGAAAACCTTATTTTTTTTGTTCATTTCCTCCCTCTACCTTTCCATGGAGTTATTGAATGTCTTTTGGCTATCGGTTTGTACATCTTTTTCTACCAGATGCCCTTTTATTAACCATTCATTAAGAGAGCCGTCGTAATTTTTTATATTCTGGTACCCCAAAAGCTCGGAAAGGACAAACCAAACCAGTGAGGAGTAAATGCCATCGTTGCAGTAAGTAATTACTTTTTTATCTGATGTGATTTTCTTGCTCTCAAATAGCACTTTTAACTCAGGAGCTGACTTAAAGGTCATGTCTTTATTAAATAGTGACGTCCATGGGACATTGATGCTGCCGTTGATGTGCCCCTTGATGAACTCATCCTTGCTCCGGGTGTCTATAATAATGCAATTTAAGTTGCCTGCAGCCGCTTCCACCTCATGCAAAGTTGCCAACATCGATTCTGCTTTAGATTTAGCCAGGTCAAACTCAAAATTTTGCGGCGGACGTGCTGATTCAATGGAGGTGATATCATAGCGGGCTTCTTTCCACTTATTCAGTCCCCCGTCTAAGATTTTCACATTTTCGTAGCCGTACATCTTTATCGCCCAGTATAAGCGAGCCTGTAGGCCGTCGTCGCCATAGAGGACAATAGTGCTGCTATTACCGGCTCCAATATTACCAAGGACATTTTGGAATTGATCCGGTGTAGTCATACGACCTTGGTGCACGGGATGGCTATAATTACTGTAAAGAATCGGTACTGCACCCGGTAAGTGACCGAGCAAATAGGATCTTTGATAAATCCTATGGGTCCTGCCACGAGTGTCTACAATTAAAATATCGCTTTCGTTAATACTTTCATTTAAATCGTAGACACTGATCAAGGCTTTGGGGTTGGCATAGCCGGATATTTTGGCTGCGGAAGCCTGACGTGCCGCCAGGTCTTCCTTATTTTCTTCTTGTATCACCGGGGGTGTAATTACTGTTTGCTTGCGGTTGCATCCCCCAAGTATACCGGCCCCGATTATGGCAATGATTAAAGGGACAATTAACCCCCTGATCCATAAATATCTTCTTACAGTCGATTTCCTCCTTTACTTAATGATGGTTGATCTTTTTAAAGATTCCACACCACCCTCTCCAAAGATATCCAAATCCCTTAAGTTCCTCGGAACATCTTATGAAATTTGCATTATAGGAGTTACATTTTTATAGAGCGCGTAATTGACAATATATGCCTATCACATGCCCATTTTATCTGACATAAGATATCACTAACCGACTGGGAAAAGATTGTGGACGTTTGTTTTGAGTGAGGTGTATTTTATGTGGCTTGGGGCATTGATTGCAAGCGCTATTCTTGCCGCTATTTTCCTTATTATAACATTATCCTTAATAGAAGCGGGAACAAAGGCGAAGTCCCGGTGGCTGGCATTGACCTTATGTTCTATTGCTGTTGTGACGGGGTTAATCATTTTCAAGCCCAGGGCAAATATGGAACAAGTTCAATATATACCTGCCCCTCCTCCGGTTTCAGAGGACGTGGAAGAGCCGAAAAGTACAACAACTGTAACAAGCACACCAGGCCCCGCGACCAGTGAGCAGAGCCAGCGAGGGGTGACAGCCGGCACTACTTCCGACGATGGTGGTGGATACAGCGATCCTGTGCTGGCAGAAATTTTAGCTATGAAGAAGCAAGCGGAAAATAACAAGGTGGCAGCTTCTGAAGAGTCTTCCGTACAACCTGACGATTCCGGAACCATTAAAGATGCGAGCAGCCAACTTGCAGAACAGATTGGTAATTATGATAACCAACAACAAACTCAAAATCAGGCGCAAACACAAAATCAACAGGTGATTAAAGGTAGGGTTATAGCGTCATCCCTTAATGTCAGGGATAAGGGGAGCACGGCAGGTCAGGTTATCGGGTCGTTAAATACAGGTGATATTGTGGAAATTGTGGACCAGGCTGAAACAGGTGAGTGGGTTAGTGTAAAGTTGTATTCCGGGCAAAAGGGGTGGGTTATGAAAAAATATTTAAATATATCCGGGGGTGAAAGGCAATGAAGCTTAAGGAGTTCGGAAGGATACTGGGGGAACTGAAACTGGTGCTGGTCTTGATACCGGTTATAGCTATGCTTACCAGCGCGGTAATCAGTTTGTTTGTATTAACGCCTGTTTACAAGTCAACGACAACTATTACAGTGCTAAGAGACCAAATGACTCCTTCTTCCGAGATTAATATCAACACGCTATCAATAAACCAGAGGCTGGCAAAGACTTACAGTGAATTGGCCAAAAGCCGTTCTGTTGCAGAAGAGGTAATCAACAACAATAAATTAAACCTTACCCCGGAAGAGTTAAGTAAAAAAATTCAGGTAGATCTGGTTAGCGATACCGAGATGCTAAAAATTACTGCCAGCGACTCTAACCCGTCAGTAGCCGCATTAATTGCCAATGGGGTGGCCCAGGCGCTCTCCGGCAAGGTTTACAAATTCTTAAACATTAAAAATATTCAAGTCCTCGATACGGCTATCCCGCCTGTAAGTCCGGTTAGCCCTAACGCTGTTTTAAATATTATACTTGCCGGCATTTTCGGCCTGATCGTGACGGTGGCGATTATTTTTATGCGGGAATACCTGGACGATACTATCCGTAGTCCTGAAGAAATAGAAGGCGCCCTTAAGCTGCCTGTACTGGGATTAATCCCTGCGGTATCTCTGCGAACTGGTGGAGAAGGGAGAGCAAGAGTTGAGTAGTTACGAACTGATTACCTATAACCAGCCCCGTTCCTTTATCACTGAGTCATTCCGAACGTTACGGGCAAACCTCCAGTTCCTGGGGGCGGGAAACACTTTTAAGGCAATCATGCTGGCCGGAGGCGGATTTGGCGAGGGGACATCTTTTGTCACGGCCAACCTGGGCATTGTTTTTGCGCAAACAGGCCAAAAGGTGATTATCATTGACTGCGACCTGCGTAAGCCCCAGCAACACTGGATTTTTAACGTAGATAACCAGTTTGGTTTGACCAGCATTTTGTCCGGATTTAAAGAGCCTGATCAAGTTATCAAGGTTCTTCCTATGTCCGGGGTCAGTATTATCACTGCGGGGGCGCTGCCCACCAACCCAACGGAATTATTAGGCAGCCGGGAAATGGGCCGGCTTATTACAAGCCTGAAGGAGAAAGCTGATGTAATCTTGCTGGATGCCCCGCCATTAGCTGTAGTAGCCGATGCCGCCGTTTTATCTAAAGGGGTGGACGGTGTGCTTATGGTTGTGAGGTCCAGGGTAGCTTCCTATGATTCGGTTAACAAAATAAATAGGCTATTGACAAATGCGGAAGCAAGGATCCTGGGTGTAGCTTTAAATTGCGCCAGAGTGGATGAAGTAAGTGAAAATTATTATACGAACTATGCCGAAGGTATTGTAAAACCCAAACATAAAAAGAAAAAAACAGCAGCAATAGACGGGAAGGTTGAAGAGAAAAAATAAATATGCAAAGCTGGTGGTTGTAAAATGGGTGCTTTTTTGGTCACCGGAGGGGCTGGTTTTATTGGTTCTAACTTAACCATCACTTTGGTCAAACTCGGTCACAAGGTAAGGGTGTTGGATAACCTTTCCACAGGTACCCTTGATAATTTAAAGCCGGTGTTAAAAGAAATAGAGGTGCATAAGGGGGACTTGCGCCGCCTGAGTGATGTGCGGCGGGCTGTTGCAGGTGTAGAAGTAGTTTTTCACCAGGGCGCGCTGCCATCGGTGCCCAGGTCGGTAGCCGATCCGCTGACCACCAGCGAGGTGAATATTTCCGGGACCTTGAATGTTTTTACGGCCTCCCGGGACGCCGGGGTCAAAAGAGTGGTTTATGCCTCCTCGTCATCCGTTTACGGCAACAGTGATATTCTACCAAAGCTTGAAAGTATGTCCCCCTGTCCAAGGTCACCCTATGCGGCAACCAAGCTGGCCGGGGAGGTTTTTGGAAAAGTTTTTTACGAATTGTATGGTATGGAGACTGTTGGACTCAGGTATTTTAACGTTTTTGGACAGCGCCAAAATCCAAAATCAGAGTATGCGGCAGTTATTCCCCGGTTTATCAGCGCGCTATTGAGCAGGAAGCCACCGGTAATTTACGGTGACGGAAAGCAGTCCAGGGATTTTACTTTCGTTGACGACGTGATTCAGGCAAATCTTTTAGCATGGCAGACCGCCGGGGTTGCCGGCGAAGTTTTTAATATTGCGGGTGGGAACAGGATAACTTTGAATGATTTATTGGCTGCTCTAATGAGTATTACCGAATTCCAGGTGAAAGCAATATATTCGGAAAGCCGTCCGGGTGACGTCAAACACTCAATGGCTGGAATTGAAAAGGCGTCCAATATGCTCGGCTATTCGCCGAAAACCAATATTAATGAAGGGTTAAGGTTAACGGTTGAATGGTTTAAGCGGGAGAACGGCCGGTGAAGCCCCGGGTAATTCATGTTACCACAATCGGCATAACCGCTTACCGGGCACTTTTGGCTCAATGCCGGTACTTCCGGCAAAAAGGTTTGGAAGTAGGGTTTGTATTCAGTCCTTCGCCTGAGGGGGAGTCATTACGCGACCTAGACTTTCCGGTAAAAGAGATTTTTATTAACAGGAAAATTAACGCCTGGTCAGATTCAGGGGCAATTCTTAAAATGTTCCGTTATTTCAGGACCATGCGTCCTGACATAGTCCATACTCATACTTCCAAAGCCGGCGTAGTAGGCCGGGTGGCTGCAAGACTGGCTGGGGTGCCAAACGTTATTCATACTGTACACGGGTTTCCCTTCCACCCCGGAATGCACAAAGTGAAGTTTTGTGTCTATCAGCAAATTGAGCGATGGATGGCCGGGATTACCGACATAATGCTGTCGCAGAGCGGGGAAGACGTTATTACTGCAGGTAAATTGGGTATAAAACCCCGCCGGGGAGAGTTGATCCATATTGGAAACGGGGTTAACCTGATTGAATTTGACCCCGGCAATTATTCTCCCTGCCGGCGGCTCCGGGTCAAGGAAGGCCTGGCGGTCATGGGATCAGACCCGGTGATTACCATGATTGGCCGCATTAACCCTGAAAAGGGGTACCACGATCTGGTGGAAGCGCTGCGACAGGTGCGGGATATACCCTGGCAGGCCTTATTTATCGGCCCCGATGAAGGTTTTGGGGCTGTCCTCAAGCAACTAATTAATAGCTGCGGGCTGCGGGATAGGATACAGTTACTGGGCCCGCGCAATGATATCCCTGATTTACTGGCGGTCACGGATATTTACGTGCTTCCTTCTTACCGTGAAGGGCTGCCCCGCTCTCTGATCGAGGCCCAGGCGATGGCTTTACCCTGTATTGCTACGGATATCAGGGGATGCAGGGAAGTTGTTGAAAAAAATATAACGGGGTTTCTAATCAATCCTGGGGACAGCGAAGCCCTGGGCGGGGTGCTGCGCAAACTGCTGCTGGATCCAGGACTTCGCCTGCAGATGGGGCAGGAGGGACGGCAGCGAATGAGCCGCTATTTCGATGAGAATGCAGTAAGCCGAAAGGTTATGACTATTTATGAGAAAGCATTGAAGTATGCGCATATATAAGTAATGTTAAAAGCTGGGAAAATCAAAAAAGGGAGGTCAAGATGAAAAAATTTTTATTTCTTTTGTTGCTTACCGTGGCGTTTTTTTCCCGGGGGCAATGTGCTTTTGCTCAAATCTTTAACGATGTGCAAGACCACTGGGCAAAAGGATATATCGGCCAATTGTCCGATGCAAAAGTAATCAGCGGCTATCCTGACGGCGCCTTCAGGCCCGAAGACAATATTACCAGGGCTGAATTCATAAAGGCGCTGGTAATAAGCCGCAGCTTTCCCCTGAGGCCTGCGGCAAACCCCACATTCACCGACGTTAACGCTTACCACTGGCATTACCCGTACATTGAAACGGCGGTGGCAGCGGGGGTTATTATTCCCAGTGATTACGTTCAATCGGCTTTTAATCCTGACGGGCCCATAACCAGGGTTGACGCGGCTATGTTTTTGTCCCGGTCACTGGGTCTGGAAGAAGAATCAACCTATACCGGATTTGATGACGGATACCAAATTCCCGGGGAGCTCAGAGGATACATCAGGGCGGCTAAGGAGCGCGGCTTGATTGCCGGTTATCCCGACGGAACTTTCAGGCCGTGGAACCCCATTACAAGATCCGAGGCCAGCGCCATCCTGGTCCGTTACATCTACGAACAAGGCAAAGGTAAAGGTTTGGTTACCATATGTTACGACCACCAGCTATCTTCTGTATATAATAACGCCTTTTCTGTTCACAAAGCTTACGGTTATCCGGGCGTGAACTACGTCTGTACATCCTCAGTGGGGTCGGAAGGAACAATGACTGTTAAACAATTGAAAGAAATGGAAGGCGCGGGGTGGGAAACAGCTTCCCATAGCGCCAACCATTTGCACTTTAAAGATTTAGAAGAAAAAGATATTCGTGATCAATTGGCGAGATCAAAATTATGGTTGCAGCAGCAGGGCCTGACTGGTGAGAACTTCGCCTATCCTTTCAGGTTTTCCACCGCCCCAAACCGGCTTGTGCAGGAGTATTACAATTCCGGCGCAACGTCATACGACAAGGAGATCAATGTACGGCCTTTTAATCCTTACAAGCTTTGCAGGTATTACCTGCAAAACCCGAGTGCGGAAGAGATCAAAAATGTTTTGGAAAAAACCGTAGCGGATGGAGGGTGGGTAATATTCTACACCCACAGTGTTTATGAAGGCGGCCAAACGCCGGACAGTAAGAGTATAAACCAGGATACGCTAAAACTCCTGTTTGATGAAGTGGCGGAGAGAAATATTCAGGTGGTAACTGTTAAACAAGGCCTGCAGTTAATGGCCGGCAGGTAAATAAGGTGAGCGGGAAGTATCGGGGAGGCTGGTATAAATACAAAGAAAGGGCGGGTCTTTTATTGCCGCATTAATGGGTTTTCTATTTGTTTTAATGATTTTTGTTATTCTTACCCATCCCCCATGGCCGTTGTTGGCCAAATTATTGGTAGTTGACGACCGGCCTGAGGCGGTTGATGTGCTCATAACGCTTGGGGGAGATTCGGAAAGGGAGCTTTATGCGGCGGAGCTTTACCGATTGGGCTTGGCGTCCAAAATAATTATGTCCGGCTATAGGTCAGCGGCCGGAAAAATGGCAACAAGAGCTATTCAAGCAGGTGTTCAAGAGCAGGATATTTTTATCGAGGGGAAATCTGAAAGCACCTATGATAACGCCGTCAACTCAAAGAAAATCATAATTGAGCAAAACTTTAAGTCTGCCATTGTTGTTAGCTCGCCATACCACATGAGACGCTCCAGGCTGGTTTTTGAAAGGGTATTCAGGAACACCGGCGTGAAATTACTTTACTCTTCAACTAAAGACTCAGGGTTTAATGTGGATGGTCAGTGTAAAAGTGAAGTCGACAGGCATATAGTGCAGCGGGAATATATAAAACTTGCATATTATTGGTTTAGGTATTGGTAGCCCTTCATTCTGTTAGCGGCGCAGTCTAATGACGACAGGGTGATACCGGTGGCTGTTTTATGTTGGATAGTTTCATTTTCGGGGGCGGTTAAGGAATGGCAGATTACTTTGTATTATGTTTGCGTGACCGGGAGCGATGGCTACGGGAACTGGGAAGTGCTAAAGATTTACACTTTGATATCCATTACCGGCCGGAATACTGCGGATTATTCAAAAACTCCGGAGAAGCCCGGCTTTTTGTTTACCAGGAAGGAACCACCAAAATTTTTTATCCCTTTCTACTTAGACAAATTAACCTGATTCCCGCGCTGTCGGGCAAGCTTGAGCAGGACCTGTATGATATCACCAGCCCGTACGGCTATGGGGGGCCACTGACCTCTGAAACAGCCGGTGCGGGTATATGGGATAAATTTTACCAATGTTTTACGGATTATTGCGTCGAAAACCACATCATCACCGAATTTGTCCGGTTTCACCCGGTGCTGGGAAACCACCGTCCGCTTGTAAACCATATGGAAGTAGTCAGGGCGTCGCAAGTAGTTTGCGTGGATCTGAGCAAGCCGGATGAGGAAATATGGCTGGGATATGAGCGTAATAACCGCAAGAATATTAATAAGGCTTACCGGGAAAAGTTGGAAGTGATTCTGGAAGAGACACCGGCGCACTTTAATGATTTTATTTCGATCTATCATCATACTCTTTCCAGAAACCAGGCCGGTGAGTTTTACTTTTTTAATAACAATTTTTATGACTGTATCCATAGGGAACTAAAGGATAACTTTTTGTATGCTCATACATTGAAAAGCGGCCGGGTGATTTCAACTGAACTGCTTTTATTCAATCAAACTTATATACATTCATTTTTGGGAGGAACACTGGAAGAGTTTTATGCGTGCCGTCCGAACAATATTTTAAAGCACGAAGTAATCAAGTGGGCAAAAAACAGAGGGATCCGCTATTTTTTACTTGGCGGCGGCTATCGTGAGGGGGACGGTATCTTTCGTTATAAATGTTCTTTTGCCCGTGACGGCGTGTTGGATTTTTATGTTGGTAAGAAGATACATAACTGTAAAGTTATGAGCATGCTGGAAGATTTAATGTCAGCAAAAATCCCGCGTGAAAGCGAAAGCTATTTTCCCGGGTACCGGAGGTACTGAAATGAAAAGGATATTCGACCTGGTTGGCGCCTTATTAATCCTAGTGCTGCTTAGCCCGCTGCTCTTAGTGGTGGCGCTGGCGATAAAAATAACTTCACCCGGCGCCGTTATTTTCAAGCAGCAGCGCCTGGGTTTACATGGAAAAACATTTTATATGTATAAGTTTCGGAGCATGATCCCTAATGCTGAAAAAATTGGCTCCGGTATGTTTGTAGAAAAGGATGACCCGCGCATAACCCCTGTCGGAAAATTTATCCGTAAAACCAGCGTTGATGAACTGCCTCAGCTGTTTAACGTGGTCCGGGGCGAGATGAGCCTGATAGGTCCCCGGCCCGCCCCGCTGCATCACTTCAGCAAGTACGATGAAAGACAGAAAAGAAGGATGGATGTTAAACCCGGCGTCACCGGGTGGGCTCAGGTGAACGGCCGCGTGGCCCTTTACTGGCCGGAACGGATAGAATTGGATGTCTGGTATGTTGAACATCAATCGTTCTGGCTGGACATAAAAATACTGTTCAAAACAGTTGCCGTGGTTCTGTTTCACCATGGCGGCACAGCCCAAGAGGACCGGAAAGAAGTAGATCCATTTATGAAATTGTAATTTTCAGGGAAGGCTGGAGAACAAGGTGAGGCTAAACAGTCGTAAGGTTTTAGTAACAGGGGGAGCCGGTTTTCTCGGCTCCCACCTCTGTGAACAACTCCTTGCAGAAGGAGCGGAGGTGAGGGTGTTGGACCAATTTACCTCCGGCAGGAAAACTAATTTAAACGATATTTTAAAACAAATAGAACTCATAAACAGTGATATTGCTTGTGAGGATTCAGTCCTGAAGGCTGCAAAGGGAGTCGATACCATCGTGCACCTGGCGTTTCCCATGGCCCTGCGCCAGCGGTCAATTGAAACCCCGGTGATCACCGGAATTTTAGCTGGCCTGCTAAATGTAATCAAGGCGGCGCTAGCCAGTGACGCTTTGCTGGTTTATATTTCGTCTGTTGCTGTTTACGGTAACGAGCAATATGTTCCCATTGATGAGGACCATCCTTTGCAGCCAATATTGATCCATGGTGCCGTTAAGCTGGCTGGTGAAAATTTTTGCCGGACCCTGGCTGTTAGTAACGGTCTCCGGACAGTGATCCTGCGGGTGGCGGATATTTACGGGCCAAGAAATACAAGAATTAGTGTGCCCATTAAATTTTTACGACAAGCTATGAAAAATGAGCCGGTAACTGTATATGGGGATGGTTCCGACAGCCGCACTTATACGTTCGTTAACGACTTTTCAGAGGCGGTTGTCCTGAGCATGGTCCGGCCCGAAGCCGTGGGCGGGGTTTTTAATATCGGAGGCGAGGAATGTGTTTCCATGCGTGAACTGGCACTTGAAGTCAAAAAAATTGCCGGCGCAAGTAGCCCGGTGCTCTTTCAGGACAGCCCGGTGTCGGGTCGCAAGTTAAATATAGATAGCCGGAAAGCGAAAGGAATTTTGGGCTTTAAACCGTCGTTCAAGATTGTTGAAGGACTCACTGTTACCCACCGTTGGCTTCAAGACAACCCAGACTATTATCAAGCATGAGCTAGTACCACCAAGATCGTAGCTAGGTGCAAAAGCTGATCGAGCACATTAACCGGGTTTAGTATGGGAAACGTCGCCTTAAACAAGCGGATCTTGAGCCAGTCGATGGCAAAATGGGTGAAAAAAAGGAAATAAAGTTTCCACGGGGAAAATGAGCCGGTAATTATCAGGGCAAGGCTCAATATTAACGCCCAAATCAGGGCATGAGCAGTGAGCGCCAGGATTTTTTTTCTTTTGTAGGCGCCCAACCTGGTTAGTTGTAGAAAAAAATCGGCAAAGATATGACCCAATAGAAGGAGCAAAAATGAAAACATAATTCCCCTCCTGATGCAGTATATTTTACTATATTCAATTTACTTGTTTAAATTCGGAAACTTATTATACGGGTAGGAAAAATATTGTGAAAGATTGATAGGAATACGGGAAGGAGGGGAGTTTAATTTTGGAAACGTTAATTATTATCGGAGTGTTGTTTCTCCTGACCTGGCTATTTTTATATTTCAGGTACTTTAGGAAAGAAAAGGGGGAAATTGCCCATGTAGACTCAAATGGTCCGGGTTCAGACGATGCGGCCATTTATTCCGTGGCATCCGCGTGGGGCGACGATAACAATACCGGTTCTCTCACCAGCCCATGGAAGACGATTCAGCACGCAGTAAGTCATTTGCAACCGGGGGATAAACTATTAATTCGCGCGGGTATTTATAAAGAATATATATCTTTAAATAAATCCGGTACCAGTGAAAATCCGATCACTGTGGAGGTCTTTCATAGTGAGGAAGTGGTGCTGGACGGAGAAGGCGTTGGCTGGAAGTACGGCTTTAACTTTGAATACGGGGCTTCTTTTGTAACTTTGTCAGGTCTGAAGGTGAAAAATTTTGAGGGGTTCGGGGTTGCCCTGTGGGGTGAAAACCAATTTGTGCAGTTAAGAGATCTGGAGGCGCAGGGCTGCGGTACCGGTCTCCATATCGTATCAGCCGTAAATTTACTAATTGAAGGGTGCAATTTCCACAACAACAGCGGGCCCGGCCTGGTAGTTTCCCCGGGGCCTTTAAAACAAGCCAGGATTGCGCACACCCAGTCCTCTTATAATGAAAGCGCTGAAAGCCCGGACGGTTTTATCCTGGATAGCGGTGAGGACATTGTGTTAGAAAAATGTACCGCTGAATATAATGCCGGAAGCGGCTTGATTTGCCTGGCTACGAATATCACTATTTCCGCCGGCATTATCCGGGACAACGGCTATTATGGTATTAAATGCCGTGGCGAGGGCTACAAAGTGGTTAACTGTATTTTTGACAGCAATGGGATGGCGGGTATTTTCTTGCAAGGCGGGGGACCGTATGATTTATCCAACAATCTTACCATATACTGCGGGCTTAAAGGTGATTACGGGCTGGTAGCCGCTTCCGGAGCCGATCCCGCCCCTGCCAGAGTATCGCTGATTAACAACATATTTGCCTACAATTATGGCGGCGTTCATTTTGGCAGTTCCGCATTGTTGGAAAGGGAGGAACATAATATTTACTGGAGCCGCGAGGACGCGGAGATGTCCACAGACAGCCGCAGGTATTCCAGAGATGAAATAAATGAGCAAATCTGTTGTAAAGAAACCGGCCAGGGGAGACACAGTTTTTGCCGGGATCCCCGGTTTGTCAACCCGTCTTGCCGCGATTTCCGGTTGTCTAAAAACAGCCCGGCTATCGATCGCGGAGCTAAGGAAGGCGCTCCTGATATAGACATAAACGGGAGCATTCGCCCACAGGGCCGGGGATTTGATATTGGCCCCTATGAAGCGGCGGAGGGGAGCCTGGTTCCTCCTGCCGCCAGGATCACTCATACCCCCCGCTATTCCAGCGATGGTTCAAATTCACTTAAATTCAACGTAATATGGGAAGGTCTTATTGAGGAAGGAGAAGTAGCGGGCTTTCATGTTCAATATAAAGACGGGGCGGGAGGCAGCTGGCAAGACTGGTTGTTGGAAACAACAGCAAGAGAAGGTGTATATTGGGGCGTCAGCGGCCATACATTCTATTTCCGGGTTCGCGCCAAAGACGATCTCGGGAACTGGGGGAACTGGTCCGGTGAATGTTATACAGTGGTTCCAACCGACGACCAGAGCCCTTTGATCAAGTACGAGGGTGATTGGGACTTGACCAATTCCGGGGAAAGTTATCTGAATACCATAAATCACTCTGCCAGCCCCGGAGCGGCAGCTTCTTTCCGTTTCACAGGCACGGAAGTCGCCTGGATCTCTACTTTGGGGCCGGACCGGGGGCAGGGGTTGGTCTATATCGACGATGTGCTGCAAGACACAGTCGATCTTTACTTTGAGCGTTATCAGTATCGCCGGCCGGTATTCTTCACTTCTCTTGACGGCAAGCCGCATACAATCCGTATCGTGGTTGCAGACACAAAGAACCTGCATTCCAGTGGTTTCCAGGTAGATGTCGACGGGATCGCTGTTAAGCTATAAAGCTAGCTGAGTTTTCGACAGGAAGCATTTTTTTCGAGCAATATTGAGATCAATAAAGTTATAACGTTAGCCAGGTTGAATGTACTGAAAGCGAAGAAGGCTTAATACAAATTATTTAAGCAAGCCGTTAAACTTAGATAAAATACGCTGCCTGGTCAGGGAGATCTTAGCTGAGAAAGGAAACAGGGAAAGAGTATGTGTTTAAAGCTTTATGCGCAACTTGTTTAAAACGGGTTAATGGCAAAAACGTCGGTCTCTGGATTTACTCAGGACCGGCGTTTTTATATAGTAACCTATTCTAAAAAATCTCATAAGATGCTGTAAGTCATTGTAAGTCAATGGAATAAAGTATGGATGTTTCGAAGCTAAAATTTGAGGGGAGGTTTCTTTTTGATTCGGATTTTAAAAAAATGGTTGGATATGATCATAATAATACCATTAGTTGCCATGTTTGCAGCAGCTCTCATCAGTTTAGTTATGGCGCCGGTTTACCGGTCCTCTACAATCGTCATGGTGTCCGCTGCCGGCGCAAGTGGCGTCATGTCGGATTACAATTCTTTAAACTTAAACCGGCAGCTTGTTAAAACTTATGGTGAATTGGCAGTGGGACAGGATGTCTTACAGGAAGTGGCTAACAAGCTAAATGGCATTTCACCCGATGCTTTGAGAGATCAGATTACCGTTTCGCCGGTCAAGGATTTAGAGTTGTTAAAGATTTCTGTTAAAGACAAAAGCCCCGAAAGGGCTGCTTTTATCGCCAGTGAAACAGTTAACGTTTTACGGAAAAAAATAAATCAGCTGTACGGAAGCGATAATATTAGAATCGTCAGCAACGCTGAAATTCCGTTAAAGCAGGAGCAGCCCAATATTGTTGTAAACACGGCCTCAGCCGGTGTAGCCGGCCTGATAATTGCGATAATTATTGCTTTTTGGCGGGAGGAGAAGTCTATTAAAGCGCTGCAGTGTGAAGGGTTTTCTCCAAACAGGGATCGCAGGGAGCGCTAAGATGAAAGAAGCGGAAGCTATTCACCCGGTGCAGGGAAAGGCCGGAATCGGTGGATGGCCGGCATCCGTCCTGGTGCCGGCTGTCGCCTGTGGAGCAACAATAGGCATTCTGACTTCCATTACCGGTAATCTATTGATATCTATGATAGCGGCGCTGGTGGTCCCGCTAATGATGTGGAAGCCTTTCCTTGGACTGATGGGATTGGTGCTCCTAGTGCCCCTGGAAGAATTAACTACTTTCGGCTATTCCTTTACATTGGTGAGGGTGGTAGGGGCTTCAACTTTTATCTGCTGGTTCTTTCAAGTAGTTTTAAGAAGGCAAAAAATAAAGCTGGACCTTTTCCTGTGGGTAGCGTTGTTATTCCTGGCCTGGTCTTGTTGTTCACTTTTTTGGGCGGTTGACCGGGGTGGTGGAATAGTTGCTGTCTTTACCATAACTCAGCTAGTTCTTCTGTACTTGATGAGTTGTAATATAATTGATTCTGATGAAAAGCTTCGGGCCTTCATGAGTTATTATATTGCTGGCGCTGCTATCGCCGCGATTATCGCTATCTTAGGAGCATATGAGGCAGGTTTTACCGCAAGGGCTTCCGTTTCAAGTATGCAAAACCCAAACCGCTTTGCCCATGCTTTAAGCCTTGGTCTTATATTGGCGGTGTTCCTGACCTGTACCTGTCGGGGTTATCAGCGCTACCTGTATTTGTTCAGCGCTTTTCCGCTGGCCTTGGGGGTGTTGTTATCCGGTTCCAGGGGAACCTGGCTGGCCGTGCTGGCTTCAATCGCTGTTGCCGGTCTGATCACAAAAAGCAAGAAAGTTAAATTCGTCCTTATAACCATTTTGATAATTGCCCTGCTTTTTAACAGTGCAATTATTAGCGCGATGCCACCTCTGATCGCAGACAGAATCACTTCCATTGCAAATCTCGCCGACCGGGGCAGCGGACGGCTTGATATATGGATGGTGGGGTTGGAAATGGTCAGGGAGAACTGGCTGACCGGAGTCGGTATCTATGGTTTTCCAACAGCTTACAACGATTATATTTTCAATTCATACGATGAAATCAGGGACAGAGGCGTAATGAGGGATGCTCATAGTTCCTTTCTCTGTCTTTTGGCCGAACTGGGGTTGTTGGGCTTTCTTTTATTTAGCATGTTTTGGTGGGCTGCCTGGAAATCCATCGGCAGATTGCCCGGTAATCCTGAAAAGACATTGGGTATTTGTTTGCTGGTATTCCTATTTTTTGTTTCCCTCACAGCAACTGAACACAAAGAAAAATTTTTCTGGTTAGGATGGCTGATTGTCAATATGTTGTCCTTTTCCGGGAGAAGAAACATTGAAAACAGACAACCAGAAGATAAAGAGAAAAGTTCTGGAGATCTACAATGTATATAATAAAATTGTATCCACTCTTTATCAATATTGGACTATAAAACCATGGTGATTTAGTTTAATAGTTCAATTAACTTCCCGACAAGTTTGGGTCTGGAAAACCGATTGAAAACCAGCAGTTGACCCTTCGCCCCCATCTGGCGGCGCTGCTCTTCCGAAAGCGCTGCCATTGCGCGTACCTGGCGTGCCAGCGCCTTGCCGTTTTCGGGAGGTGCGATTAACCCGCACCCGTGCCGCTCTACCATTGCTGCCATATCTCCAGGTGCAGCACACAACACCGGTTTGCCGGCCGCCAAGTAGTCAAATAATTTATTAGGACTGACTGCATCGTAAAAAGCTTGCGCATCTTTGAGTGCAATGATTGCAGCGTCGGCCGCAAGGAGCAGTTCAGGAATAACATTCCTGGGTACCGGTTCCGCAAAGCGCAGGTTTTTCAGCCCCATTTCACGCGCCTGAGCTTGCAGACGGGGCTTGGCCGGCCCATCCCCAACCAGAACAAACTCAATTCCCGGCTCATTACTAATCTCAGCGGCGGCCTCTAGAATTGTATGTAGGGCATTGGCCGGGCCATGTGCTCCCGTGTAGATCACTGTGAACCGGTTAAATCCGTACAACTGTCGGGCTGCTTCCCGTGGTCGGTCCGTTTGACAATGCCCGGGGTGAACACCGTTGGGAATGTAGGAAATGCGTTCTTCCGGCACGCCTTTTTTTCTCAGATAAGTGGCGGAACCCCGGGCCAACACGATAATCTTGTTGGAATGACGGTACAAAAACCGCTCGACCCACCGTAACACCCAAACCGCCGGGTGAACTGCGGAAACCGCATGCATATCAATTAGCGCTTGCGGCCATAAATCACGCACTTCCAGGATAAAGCGGCAGCCCATCCGGCGGGCCAAGCAGTATCCCGCCAGAGCTGCAAGGGGCTGGGGTGAGGATCCCACAATTAAATGGGGACGGGTGCCTTGGCGCAGACCAGTATTAAAAACGTTCCAGCTGAAATTTAACATGCCCAGCGCACGCCGCCAGTCATTTTGCCGGTGTGTGCCGGTCTGGATCCATTCGAACAGTATGCCGTCCACCGGTTCCTCCAGCCATAGCTTTTCCCCCGGGTTGCGGACTTGCCTACGCAGCGCCAGATTTACAGTGGCAGCGAAAATACGCACGGTATACCCGGCCCTGACCAATTCCACACCAAAGTCGTAATGACGAGAACCCCCGGGAAGATCGGGGGTGACGGCGTATTGATTAATAAACCAGATTTCTTTGGTCAATGTTGCCTCCTTGTGTTCATTCCCGCTTTGGTTTGCTCCAAAAAGAGATTCGCTTTTTATCTCCCGTTGCTAATTGCAGGGGTATGGGTTTGTTAGTAGACTATTGATATTTCTACTCACTTGTCTATCTCCATATTCCCCGTGTATCCAACACTGCTTTTTTTCCGTACATTTCAGTATCCAAATTCGTAAAGGCATGGTGGTTGACGAGCAATACTACCAGATCCGCTTGCTTCATACCGGTGGTCAAATCAACTAGTTTAATATTATCGTATTTAGCTAATTCATCAGGTAGTGCCTTTACATGCGGTTCCACAACAAGAATCTGCCTTGCTGTGCTTTTACTTAGATCTTGTACTATCTTAATTGCCGGGCTTTCACGCAATTCCACGCAGTCTGCCTTATAGCTGAGGCCCAGACAGGTGATCACGGGTTGCTCGAGGTGTGCCGCCATTTCCTGAATCCTATTCACGATATAACCGGGCATGTGGTCATTGATCAGGCGGGCGGTATATATCAGCCTGGACTCGTCCGTAGCGGAATCTACAATATACCAGGGATCCTTGGTAATACAATGCCCGCCTACACCGGGACCTGGTTGAAGAATATCTACCCGCGGGTGGCGGTTTGCCAGTTCCACAACTTCCCAAACATTGATACCTAGCTTATTACAAATAAGGGACAGTTCATTGGCAAAGGCTATATTCACGTCCCGAAACGAGTTTTCTACCAGTTTTATCAGCTCGGCCGTACGCGTGTCAGTAAGGGATATGCCACCACAAACAAATTTTTCATAAAACTCTTGCGCCTTTAGGGCGGAAGGTTCATCAATCCCTCCGATGATACGGTCATTAGCTACTAATTCTTGAAGAATCCGGCCGGGTAAAACGCGCTCCGGACAATGCGCAAGAAAAATTTGTACTTTGTTACGAATCTGTGGAACACTCGATACCAACGAAGGGATAACAAGATCGGGACGTAATTCATTGATCCAGCCGGCGATTTTTTCCGTTGTGCCCACTGGAATTGTTGATTCAAGAATAACCAGGTTCCCCGGGGTTAGATGGGGTGCAGTGGCGTATGTGGCTGCTTTAACATGCGTTATATCAGGAAGATGGTTCTTCGTGATCAGGCTTGGCACAGCGATAATAAAAATATCAGCGGGAGAAGGGTTAATTGAAGCAAAAAAGTTTCCGCTTTTAATTGCGGATCTTACAAGATCATTCAGCTCAGGCTCATTAATATGGGAATAACCCTGATTTATGGTTTCCACTATATTAAAATTTACGTCTACTCCCTGTACCTTAAACCCTTTTACAGCTAAAAGACTGGCCATTGGCAAGCCGATGCAGCCTAATCCTAAAATACAAACTTTTTCCATATATACTCCTCTTTAACACATAGACCATTGTTTATTAATTTAAGTCTAATGTGATAATAAAGTAGATATATACCGTCTGGCCTGTTTAAAAATATCACCGGTAATATTTATTGAGGCTAAAGTCAATATGCCGGTTTTTTTATAGGCCATAATTGTTGCTAAAACGTTTTGCGCTATAAGGGAAAGAGCGGTTGCTGCAGCTACACCTTCTTTCCCAAAATGCTGTACCAAATATATATTTAGTACTAAATTAAATAACCCACATATGATGCTGATCTTCATCAATACCATATGCAGCCCTGTCATTTGCAGCACGTTATCACAGGAACCGGTGATGCAATTAACTAGCTGACCAATTATTAGAAAATTAAAGGCGATGATCCCACTAGTGTATTGAGGACCGAAAAGGATATAAAGGAAATCTTTGCCGAAATAAATTAATAGGATTAAAAATGGAATTGAAAAAAGCGCCCCGAGGGTTGAAGCGAACCTGACCAAATAGGATAATGTGTTAAAATCCTTTTGAACATTAAGATGGGCAATCATAGCCGGTATAACCTGATTTATTGTTCCCAGGGGAAAAATTGTGGTGGCGGCCAGGGCGCTTACTACACTATAAATACCTACTTCGGTTGAATTTGTATAGATGCCCAGCACAAAAACATCCATACTGGTGATAACTAAAAGTGAACCCCTCGTTATCATCATTGGCAGTGATTCCTGTAATATGCTTACTGGACTCACTTGTTTAGTTAAATATTGCGAGGTTATACGACGCAATGCAAACAATCCTACTGCCAGTGCACAAAATATGCTGATACTTAAAGCAAAAAGCACATTTTCTATAGAAGCGATTAATCTAAAATATAAAAACAACATTAATATTAATAATATCAATTGCTGCAAAACGGGTAAATAAGAAGCTGTCTTTAAATCCTGTAATCCCCTGAACGCTTCTTTGGTAAGTAATAGACCATTCTGTAAAGGTATCACTACAACCCCAATAAGTAATATTGTATATAATTCCGGGGAATGAAATACTTTTGAAGCTAAAATTTGCGCATTCGTATATATGATCAATACTATGACGGACGAACTTATAATTATGATCCGAAAAGTGCTATGTAAAATTCCTTTTAGTCTGCCAAAATCTCCGGTCCCAGCTGTAATTCCCGCCAATTTTACGATAACCGCATTTGTCCCCAATTGTGACAATACACCTGCAACATTGCATATCTTTAGAAAGATTTTATATATTCCGAAGTTGGCTGGTCCGAGTAAACGAGCCAATACAATATTGTTAGCCACCCCCAGAATGATTCCGGTTGTCTGGCCCAATAAAACTACAAAGCTGCCGAATAAAATTTTTTTTTAACCTTTGTATCGATTCCAAACACCGCCCATGAAAACTGGTAATGGTTTTCTGTTTAAATTATGCTGAAATTTATTAATTGTTACTGAGCAAATTTTATGCTCCATAACTATATGATGACGGTTAGGGAAGGTAACGCTGGCTGTAACCTCTTGAGCAGGGTGTACGTACTATATTTACATAATTTGAAATCGTTCTGGTGGGGGGTGTAATAATGTCTGGAATGCGCCTGTCCGTTGCTATGTGTACTTATAACGGCGCCCGTTATTTAGAGGAACAACTGGATAGTATCGCGGCGCAGATCCGGCAACCTGACGAGTTGGTTGTTTGTGATGATCATTCTACCGATGCCACAGTGGAAATCATACAAACTTTTATATCCAGAGCAGTATTTCCGGTTCGTTTAATAAAAAATGAAAATAATTTGGGGTCGACAAAAAGCTTTGAGACAGCTATTGATTTATGTACGGGAGATATTATTGCCTTGTCCGATCAGGATGATGTCTGGCAAGCGGATAAACTGATGCTTATTGAGGCTAAATTTGTGGATTCACCCAGTATCGGCTTAGTTTTTACGGATGCCGTAGTAGTTGACGAATACTTGCGCCCAATGGGTTACCGGATTTGGCAGTCCCTTGGTTTCAACCTTGCTGATAGGAAAAAAATCGAGGCCGGGAAAGCTGTTGAAGTATTGCTTAAACGTAATATTGTGACAGGAGCCACAATGGCCATCAGGGCAAATTTTAAGAAGGTGTTTATGCCCATTCCCTCTGAGTGGGCGCATGACGCTTGGATTGCCCTGATGGTTGCCGCCTGTGCGGATTTGGGTATGATCCCTGAACCGACGATCAAATATAGACAGCATATTAATCAACAAATAGGAATTAAAAGAAATGGGTTTTTGAAAAAACTGACCATGGCGCGCGGAACGAAATCAAATACTTATTTAAACCAGCTGGAAAAATACAGGGCAGCCCACGAATGGCTGATTGAAAATGTTGAGGTCTTACCCGGCAAAGAAGTTGCTTTACAGCTTGAAGATAAAATGGCCCATTTAACAGTCCGTGGCAATATTCCTGCGGGAATACTGCCACGCTTGTTTTCTGTGATAGAAGAATTAAGAACATATCGCTATCATCGATATTCGTACGGATGGAAAAGTGCGGTAAAGGATCTTATTTATGGTTGAACAAAATGTGTCAATGTTCTGTATTCAGACATCCATGTTGCTGACGAAGCACCAACAGATAATGAAAATTATATTTTGCAGAGTGGATAGTTTTAAATAGGTGAGGACTATGAAAGTTTTATTTTTATCGCCTACTTTCCCCAACCGGTATAACCCAAACTACGGCATTTTTGCCTTCCAATTAGTTCAAAACCTCCAGGCTTCAAATATATCCTTCAATGTTATAGCACCCGTTCCATATAGCCCGCCATTTTTATGGTTTAAGAAAAAATGGCGGGAGCAAGCGCATATTCCAAAAAAAGAATGGATTAAAGGAGTGGAAATATTTTACCCACGCTATCTCTGTTTGCCCGGAAAAAAATTTATTTATTGGAATACACTTTTTATGTACTGGTCCGTTTATCCCGTTCTAAAAAAACTGCACGGTAAAGTTAGGTTTAACATAATGCACTCTTACGGAGTATTGCCGGCAGGTTACGTTGGTCAATTGACTGCTGAAAAGTTAGGTTTGTCTTCGACTTGCACTGCGATCGGCTTGGATATAAATATGCTTGCTCAAAAATCAATCAAGGCCGGCGCCCTCGCCAGATACGTCTTGGAAAACACCGGGCAAGTAATTGCAGTAGGTAAAGACCTGGCAGCGGAAATCAACAAATTATATGTACCTGATAAAATGATTAAGGTTATATATAATGGTATTGATAGTGAAAGGTTTAACACAACCAATATTGACTATGTACAAGCAAGAATAAAACTAGGCCTTAGTCCGGATGTTCGTATAATTCTCTTCGTGGGCAGACTTGTCCGGGAAAAGGGTATATATGAATTACTTGAGGTTTTTAACCGGGTGCTTCAAAACTTTTCTGAAGCAATTTTAGTAATCGTAGGAGACGGCAATGAAAAAGAAGCGTTAATGAATTTGGCAGGTGAAAAAGGAATACAGGATAAGATCACATTTACGGGTAGTATCCCCCATAAAGATCTTGTCTGGTGGTATGCGGCCAGCGAGATTGTCATATTATTAAGCTATTATGAAGGTGTCCCCAATGTGCTGAAGGAAGCGATGAGTTGCGGCAGGGCGGTTCTGGCCACCAGCACGGTGGGAATTACTGAATTGGTTGTGGATGGTGAAACCGGTTTATTAGTTGAACCTGGCAATGTCGAGCAAGCGGTGGCGGCATTGGAAAAATTATTGGCTGAACCTAAACTGAGCCGGGATATGGGTATTAATGCCAGGAGGTTAATCCAGGAAAAACAATTATCTTGGGAAAAAACTGCTAAGGCGTACCAGGATGTTTATTTACAGCAACTTCAATGATTTAATCACTCAAATACCCGCTTTTGAACAGGCGGGTATTTTTGTGTTTGTCTCAGCAGCGATAATTCAAACTTAGCTTGGCACCAAGTATTTTCCCTTCCTATGGGCTGCAAGGCTGCGCATAATTCCAATTTATGGACCAACTTATTGTGCTAAGCGATGATTCCGCAATGACGGGGCTTTCCGGTATCGCTGCCAGGCGTTACTCAAAGCACCAGAAGACCCTTAGCTTATCTTGGTTGGAAAAATATGCTACCAGGAATAGTGCGAGAAATGTCGAAATTTATTACCATAGTCAGGATAAGGGGGGTTGTACTAATTAATGGTAAGAAATAAATGGATTTGCGCTTTCCTGGTATTCCTTTTTTCATTATGCATGGTTTCAGTACCCCATGCCCGGGCTGCTAACGTGGATGCAGCCAGCCTAAAGCAAATGTTCGATCAGCAGGGTAACCCGGCCAGATGGGCTTTTTTAAAAAACGCGGTTGATGGGTTTACCCTGCCCTGGGTGGAAACCTATGTTATGAGATCGTACCTGCTCATGTATCAGGCTACCGGGGATAAAAGCTATATTGATGCTTTTGTAGACCATGCAGATAGCGTCTTGAATCGACGGGACAGCGTGCGTAAAGTGTCCGATCACCGGGGCTACAGCCTGCCGGTTTGGCGCAATGGGGATAACGCTGACAATACCTATTATATCTTTGCGGATGAAACCGGTTTAATCGCCACACCCCTGGCCCAATTTGGCGCCCTGGTAAAAGCAGATCCAAATTTGGCTTCGTACAAAGTCAAGGCGGATAAATATGTTCAGGCTGCCAAGGATGCTGTGAATGTTCTCTTTATGAGTGAACTTAAAAATGAAGTAAGTTTCAACTGGATTGACACTGGCGACTTGCTTTACATAAACAGGCCGATTAATAAAAATCTGGCTGTAGGTTGTGCCATGCTGGCTATTTATGAAGCCACGGGGGAAAAAGCATATCTGGAAAAAGGCATAAAGATTGCTAATTTCTTTAAACAGCGTTTACTCATCAATCCTTCTTCGAACAGCTATTATTGGATGTATTATCCGGACGATCCCCTGAACAGGTACAATAATACTCCCGAAGATACAAATCATGCCAATGTTGCGGTGCAATTTATTAAACTAGCTTATGACAACGGTATATTTAGCGAAACCGAGATGCAGAGATTTGCCAATACCGCTACCAAGGTGCTGGTTAAAAAAGACGGTACAATTGCCGGACGTCTGGACGGCAGCGGTACGGTAGCGCAGCAGGGAATGATCGCCAGCTGGTTGTTCTTTGAGCCTTGGGCTCCGTCTTTGTTTGATATTGCTTACAATATAGATGCAAAGTTGCAGAAAAATGATGAAGTTGTTGGTCTTGCTTTGTTAAATTATGTTTTTGCCCAAAGGAATTCATCGCATCAACCGACCGATCCGGAACCCGATCCCGATCCCAATCCCAATCCGGGACCGGTGGACAACCTGATTGCCAACGCTGACTTCAGCGCAGGCGCTGCGGGCTGGGTTAATCTAAACAATACGGCGGTAATTAATACTGAGGCCAGTGGCAACAAATACCTGATCAATACTTACAATTTTTCATTTTACCAGGATTTAAAGGTCGAACCCGGCGGGACTTATAAATTAAACGCCAGCACCCGCAAGGGCACGGCGACAAAAGGCGCCAGGATTGTTTTTAGATTTTACCACGAGAACGCCAGCGAATCCTTTAAGACCTTTACCTATAAAAACAGCGGCAGCGGTTGGGAAGCGATGCCTCAAATGACTGTACAAGTACCCTCCACGGTGGTAGCCACCAAAATATATCTTTCCGCTTTACCCGGTGACAGCGGCAACCAACACTTTGACGATATAACACTGGTACCGGCAGGAGATACTCCCGCACCGGCGCCGGATACTATAGCGCCTGTGGCGGCAATCCGCGCCCCGGCGGCCGGCAGCGTCCTTAAAGATAAAGCGACCCTGGAAGCTGCCGCCAGCGATAACGTCGGGGTCACTCAAATAACCCTGGCCTACGCCACCAGCGCCCAGGGCAGTCGGACAACCATCGGCGCAGCGGCCCTTAGCGGCGGTTCGCAGGCTCAGGGGACCTGGCGGTTGACCTGGGACGTTTCCGGCCAGACCAACGGCACTTATTACGTGTGGGCCACGGCCAAGGACGCGGCAGGCAACACCTCGACCTCGGGCCCCGTTACCTATGAAATTAAAAAGGATGTCCAGGATCTGATCGTAAACGGTAACTTTAGCGCCGGCGCAACGGGTTGGGTAAATCTGAACAATGCAGCGGTAATCAACACCGAGGCCAGTGGCAACAAATACCTGGCCAATACCTATAACTTCTCATTTTACCAGGAATTAAATGTCCAGCCCGGCGGGACTTACAAATTAAACGCCAGCACCCGCAAGGGCACGGCAGTAAAAGGCGCCAGGATTGTGTTTAGATTTTACCACCAGGACGGCAGCGAATCCTTTAAGACCTTCACCTATCAAAACAACGGAACCGGTTGGGAAGCGATGCCTGAAATGACTGTGCAGGTACCCTCCACCGCGAAAGCCACCAAAATCTATCTTTCCGCTTTACCCGGTGACAGCGGCAAACAGCATTTTGACGATATAACTTTAAAGAAGGCTAATTAACTATTAAGGGAGGGAGCATTAGAATTATCTAACGTTCCCTCCCTTAATACACTTCGATTAGCCTGACTCTTGTTATTTACATCCTCCCACATCTTCCTGTGCCTTCGCCCTTAATTTTTTCGCTTTCTAATATTGAAAATTGTACTACAGTTTCAGGGACCATTTATAATCATTAAAACGAGCTTCTAATACTTTTCCTTCAATAATGATTGATTGCTTAATTTCAGCCGGCGAAAAAATGCTTAAGAAGTAAATATCTTTGTCAGTTAAACAACTTGCTATTGCTGAAGCCACAGCTTGCCGCCTGCCGTAATAGCGTGATTCCCAACCCCTGGGGCGGTGACCGTCAAGTCCTTTGACAACAGAGCAGTCCGCCTCTTTAAAGCGCTCAAAGTCCCCGGATAAGGTGCATATGCGCAAATCGTAGCCGCCCGCCGGAGTCTGTTGAGCCACCCGCCGCCAAGGTTGGTCTTCAAAGACTTCATAAGGCCACGGCCCTAACAGCCAGTGTAAATCATATCTGTGTTCTACCGGCGTCTTTGTGGTCAGATAATCTACGACCACATAAACGCCGCCACCCATTGAGCTGACCCTCCTGCGGTGAAGCACCTTGCCGGGCAAGCGGCGGTAGCCGTAATGTTCACCTGCCGCCGCCGTCGCACCGTTGCCGTCATTTATCGATACATTGCCGGCCTGGACCCGTCCCAGCCACTTGAATTTCCTGAGCAGCAGCATCTGATCCCGCCCGTCCACGGTGACCGTGTTGTGCGAGCCGCTCCCCATAAAATGGCGGTGGTAGGGCGGCGCGTCGTTATATAAATAAGAACCGCCGTCGCGGGCCATGTTAAGTCCCCGCCACCAGATATCCGTATGCAATTGGTCCGCCTGACCGAAGCGGTCGCGCAGGGAGCCGCAGCGAAATACGGCAAAATCACCGGCGCTTTGCCGCAGACAATACAAGCCGCTCTCCGGAAAACAGGCCAGGCGTTGATAGTCATATCCTTGGACCGGTTTATTTAAGGCGTCCGGACCCCAGAGCCAGAGCAGCTCTTCATCCCAGGGGCCGTCGCCGAACAGCCGCTTGCCGGTGGTTAAGTACGACGCGGCGGTTAATACCGGGCGGAAGTCGCTGTAGTCGCAGGCGGTCCAGGGGCATAACAAGGCACCGTCGTTGGCGCCCCAGTTGGGCAGGCGGCCGTCCGGCAGATTGATCTGGGCCAGCAAATAGTGCAGAGATTTTTTTACCGCCCGGTAAACTTCCCCATCGAAGGGTTCGCCCAGGCATTCACCGGCTCGGCACGCCCAGAGGTAGTAATGCAGGGCTAGGCGGTGATAATTGTGTGATGATTGACAATAACCCCCGTCCCGGTAAAATTGCCGGAGGCAGTCCTTCTCTAAAAGTCGTCTGCCTCTTCTTTTCCACTTGCCCGCCCCCCGCATCCAGGGAAATAAACCGCCCAATAGATAAAGGGCCAGCGCTTCCCCGATCAGGTGGTTATTGTGCACCGCCAGCCGGGCGTAATTAATGTTGGCATAGATGTGCCGGCCGTGCAGGTTTAAGAGCCGCAGCAAGCGTTGAAAATCCTCTTCTCGAAAGCTCTCGTCCTCAACAAAGAGGTATAAGCCGGCAATCCAGCTTAAGCTCCGGATCGCCAGTTCCTGGCCGCTGCTCCAATTGAGCCCCGCCCGGTACGGGTTGGCGTCCTCCCATTCTTTTAACTGGGTCGTCCACGCCTTAACCCAGCGCGAATCCCCCGTCAAAGCGTACGCCCTAAGCCAAGTGAAAAGATGGGGAAAACGGTTGATTTCCCAGGTGAGCTTGCAGTCACCGCACTGTTTTTCATAAGCCGGCACCCGTGACCAGTGTTCGTTTGCTGGCCAACTCACTATGCGCACCGGGTTTAAGTGCCAGTTCACAGGGTTGCCGTAGTCGGCGTGCCAGCGGGAAAAGCATTTAATTTGGCCCGCTTCGGCCCTAACGGCTTCTTGAATTATTTCTTCCTGAGGAATCCGGGACAATTTTTTTATCCCTTTAGCCAGTTCCGCTGGTTCCGTGATGAAAAAGGGCTTTTTGTCCCTGCGAAAACGTCGCAGACTCATCGCATCCCGGCCGGGATAGGCGGCACAGGAAACCTTATTGCGGGATTTTACAGGTTGTAAAAGGCGCCTTGCGCCGGAGCGGTTCAAAATCTCGTAGGTGATCCGGAAGAGGGAACCTTTAAATCCGAGATCGATTAATTCTTTCGCCAGGTAATAAAGTCTTCTTAACTTGTCCATTGGTCCTCCCGTATAAACAGCCGCCGGCCTAAATATCCCGGCGGCTGATGGTAAATCATCTGAGATAAATGCCTGGTTGTTTAAATCAAGTTAAAGTTCCATTCATTAACCTACAAGTAACAACGTTGCCTGCAAACATTGTTACTTTGAATTTGCGATTAGAAATATTAGTGGGCTAAAGGCTGTGAATATCACAAGCTTTCAGACAACCGGCTTGAGCCGGTTGTCTGTTGATGTTTCCAGCATTGACAGCAGTTGTTCGTGTTCGTTGGTCAACTTGTAAACCCCCTCGGGAAGCAGGGCTAAATTCCGGCGCCACTGATTAAGTTCTGCCCGGGTAATCCTTAAAATTCGCTCTACTGAGGCTTCAATGTTCGACAGGTCAACACCAGCGCCCAGCCCTAAGGCCTCGATCACCCGGCAGTCTTCCGTGCCTTTTTGGGCAAACATGGGTTTCTTGAAATAACAGGCTTCGTAGAAACGGTTGGTGCGCGCCCAGCGGTAATTTCCAATGCCGACGCCCTGGTAAGGATAGCAGGCCCAGATTATATCCACCCGGTCATAAAGCGTCGGCAAGTCGTCAGGCGCCACGTAAGGACCGCCGTATGCAATATTGGGGTTGGAGCGGAACTTGTTTGCCAGGTCCCCAACTCCCAGGGGAAAGCCCCGGATATATACCTGTACCCGCCCGTTACCCTGTTCCGCGGCTTCCCGCAGTATTTCCAAAGAGCGCGGGCAGCGGATTACGCCAAAATAGCCGATGCGCACAATGCCGTCGGTGCTGTGATCGGATAAGACCGGCACGTCTGCCGGGAAACCGGCGTCCAGCTTATTTTCAATCACCAAATAATGAAGCGGGTCCAACTTCTGTATCCTTCGATAATACCCTTGAACAAAGGCTTCCGAGGTGACCACCAGAAGCTCCGCGCGGCGCAGGAGAAATCGCTCCAGCCGCCGCAAACAGCGGGACAGGATTCCTTTCCCTAAAAGCACCTCCCGGATGTCGGCTACCTCATATACAGCTTTCACAGGCCGGTTGCAGCCCAGGCAGGCCAACCAGCCCAGTAAAAACAGATCCAGGCCGAAGGCGTAAATTGCGTCCGCTTTTTTGACCTGGTCACGGACTGCAAACAGCGCTTTTAAAAAGGGGACCAGGCGTTTGAAATACCGGGAGTGCTCAATGTGGCCCAGTGACTGATACCCCCCTGGAATAGGCTTACCCCCGTAATAATCCCGCTCAAAGGCGAGAACCACAGGCTGCGCTCCAAGCTTTTTTAAAGCGTTAATGCGCTTGTGGGCTCTGGCATCCGATATTACCGGAAGGAGAAAGACTATCTTCATCAAATCACCTTTCCAATTGCAATTAATCGTGACTTGCTGCCGTAAACCGGCGCTTGTTATCCGGAGCTCTTTGTTAACAGCTTATTTGGCGGCTGCTGCTAATATTGTATTCGGAACCCTGATATATATGAGATTGCTGTTCGGAGGTCCTGGAGAGGGCGTTAATCTTACGGACAAAAATAATCTAGGCAGCGCGCTCAGCCCGGCCGAAAAAGCGTGCCGAGGCCTGCGAAGTGATGTTATATGAGAAAGAAGCCGGTTATTTACCGGCTTCTTTCCCGTTATCGAAGAGAGGGGACTGGTCGATTGCGGTCTTTTCCGTTACATCTATGTTGACGTCGACATCAGCAGGGACTTCATAAACAATCCGGTTGCTTTTTGAAAGAACTAACTTAGGCTGTTGATCGGAGGTGTTTCCTTTTAGAGTGATTTCTATTACTTTATGCCTGGCCGTGGACTTCGTCACGACCATCTCCACATCTCCAAGCTTAATGAGATCCCCTACTTTGCATCCCGAAGTAAAGAGGTCATTGCTTTTTGCTGACGATGACGATGTTGACTTGGCAGTCGGGCTCGAAGTGTTTTCCGTTGCCGTCGGGTTACTCTGGTTTGTCGGGTTTTTCGTGCTTGCCGCAGTGTTGGTGGAGCCGGCAGACTGAGTATTAGCCGGGTTTGCTGCGGAAGCCCTAGTTTCTGTTTCCACTTTCTGTAAATCTTCGGCTTGCTTCGTATAAATTTGCTTATTCAATTCCATCTCTTTTGTATTTGCATTGGATCCTTTCCACACAAAAACTGCTAGTAAAATAAAGATACCCAGGCAGACTAACGATCCGGCAAGAAAAATTTCCCGCTTAGTCATTTAATTTTTCTTCCACCTCTTTTTTAAATTTACTTTCCCGTAAAGGGGATATTTATTGGTTATATATAATATTAGGCCAATTAAAAAGTGTGCGGGGTTTACAATTCAGAAGTGGAAGTTCAGGCAAAGAGAATGGCTTGATTCAATATTATATATAGAGTCACTTGACTTGGATGATGCATGCTCCCAGGCCATGGTGATCATGGCTGAGGAAAAACGGAAATAAATAAGGTAGATGTTAAATAAGGTAATGTCCAGGAATTTGGTGTTGGTATTAATTAATAATAAGCTTTGCCGGTCCCTGAATACTGGAGGTCGTCGGCCTGTTATATGTCCGCAGCTAGAAGTAGGATTCATGATATGGGCAGTTTTTTAGCTGCTTGTTGTTGAGCACCATATTTATGTTGTCTTTCATATTATATGGAGAGCAGAAAAGAAGGCATAAAACATGCCCCTTTTCCGGAGCGGGTTTACCGTTAAGTTTTATATAAGATACTGAAAAGGAAGATAATTAAATATGAATGTTCCTCTTTCGTCTCCCGATATTGGATCAAGAGAGCGGGAATTAATTAATGAAGTACTTGACAGCAATATCTTAAGTATCGGTCCCAAAGTAGAGTTGTTTGAGCGAATGATAGCCGACTACTTAGGGGTACAGGAAGCAGTGGCGGTAAACAGCGGGACCAGTGGCCTTCACCTGGCAGTGCGGGCGCTTGGTATCGGCGAGGGTGACGAGGTAATTACTTCTCCTTTTAGTTTTATTGCCTCCAGCAACTGCATTCTGTTTGAGCGAGCCAAACCGGTTTTTGTTGACATTGACCCCCTGACCTTAAATCTGGATCCGTCGGGGATAGAAGCAAAAATAACGTCAAAAACCAAGGCAATCCTTCCCATACACGTTTTTGGCAGGCCGGCGGATATGGACAGGATTATGGAAATTGCTGGTAGGTACCGGTTGGCTGTTATTGAGGACGCCTGCGAGGCAATCGGTGCCCAATACCACGGAAAAATGGTGGGCAGTGCTAGTGATGCGGCAGTTTTTGCCTTTTACCCCAATAAACAAATCACAACCGGCGAAGGAGGAGTAATAGCAACTAATAGCAGCAAGCTGGCCGGGTTGTGCCGTAGTATGCGCAACCAGGGCAGGAGCGATGATAGTATTTGGCTCAATCACTGTCGCCTTGGTTACAACTACCGCCTGAGTGAGCTTAACGCGGCCCTTGGTATAGCGCAAATGGAGCGTATCGATGAAATACTGGCCAGGCGGGAGGCCGTGGCCAGCGCTTATCATGCCAAGTTGATTGGGGTGAAGGGGGTTACAATACCTAATATTGAAGATGAAAATAAAAAAAGCTGGTTTGTGTACATCATCCAATTGGACCCTGGTATCGACCGTAACTATGTGATGAAATATTTACATGAAAATGGAGTTGATTGCCGGCCGTATTTTCAGCCAATTCATTTGCAGCCTTTCTATAGGGAAAACTTCGGGTACCGCGAAGGGGATTATTCGAACACTGAGAAGGCAGCTTCCTCAACCCTGGCCATACCGTTCTTTAATAATCTGACAGAGCAGCAAATGGATTATGTAGTTGAGGTACTGGCTCAAGCATTAAGTCAGGAACAGGAAAGTATGCTTTCATTATCGTCATCGACAATTACGGCCTAGGGAATATTTTTGCTTAAATAATTTGTCACGCAACTAACCAAGTTGGTCTAGATTGCTAAAAGGATGGTAGGTTGTCCAAATTATTGGTTTCGGTTTGATCTGGGTTGCTTCTGAGATACTCTTTTCCTGTTCTTGCCTTTGCTACATTGACCCCTTCGATTGTTCCGTCCTTGGCCATGATGATAGCTTGATCAATACTATAAATGTTGTTGTTAATCATAACGTCCGTGATATCGCCTTGTGAGTTTCTCTTTACTTTTTCAATTTTCATTTATAATCCCTCCAGGTATTAGTATCACCTGAAAAATTAATTATAGTCAATATCTTTGCAGGGGATTTGTGGTAAATTTAACTTTTTCGAGCATAGGGCTAATAGTAAAAGAAGGTATTGACGAGTAATTTATTTTTATTATACAATTAGCTAGTTAAAGGGGAGTAGCAAGCATGTAAATGCTGGTAAAGTCAACATACTGGTGTAATCCTGGCTTTACCGTTGGTGAAACGCTGATTTGCGAGACTTTTAACATGACTGCCTGGTGGGTGGTTGTGTTAAAAGTCTCTTTTTATTATTGATAAAGGGGTAATTTTATGATACTAGCATATTTAGGTTCAGTGGCAATGGTGGTGCTGGCTGAGATGGGGGATAAAACACAGTTGCTGGCGATGGCCTTTGCCACACGCTTTCCTGCAGCCGCAGTTCTTTGGGGTGTACTAATTGCGACTATATTTAACCATGCTCTGGCAGTTGCCCTTGGCACATATTTGGGCACATCGTTTAATATGGAGCTTGTAAAAGCTATTGCGGCAGGTTCTTTCATCTTATTTGGCCTGTGGACCATACGTGGTGACAGCTTGGATGGTGAACATAAAAGGAAGATTACCATAGGCCCGATTGTTACCGTTGCCATAGGCTTTTTTTTCGCGGAAATGGGGGACAAGACACAATTGGCAACAGTTGCACTGGCCGCTAAATTTGAGGCTCCCTTGCAGATTTTAATGGGAACTACAACTGGTATGCTTATCGCCGACGCGTTGGGAATTTACATAGGTGTTGTTGCCGGTAAGAGAATTCCCGAAAGGACTGTTAAATGGGTTTCAGCAATGATCTTTATCGTCTTTGGTTTTATTGGTCTGTATACCAGCGTTCCCGCACAGTATTTAACCTTACCTTATATCGCGGGATTATTTGCTGCAACAATTGCGGCAATTTGGTTAATATGTAGATATAAATAAAATAAGAAAAGTTAAGTAAAAAGGAGCAGTTAAAGGTACAATACAATTTTATCTTGTTGCTTATAAAGGTGCACGTAAACGCCTTCAATCTGAGCTTTCCAAAGCGAATTCCTTGGATAATTTGCTTAGAGCCTTTTTTTCGATGCGTGATACGTAGGAACGGGAGATGCCGAGGTTTCTAGCTATCTCGCGCTGAGTTTGCCGGGCCACATTATCCAGACCAAACCTTAGTTCCAAAACTTTCTTTTCCCGTCGAGTTAGATGACACACTTTCTCCCGGAGCCGGTTTCGTTCGAAGTTGTTTTCCACCATTTCCGCCACTACCTCCGGGTGAGTGCCTAATATGTCGACCAAAGTAATCTCATTTCCTTCTTTGTCCACACCGATTGGGTCGTAGAGTGATACCTCTGCCTTTACTTTCTTGATATACCGCAGATGCATTAAAACCTCATTCTCGATACAACGGGCCGCATAGGTAGCCAGGCGGGTCCCTTTGCCCGGGTTATACGTATTGATCGCCTTAATCAGACCAATGGTACCAATTGATATCAGATCCTCTGATTCTTCCCCGGTGCTGTCAAATTTCTTCACCACATGTGCCACCAGTCTGAGGTTGCGTTCGGCCAGGACATTGCGTGCCTGCTCGTCACCACCGGCTAACCGGCGGAGATACTTTTCTTCTTCTTCCTCCGATAGCGGCTGCGGAAAAGAATTGTTGGCAATATATGATACGAGCAGCAGCAAGCCGTTGACCAGGGATACCACAGTTAAGGCACAGTTACCAGCGAGCATCTACACTTATCCCCTCTCCCAAAAAAATTTTGGATTGTGCTGTGAATAAGTAAATAATATGTAAAAGGTAGACGTTCGGTGCACGTCCATTGTCAAAATATTTTCAGTATCCAATCAGTAGAAGTAATCAGAAGATTAAACAAGTTTTTTCTTGGGCATTGACGGAATTACTTGTTTCGGAGGTCCGACCCGGTTAAAATGTTATAAGTGGAGAATTTGAGCTGGTCATGATGTTCGGAGGTAGGTACAGATGGTTAAAGCTACCGGGGTAATCTTGTCCGGGGGGAAAAGCTCGCGGATGGGCTCCGATAAGGCTTTCATTAATATTGGGCAAAAAGGTATGATTGAGAGTGTGGCCAGTGTGTTGAAAGAAGTTTGTGCGGAGGTAATTATCTCAGGAGGGGATGAAGAAACTGGAAGGCGGCTGGATCTAAAAGTTATAGACGACTTAATTCCAGGCCGGGGTCCGCTCAGTGGTATTCATGCTTCACTTCGTGCTGCGTCATATGAGAACTGCCTGGTAGTAGCCTGTGATATGCCTTTTATTACCACCGAACTGGCAAGCCTCATACTATGGGAGGTGGAAGGCTATGATGTTGCTGTGCCCAGTCATGGAATTTTCCTCCAGCCACTGTTTGCAGTGTATGGCAAGAGTTGCCTGCTAGTCATTGAAAACTATTTAAATTCTGGAAAAATTAAGGTTGCTGATCTTTTCCCGCTGGTAAAAACAAATTATGTTAGTGAAGATAAAATAGCTTTACTGGCTGATATCGATACTGTTTTTTTTAATGTTAATACACCCAGAGATGTAACCAAGGCCAGGCAGATGGCTCAAAAGAATTAATGACTTAAGTGAATAGGGCGCTTGAAAAATCATATGCATATTAAGAAAGGTAACTTCGATATTGTTGAAAATTTTATACCCTAGAATTTTTGCTACCTCTGTAACTGATATTCAAATTGAATTGCTTAGAGAACTAGGGATAAAAGGAATACTCTTTGACCTGGATAATACTATTGTTAGCAGGGACTCAAACCAGTTTCCTCCAGAGGTTCTTGAATATTTGAACAAGCTGCGTTTACAGGGTTTTAAGTTGGGGATTGTCTCAAATAATGGGCGCAGGCGGGTTTCATCGATAGCTGGCCTGCTGGAAATCCCAGCGGTGCACCGCGCGGTGAAACCTTGGTCGAGGTCATTTCGACGCGCTTTAAAAATGTTGGGGACATCTGCTTGTGAAACTGCCCTGGTTGGCGACCAAATATTTACTGATATACTCGGAGGGAACTTGGCAGGTCTGCACACGATCCTTGTTGTCCCCTTAGAAGGAAGCGATTTTTGGGGCTCGCGGCTAATCAGCCGGCCTTTGGAAAAGCTGGTGTTGGCCCGGTTGCATAAGTACACGGAGGTGCTTAATGAAAAACGGGATTAGCGGCCGCACCAGAGTATGCGGGATTTTTGGCTGTCCCATTGGACACTCTTTCTCCCCGGCTATGCACAACGCTGCTTTTACTGCCCTCAGCCTGGATTTTGTTTACGTGCCATTTCTGGTTGAATCGGAAAATTTACGAGCGGCTGTTGAAGCGGTGAAGGCATTAGGTCTTGCCGGGGTAAACGTGACCATTCCGCACAAACAGGCAGTTATGCCGCTCCTGGATGAGGTTACAGAATCTGCTGCCCTCATTGGCGCTGTCAATACCATTGTAAATCAAAAAGGATACCTGCTTGGAGATAATACTGATGGAAATGGGTTTCTACGTGCTCTCGAGGAAGAAACTCGTCTTACCCCAACTGGCAAGACCGTGTTTATTCTAGGTGCAGGAGGTGCGGCACGCGCAGTAGCGATCCAGTTAGCCCTGGCCGGAGTAAAGAAAGTGTATTTATCTAATCGTTCTAGGGAGCGGGCAGAGCAATTGGCCGCTCTCATCACTAAGAAAACAAAAGCAGTGGCTGAAGTTGTTTCCTGGCCTGACGGCAAGGAAGAAGACTGGCGCCTGACCGGAGCGCTGCGAAGTTGCGATTTGGTGGTTCAAACTACTCCGATCGGTATGTATCCAGACAATAGTTTAACCCTGCAACTGCCAGAGGGTATATTCAGGCCCGGACTGGTAGCCTGCGACTTGGTATATAATCCCGTAGAAACACTTTTTCTAAAGTCTGCCCGTCAAGCCGGTGCGACACCAATGAATGGGCTGGGAATGCTGTTATACCAGGGTGCTCTTTCCTTTGAACAATGGACAGGGGTGCCTGCACCAGTTGAGGCAATGAAGAAAGCGCTGATTGCAAGTGTTTATAAGCTTACTGGTTAATATATTCCTAAAAAAAGCTGCGATTGCATGGAAGCATGACAGGTTAGTAATAAAATAACTGGGGGAAACGGAATTGCTAAGGTATCTTACTGCAGGGGAGTCCCACGGCCCGGCGCTGACAGCGATTATAGAAGGCATGCCGTCAGGGATTGCTCTGAACGCAGAATATATTAATAAGCAGTTGGCTCGCCGCCAGGGGGGCTATGGTCGTGGGGCCAGAATGAAAATTGAGAATGATCAGGTGCATTTTTTGTCCGGAGTGCGCGGAGGTCAGACGCTTGGTAGCCCAATTACGCTACAGGTGACAAACGAAGACTGGGACAACTGGTCTGCGGTGATGTCTCCGGAGCAAGGCGCGAGGCTCGATGAGCGGGTAGTCACCCGGCCTAGGCCAGGGCACGCCGACCTGGCGGGAGCTATTAAGTATGGCCACCGGGATATACGTAATGTACTGGAACGCTCCAGTGCCAGGGAAACTGCCGCTAGGGTTGCTGTGGGTAGTGTAGCCAGGCGTCTTATTGATGAATTGAGAATTCAGGTGGCCGGCAGGGTAATCCGGATCGGCAGTGTCGAGGCCGGGTCTGACATTGACTGGCGCAGCGTTGAGGAATTGACCGGCGCGCTGGCCGGATCGCAGCTCCTGTGCAGTGATCCGGAAGCGGAGAAACGTATGATCAACGCCATCGACCAGGCAAGGGAATCAGGTGATACGCTTGGCGGTATCTTCCAAATTAGGGTTTATGGAGTTCCAGCCGGGCTGGGCAGCTATGTGCAGTGGGACCGGAAATTGGACGGACGCCTGGCTGCGGCTTTAATGAGCATCCAGGCTGTAAAGGGAGTTGAAATAGGTTTGGGGTTCAAAGCGGCAAGGCAAGCAGGTTCGTTAGTGCAAGATGAAATATTTTACGAGCATAAGCGTGGGTTTTTTCGCCGGACCAATAATGCTGGAGGGCTTGAGGGCGGCGTAACCAATGGCGAAGTGGTTGTTATAAACGCTGCCATGAAACCGATACCGACACTTTACCAGCCGCTGCAAAGTGTAGACCTGATTACCAAAGAGCCCATGTCAGCATCTATTGAGCGCTCAGACATTTGTGCTGTTCCCGCGGCCTGTGTGATCGGTGAGGCGGTGGTCGCCTGGGAACTAGCTCGGGCTTGTCTGGAAAAGTGCGGCGGTGACACTTTGGCTGAATTAAAGGATAATTGGGAAAAGTACCTGTTGTATCTAAGGCAGGTGTAAGCTTTTGAAAAAAAATATTGTTTTGATTGGGTTTATGGGAGTTGGTAAAACCTCTATCGGTCGACGTCTGGCCTTGCGACTTAAAATGAAATTTATTGATACCGACGCAGAGATTGAAAATATTACTGGAAAAACGGTTTCCCGGCTCATTGCCCGTGATGGACTGATCCGTTTCCGTTCTGAAGAAGCGCTGCTGGTTAAAAAGCTTTCCAGGCAGGAAGGACTGGTCATTTCAACGGGCGGCGGGATGGTATTAAACCCAGAGAACGTGCGCCTTTTGCAGGAAAACGGGGTATTAATCGGCTTATGTGCCTCGCCGGAAGTTATTTATAACCGGTTAAAAAATAAGAAAAACCGTCCCTTATTGAAGGGAAATATGAAGGAGCAGATTGATGCCTTACAGAAAGAGCGCCATGGGGCTTATGATGTAGCAGAATTTGCTGTGGACACCGGAATTTACCCTCAGGAAGAGATAATTGAGATGATCGTTCAATACCTCAAAGAGAAGCAGTATTACTAAAATAGTATTTAGAATACGGTTTGAACTAAGCAAACCATTATCCAATATAGAATCTAATTGCATAGTAACGGGAGTTGTAACAACCTTGGAAATGCTCAAAGTGGACCTGGGAACGAGAAGTTACAATATTTGTATCGGAGCAGGAATCTTACCGGACTTGGGCAGGTTATTAAAGAACCTGCTGGTAGGGAAAAGGGTCCTGGTGATTACCAATCCTAATGTTCGGCGTCTTTACGGCGAGATAGTTGAGAACTCACTGGCAGACGCTGGTCATATTGTAGTAGTCGGGGAAATGGGTGACGGTGAACAATTTAAAACAATGGCTACCGCTGAGCGCCTCTACGATCTGGCTTATGAAAGCGGTCTCGATCGCCACAGTCCAGTAGTTGCCCTTGGCGGCGGGGTTGTCGGGGATACGGCCGGCTATGTGGCAGCCACTTACCTGCGTGGCATTCCGCTAATTCAGGTGCCCACAACCTTGCTGGCTCAGGTGGACAGCGGTGTAGGCGGGAAAGTAGCGGTAAACCACCCTAGAGGGAAGAATATTATTGGGGTTTTTTACCAGCCACGGCTAGTGCTAGCCGATGTCTCCCTGTTAAAGACATTGCCGCAGCGTGAGTTAAGGTCGGGGCTGGCTGAGGTGATTAAATACGGAGTAATTTGGAGTGAGGAGTTCTTTGGCTGGCTGGAGGAAAATCTTGAGATGCTGCTGGCTGGTGACGCAAGCTCGCTAATCCATGTTGTTAGGGAGTCCTGCCGGATCAAGGCGAAAGTTGTGGAGGCGGATGAGACCGAGGGTGGCCTGAGAGCTATTTTAAACTTCGGTCATACTGTCGGCCATGCGGTTGAGGCCTTAACCGGATACAAGAAATACACTCACGGAGAGGCGGTGGGCATAGGGATGGTAGTTGCCGCCCGGCTGGCACGTTCATTGGGATTGCTAGGTGTCTCTGAACTGGCCAGGATTGAGGGTCTGGTCTGCCGCGCCGGACTGCCGCATCAATTGCCGGATTATCTTTCTACTAAAGAGATTGTAGAAAGCCTTTCTCATGACAAAAAAGTAGTTGGAGGAAAACTGACTTTTGTCTTGCCCGGCCAAATCGGGAAGGTGGAAATACGGAGAGATTTGAGCAAAGAAATATTATTTGATTTTTTAAAGGTGTGATGAGGAATACTGTTTTTTTATAGAGGGGCAGGAAATTAACTGCCCCTGCTATAAAACTAGCGAACGATCCAGTTGTGTCCGCTGTTGTTATCCCAGTTGTTAGCGGAGTCCTTAAAACAAAAGATGGTCTTGTCGTCTTTTGTTCTGATGGTTTTTTCCCATCCCCTGAAAGTTCTTTCCATCTTTTGTGTATTTGTATCCAGCCAGTGATCACCGGTTCCGTAATGCAGGTATACCTGATCAGCTCCGGATTTTGCTAGCAAGCCATTATAACACACAGTAACTTCATTGCCGTAAGCTCCGGTTTTCACTTCTACACCTTTTTGATAATCGTTCCAACTTTTTATCAATTACGGATCCCCCTTTGATAATATTTTTGAAGCTACTTGTTATATTGGTTCTTAACAAAGGTTTTTATAACCGTTTATTTGTGTAAAACTCAATATTAATACTCATTATTGTTAAATATTGCATGATTGGAACTGAGGTTATTAAATATTATTTAAATGGAGGTTAAATGATGGTTGAACAAATGATTTTCGCTGCAGGCGAAGGAAGGCTCCGAATTGAACTGCTGGTTTCAGTTACCGAAGATGGCCTGGTCGTCCAGCTTTTCGGTGGTGAGAAGCCTCATGTCGGTGCCGTGGTACTAAGTTTACCCAGGCCGGGTCTCAACGACCTTGCCAAAATAAGCTGCAATACGACTATTATTCCCCTGTTAGGCCATAAAGACGACGAAGTGGCAAAACCTGTCGCCGAGGAGATTGCTGTTAAGTGTGGCAAACCTGTGGTAGTTGTGGCTGGCATCCATATCGAGCACGCCGGTCCGGAAGAAATCAAAATGCTAATAAAAAACTGTTTTAGTGCAGTTAAGCTGTTAACCGGTAGTCCCACTTTTGCCGCTATCATGCCACAATGTGACATTGGTATCTGATGTTGGCGCTTGTATAATAGATTTCCTGACATGACGAAGAGAGCGGGTCCTGCCCGCTTTTTATTATTTTACTACTATATGTTAAAATACGAATGAAAAATAATTTCGGGGGAGAATTTGAACTACATGATTAGTCCGATTGCAATTCAGGTTGGCCCTTTGCCTATTTATTGGTATGGGATAATAATGACCGCTGCCTTCATTCTTGCTACAGCCCTGGCTTATCGCTTGGCATTGGCAAGTGATATCGACCCGGAGCATATTCTCAATTTATTAATCCTGATTATTCCTGCGGCAATAATTGGAGCCAGGCTGTATTATGTTTTTTTTAACTGGACGGACTACAGCAATAACCCTCTGGAGATTTTTGCCATAAGGCACGGTGGATTAGCTATTCATGGCGGTCTGCTGGGCGGATTTATTGCGGGTTTTTATTATGTTCGAAAACATAAGCTTGATTTTTGGAAAATGGCGGATTTATTAGCTCCATGCCTGATCCTGGGTCAGGCCATTGGCCGCTGGGGCAATTTTATTAACCAGGAAGCCTTCGGCGGGCCGGTTCCCAGGCAATTTATCAGCAAATTCCCTGATTTCATACAGAAACAGATGTTTATCGGGGGGCAATACCACCACCCGACTTTTTTATATGAATCATTATGGAATCTATTGGTATTTATTATTTTGATCGTCAGTCTCAAGCGGGAGAAGTTCCAGGGACAGGTTTTTTTGTACTATTTAGCCTTTTATTCTGCCGGCCGCTTTTTTATTGAAGGCCTGCGCACGGACAGTTTGATGCTGGGGCCGGTGCGGGTGGCCCAACTAGTCAGCTTGATTTTAGTCGCAGTTGCGTTTGTCCTTTATGAAATTAAAAGAAAGAAAGTAAGCGAACATAAAATTATTTAGAAGGAGCATACTTATTAAAGTAATTGGAATACAACTAAGATGAAGGATGGGATAATTTTGATTTCCAGCCTATTTGAGCACAGGGGAAGTGATATGCTGGCACGTGAACAAGCTTCTTTTTATATTCACGATGCCCAGAAGGGAACGGTGGAAATGGGAAAGCTGCTCCAGCAAATAGCGTCTGCCGGGGCAAGTCAGTCTGAATTCTCACAACAATGTGCCAAACTGTTGCAGCTTAATGCTCAGGTTGGGGAAAATCTTGTACAAGCTCAGGGTGCCTTGAAATAGTTAAACCTGCCGATATGCCTGGGTATCAATATTTTATGACGTATCAGCATCTGTAAGAATTAGTGAGGGAAGACCTTTAACATAATTTATGGATAATTATGTTAGGGTCTCCTTTGTTTTGCGAAATCGTTGGAGATGATTTGCTTGCTTGTTTTTTTAGGGGCTACGATTATGGTGGTTTTGGCTGAGATAGGAGATAAAACTCAACTCTTAGCGATGGCTTTTGCAGCCCGTTTTCCCGCCAGGGCCGTCCTTTGGGGAGTTTTAATCGCCACCTTAATGAACCATGCCCTGGCAGTTGCCTTTGGTACTTATCTGGGGACGTCCATCGATATGAAAATTACCCAGATGATTGCTGCGGGTTCATTTATATTATTTGGACTTTGGACAGTCAACGGCGACCAATTGCGTGGTGAGGAAAAAAGGAAGACTGCCTTTGGACCGGTGGTGACTGTGGCGATCGGCTTCTTCTTTGCGGAAATGGGTGATAAAACCCAGTTGGCCACAGTCGCCCTGGCAGCAAAGTATAGCGCTCCGGTTGAGACTCTTCTAGGTACTACCACTGGAATGCTGATTGCCGATGCTATTGGTATTTACATCGGTGTGATAGCAGGAAAAAGGCTTCCTGAAAAAAAGATAAAATGGATCTCAGCTTTGATTTTTATTGCTTTTGGCTATATAGGTTTATATACTTCCGTTCCTAAAGAGTATATTACAATTCCCTACACGACCGTCTTAATATTACTGACCGGTTTGGCCATCTGGATGATTAATAAAGCGAACAGATCCTATGGCTAGCTTTTTTGCACTAGTTCGAATAAAAGGTCTTTGAAATGTTCCCGGTCCAATGGATGTAAAAATACTTCTAAAATTTTTGACAATATTTTGCCCTTGGTTGATACGAGCAGTATTTTACCTTTAGCTGCTGAAATACTGCCGATCTGACTAAAGGAGATTTCTTTTGTGCCAAACCAGCTTTTTATTATTAAACAGCGCCTGGTAATGATATACTTTTTGGATACAGCCGGAAGATAAAATGTAATTAGGTCCATTAAGGCAAATAATAGCATTATGGTCACAGCCCTGGTCCAGGACCAGCGGTACATAAGTAAAAAGATTAGGTTTAGGGAAACTCCTGTGATCACTACTCTTTTCAAGTTTACTGAGTAAGGCGGGTGTCTGGTCTCGAAAATAACGTCTTCTTGATGATCCATTGCTATCACTCCAAATTACTTATTGTCGGTAATTAATTCGGCACAGGTAATTTAAAATCCTGTTACCAAAAATTTAATCATGTTAGGGAACTAATTTTAATATTATCAAAAATCAATTTGTCTTCGGAAAAACATCGATTTACATCCCATAACTAATACTACCCAAGATAAAGACAGCATGGTATAATAACACTACTTGCAAAGCATAATATTTTTTTAAATAGGATTATTAGTGAGTATGATCAGGATATTAATATATACTGCTTCAAAGATGCAACCGGTTTTATGCAATAATGCAGTTGGTTATGCAAAAATGCAGTCGGAAATTTTGCGCAGGCGGTCTTTTTTGTTAATATCCAGCCATAAAACACCTGGCATGAATGTTGCTTAAATATATGCTAGTCAGGTGAGTTTTGTATGTTGTGATAAGGAAGGGGATTTCCCGGAACAATAAATGTAGCAGACAGGCTATGTTCGCTACTAGATTAATGGTTGGTAAGCTTAAAGTTTAAAGGGTTTTCAAAGTTTTTTTAAATACATATGAAAGGAGGATTTTTATCATGAGTGTAGCAGTTAACGCCCCAATGGCGGGAAAATTAGTTTCCATCGACGTTAAGGTTGGCGACAAAGTTAAGAAAAACGATCCTCTTGCTACCCTGGAGGCTATGAAAATGTTTATTAAAGTGTTTTCCCCGGCCGATGGAACCGTAGCAGCAATCAGCGCAGAAGCTGATACCAATGTAGACCCGACCAAAGTGATTATGACTCTAGAGTAATGGAAAAAATGATGCCGGCCGTCACCGCGGGCACCCTTCCTTATCTAATACCTGTGTGGCGGCCGTCAACATTTTTCTAAATTAAAATCATAGGGGAGGTGTAGTATGGGAGCAAATGAATTTATTGCCGGATTATTGGCAATATGTGTGATCAACCTAGTCCTGAGCGGTGACAATGCCGTCGTGATTGCGCTAGCCAGCCGGAACTTGCCGGATAAACAGCGGAAGTTGGCAATCTTTTGGGGGAGTTTTGCAGCAATTGCTTTGCGTGTAGTCCTAACCATTGTTGCGGTGATGCTTTTGAAAATACCTTACCTGCAAACAATCGGTGGTTTGTTGCTGGTCTGGATCGGGATTAAACTTCTGGTTAGTGAAGAAGATGAAGAAGATATGGAAGCGTCCAGCAACGTGGTTACGGCCATCAAGACTATTGTTGTCGCCGACCTGATCATGAGTCTGGACAATGTGCTTGCTGTGGCGGCGGCCAGTAAGGGGAATTTTACGTTATTGATTATAGGTCTTGTGATCAGCATCCCAATTATTATTGTCGGTAGTCAACTGCTTGTCTGGTTAATGAATAAGTTTCCAGCCTTTGTCTATGTCGGCGCCGGCTTAATTGCCTGGACCGCTGGCGAGATGATTAATACGGATAAAAAAATCGCGCCCTTGATTTATAATTTCAGCCATGCCAGTGCGGAAGAGGTTGCACATTTCTTTAATTCCTCCGTGGAGGAATTGGCTAAGTTCTATAAGACTACGACCGACGGAATTATTCAGGCCATGCCCCAATCGGTCCTGAATTTGCCGGAAAGTCTGGAATGGGTGCTTCCTGCCATTATCACGGTGTTTGTTTGTGCTTATGGCTGGTGGGTAAAAAACCACAGGAAACAACAGTCAGTGACCGAATAGTTTTGCATTTTTGGTGAATGCCGCAGCCTAAGTTTATGCTTTTATTAGAGTATTTATGTTTTCTTATTGGTATGACGACCATCAGTGTGACCCATCTGCCTGGTGGTTATGTGAGTTTTTATGTTGAATGAGGGGTGGTATAACGAAATGCTAGAAGTTATCACTAGTTATGATTTTCTTTTTAATGTTTTTGGCGGATTTACGCACTTTACCTGGCAATCAGGTGTGATGTTAGCTATTGGCGCAGTTTTAATTTACCTGGGCGTTGCCAAGGATTACGAGCCGCTTTTGCTCGTGCCCATTGGGTTTGGCTGCATTCTGGCTAACTTGCCCTTAACTAATTTAATTCATGTGCCGCGCGAAGGCTTTGTGTTTCATGATGGTATCCAAGATATTTTGAATAATGCCGGTATTTTACCTTTCAAAGAAGGTGTTCAGCTTGTCGATGAAGGCATCCTGGACGTGCTTTATAATGCTGGCGTTGGCAACGAGCTGTTCCCCTGTCTGTTGTTCATCGGCATCGGCGCCATGACCGACTTCGGCCCGCTGTTGCAAAATCCCCGGATCCTCTTACTGGGCGGCGCAGGCCAGTTTGGTATCTTTTTAACCCTGATCCTGGCCCTTACTCTGGGTTATGAAAAACTAGAAGCAATTTGTATTGCCATTATCGGTGCCTGTGACGGTCCTACTTCCATTTATATTACCACTAAATTCAACCCGGCGCTGCTCGGCCCGATTTCAGTGGCTGCTTATTCTTATATGTCACTGGTGCCGATTATCCAGCCCCCGGTGATGAAGTTGTGTACAAGCAAAAGAGAGCGGGAAATGATAATGTCTTACGAGATGCTCAAACCGGTTACCCAAACGACTAAGACATTATTCCCGGTCGTAGTTACAATTGTTACCCTGCTGATTGCCCCCTCCGGCGCTCCTTTGATGGGTACCTTAATGCTGGGCAACTTCCTGAGAGAGTGCGGTGTGGTTGGCCGCCTGGTGAAGTCGGCGGAAACTGAAATTGCCAGTGTTACAACCCTGTTCCTCGGGTTGACAGTTGGCTCGACCATGAATGGTGACGTGTTCTTAACTGCAAAAACGCTTGGTATTTTCGCCCTCGGCTTCATCGCCATTTGCGGTGATACCGCCTTTGGTGTTTTCGGTGCCAAGTTTATGAACCTCTTCTCGAAAGTAAAGATCAACCCGCTGATTGGCGCGGCCGGCATCTCGGCTTTTCCGATGGCGGCCCGCGTAGTGCATAAGGTGGGGAATGAAGCTAACCCACAATCCTACTTGTTGATGCATGCTATGGGTGTAAACACCGGCGGGCAGATCGGGTCGGTGCTGGCGGCCAGCGTGATGATTGCTGTCATAACCGCTTTGCAAACTATGGGCGTTGATTTAACTTTATAAATAATACAGGTTTAAAGTAGGTGATAATAAGTGACAGAAATGGGAGATATGAATTTCGGATGGTTGTTAGCGATTGTGGCCGGGGGATTAACCATGATTTCCCTGGGGGTTATGATTGTTGTGGTTAATGTATTGAAGAGTTTTCAAAAGTAATAATTCAATATTTTGCTTTAATTTTGGGTCAGCCTTGTGGGTATTCTGTATGCCATGAGGCTTTTTGCTGATTTTATAAAATAACCTGTTCTGCCTTGACTTTTGTCCGGGGAAACGTTAAAATAATGGTTGTTGATCGGGGCGTAGCTCAGTTTGGCTAGAGCGCTACCTTGGGGTGGTAGAGGCCGCACGTTCAAGTCGTGTCGCTCCGACCAGTAAAACAATTTTTGATATAATAATTTGAAAGGCTATGGCTATATTGCTATAGCTTATTTCTTTTTCACGAGCAGCACTTTATTTTAAAAGCTATACTTTATTATCATGCAATATGTTGCTGTTTGTTTTAAAAATTGTTCCTATATAAATGTTTAGCGACTGATGAGTATTCCGGGTATAACTGAACAGTTTGACCGCTAAGATTGAACATTGTCTCCGTTTTAAACTGAACACCGATTCCGGCGAAGTTGAACACAGGATATGGCCCTTCTGCTAAATTGAATTTATGCATCTAAAAGATGCAAATAAATTCAAGGAGGGTCATTCCAGATGACCAGTTACAAAGAGATTCTGCGGCTCCACAACCTCGGAATCAACAACACCTGAATTGCTTCAGGATGTGGATGCTCGCGAACCACGGTTATTAACGTGATTCAAAGAGCAAAGGATCGAGGGTTGAGTTGGCCGATGGCAGCCGAAATGTCCGACAAGGAGTTGTCACAACACCTATTTCCTCCAGGGAGTACTAAGCCAACGTACAAAATGCCGGATTATGAATACATCCATCGAGAGATGGCAAAAAGCGGCGTGACCTTAACTCTGTTATGGCTTGAATATTGTGACCAGTGCCGCGAGTCCAGCCAAGTACCGTATAAGTCAACCCAGTTTAACAAATATTACGCTGACTATGTAAAAAGCACAAAGGCGACCATGCATATTCACCATAAGCCGGGGGAAATCATGGAGGTGGACTGGGCGGGGCAACCGCTGGGATTATTGATACAGACACTGGAAAAATTATTCCAGCCTATGTGTTTGTGGCTGCCTTGCCATACAGCGGCTATTCATATGTGGAAGCTTTCCTCTCACAAAATCAAGAGAGCTGGATTACTGCCCACATCAACGCTTACCGGTTTTTTGGCGGCGTTACTCGTATCCTTGTACCGGACAACTTGAAAACTGGAGTTGAAAGAGTTACCAAAGAAGCAACTATCATCAATAAGACCTATCAGCAATGTACAGCTTCTGCGGAAGAACTGTTCAATTAACACGGTCTAAGTGTTCAACTTCAGCGGTTCAGGTGTTTTTTCTCAGCGGAATATTCAATTTATCAAGGATTACATAACAATTGCATGAAACAGTATTCACTTTACAACCAAGCTATTAGACGTGAAACATCAAAGGAAACTTTGTTCCAGAGTATAGTCATGGGGAATATTGAGGGCACCGGCGAGAATAATTTTTAAATAATGAATCAAATGGCAATAATGATAATTGACAATCTTCAGTCAACAATTTATACTCGTTACATAAGTAATAAGTTAAGTCTTTTTTATTTATGGTTGATTATTAATTTAAAATGAATTACACCTAGGGAGGTGATCCGCTTCGTTGACGTCCCCTGGGGCTTCACTACGGCTGCGCTTACAGCAGTTGTGCTCATCCCGGTGTATAATGACTTCGGTATTCACCCATTAGTCGCAACCATGGCCTACCTGGCGGGTATCAACTTCTTCCTGCTGAGTTACCAGCAGCCATGGCTTCCGATGGCTGAAGGTATGATTCAAGGAAAAGGGTGGGCGCCCAGCCACGTTATATTATTCGGTTTGATCTATACTGTATCGGTTTTTGTTGCAATTCTAGTGGCCATGCCATATTGGAAGATGATCGGTGTTATCCGTTAAAACGAGTAATTTTTTAGATAACTAATAAACCCCGCGTGTAGACAACACAATTTGTCTATTCCCGGGGGTTTTATTTACGAAATTATCGCGTAATTTTGTTTTAAGATTGTGATTTAAAATTAGGGCTATTAAAACCAGTATTGTGGATATTTGCGTATTGATGATAAATTATTAATTAATAGGCTAGAAATATAAGAATGATCGAGCCGATGGTAACTGGAGCAAGTAAAAAAATAAAGTCTTGTCCGCTATAAACCGCAACAAAACAATTAATTTAGGGAGGCGATGTTATGATTGGAGCAGAGCCAGTTGACTTACAGCCTATTTTTTATCCAAAGCGAATAGCAATTTTCGGAGTAACCGATACTCCTGACCGGGTGGGCTATAATATTCTGCAAAGTGTTTTGTACGGCGGGTTTACCGGGAAGGTTTACCCGATTCATCCCCGCCACCAGGAGGTGCTCGGGTGCAAGGTTTATAAAAGCCTTGCCGATGTTCCTGAGCCAGTAGATATGGCGATTATTTGCCTGAACCAGCATGCAACCGTAGAGACTATAGAGATCTGTGGCCGCGCCGGAGTAAAAGGGGCCATCTGTAGCGCCGGTGGATTTCGTGAGACTGGGGAAGAAGGTCAGACATTAGAAAGACGCTTAATTGAAACGGCAGAAAAATACAAATTGCCGATAATTGGGCCCAACACGCTGGGTATGATTAATAATGACGGTAATTTTTATAGTACTTTTTATCCGCTCAATATACCTGCCGGGAAGGTGTCCGTAATTTCACAGAGCGGGGGCATGGGCCTTACTTTCATCCATCAGGCCATTGATGAGGGTTTAGGTATTAATAAGTTTATCGGGGTGGGCAACTGTTCAAATGTTGGCTTTGCAGATTGCCTTGATTACCTGGAAAACGATGATTCTACTCAGGTTATTGGAATTTTTATTGAAGGCACAAGCGACGCCGCACGATTTGCCCGTACTGCTGGCCGGGTAGCCCGGAGGAAGCCGGTGGTAGTCTATAAGGCCGGGAGGCTGAAGGGCGCCGACCAATACACCCAGACCCATACCGGTGCTTCAGCTGGGTCTTATCAACTATACCGGGATATTCTGCACCAGCATGGTGTCTTTACAGTAGATAATATTTCTGAACTGGTAGTAGCCTGTAAAGCCCTGTCTCTTCAGCCACTACCACAAGGCAACCGGGTGGGTATTCTTACCCATACGGCAGGGCCTGCGGTTGTAATGATTGACCGACTAAAGCCGGCAGGCTGTGTGATTCCGGCTTTGAAAGACGAGACAATCAGCCGGGTTAAACAGATCATTGGCGTTGACGACCCGCCTGTTGTACTTCAAAACCCATTGGATTCAGCGGGATTGGGCTTCAGCCGGCCAATATATGGCGGGCTGGCTGATGCTATGCTGGCAGACGAAAATATTGACCTGCTGCTGGCAGTGTATTGCCTGCACCAAACCTGGGAGTTGCCTGCAGCTGAGTTAATTTCCGCCTATAGAAAAAATAATAAGCCTTTAATAGTTAATTTTGTGGGCAATTGGCAAGGTTGCCGGCCGGACCAGGAATTTATGCAACAAGCCGGTGTGCCGCTGTTCACCGCGCCGGAAAAAACTGCGGTGGCGGCTGCTGCACTGGTGCATTACGGGATAAGGCAAAAAGGTGGTGACAGCAGTGACAGTAAATGAGATTATTGATCTTGCCACAGCATCAGGCCGGCGGTTACTGTTTGCAGACGAGGCAGCAACCCTATTAAAGGCTGTGGGTATTCCTGTCGTTCCATGCCGGGTGGCGCAAGATGAGCAGGAGGCTGTACGGGCTGCCGCAGCAATAGGATACCCGGTAGCGCTTAAGGTGCGGTCGCCGGAGATTGTGCATAAAAGTGAAGCCGGTGGCGTCTGCCTTGGACTAGTAGATGAAAGTGCGGTGCGTAATGCCTACCGGCAGATAATCGATCGGGCCAGGACAGTTGATCAGTCAGCTCAAGTAACTGTACATCCAATGGTCCCCCCTGGTGTGGAGTTATTGATCGGCATGATCACTGATGCCCAGTTTGGTCAGGTGGTTGCCTTCGGTTTGGGCGGTATTTTCGTGGAGATGCTTGATGATATAACGTTCCGGCAGGTACCGCTGTTAGAAAAAGATGCGTTGGATATGCTTGAGTCAATTAAAGGCTGCGCTATTCTTAAAGGTTACCGCGGCAGCAAACCGGTTGATACAAATGCTATATCTGAAATTATTCTCAGTATTTCAAAGCTGGTGCAGCATTATCCCCGGATCAGGGAGATTGACTTAAACCCTGTCTTTGCTTATCCAGATGGCGTGTTGGTTATTGACGCACGTGTAATTGTTTTTTAATTTTAATTGATTACACTAGTACTGGCAGGTTTAGTCAGCATGAACCTGTCAGTTTTTGTGTCAAAATATAGTTCGTGACTATTTTGTCACGATTTTTTTGCATTGAGGCCGAAGTTAATGTAAAAATTTAATTTATATATGTACAGGAAAACGATCTGATAAGAGTTGATGAAATGCTAAAATCGGCTTTATTGTCTTAAACAGGGTAAAATTTGCACATTAACCCTGTTTTCCCACGTCAACCTCAAAGCCTACGGGAACAACGTGGAGAAAATCTTCACCGTTACCCCCGGCGGCGACCCCGGTGTGATCGCCCTTAAAGTCAGCGGGGTGGACAAGCTGACGGTCAATGAAAAAGGGGAGCTGGAGCTGGTCACCAGCCTGGGGATAGTCAAACTGACCACACCCGTGGCCTACCAGATCATCGACGGCCAGCGAGTGGCTGTGGATATCGCCTATGAGGTCAATGGCGACAGTTACGGCTTTAAAGTAGGCGACTACAATTACGCCTATCCCCTGGTGATCGACCCGCTGTTGGCTTCCACCTACCTGGGGGGCAGCGGCACCGAGTACATTTATAGCAGCATTGCTTTAGACGCCGGCGGCAACGTTTTTGTTACTGGAGTTACAAATTCTACGAACTTTCCCACGGTGGCGGGCGGCTTCAGTCAGACCCGCAGTGGTACTGATGCTTATGTGGCCAAGCTTAGCGCTGACTTCAGCCAACTCCTGGCCGGTACCTTCTTCGGGGGCAGCAGCAATGATTACGGTTATGCCATCACCGTTGCCGGCTCCGGCAACGCCTATATTACCGGTTATACGAATTCCACGAACTTTCCGTCTACGGCAACATCCAACTCCGGCGGCTATGACATGTTTGCAGCCAAGCTGGACGGCGACCACCTGAACAGGATTGCCGCCACCTGCTTCGGCGGCTCAGGTGCTGATTATGCCTACGGCATCGCCCTGGACAGCAGCGGGAATGTCATTGCCGCTGGTTATTCCGCCTCCACAATAAGTGGCATGACCGGGTACCAAAAGACTCTTTCCGGTTCCCAGGACGGAATAGTGGTAAAATTTAGCGCTGACCTCAGCCAGGTTCTGGGTTCCACCTATCTCGGCGGCAGCGGTAATGAGCAATATAATGCCGTGGTAGTAGATCAGGGCGGTAATGCTTATGTTGGCGGGTATACTAACTCAGCTGACTATCCAACCACTACCGGCGCCTTGCAAACCAATAACTTTAAGCCAGGTAATAACCAAGGCTGCGTGTCCGAACTGAGCAGCGACCTGTCCCAACTGGAGGCTTCCACTTATCTGGGCGGAACGAGCGGCACAAACACAATCGTGCGGGCCATAGCCCTGGACAACGGCGGGAACATCTATGTCACCGGTGAAACCGCTGATACCACTTCCCTGTCACCACAGGAGCCTTTCAGCTGGGCTTGGCCGGCACCAACGACGGCTTTGTGAGCAAGCTGAAAAGCGACCTGAGCGGCCCCCTGCAGGCTTCCACCTATATTGGCGGGCCTAACGGGAGCAGTTATTCCAAAGCCATAACCTGCAGCGGCGGCGAGGTATATATCGCCGGGTATACCACTTCAGCCAACTACCCCACTACTCCGGGAGCGTATCAGTTAAATTTAAAGAGCCAGGATGCTTTCGTAACGCGGCTGAACAGCACCCTGTCCGGCCCGCTGGTGGCTTCCACCTACCTGGGCGGGTCCAGCAGCGAATATGGCACTGCAGTGGCTGTCAGGGAGGGCAACGTTTATGTGGCTGGCTATTCCAATTCCACAGACTACCCCGTAACATCAGGGGTTTACCAGGGAACAAAAGCCGGCGTGAATGACGCCTTTGTGGCCGAGCTTACCGGTCCTTCGAGTTCACACTTAACTACGACCCAGCGCTTTTGTCCAACATCCAGGTTAACAAGGGGGCACTTATAGCTGTAAACTGGGTACTTGAAAGCACCGCAAATGCTGACAATATTAAAGACAATATTAAAGTTGTAGCTTATAATGAAAAAACCCAGGGCCTAACAAACGGTGCAGGGGAACTATTGACCCTTACATTCACTATCGGAAATAATGACAAGAGCGGGGACGTATTAAACCTGAACTTGAGTTCATTGCTGGTCTCCGACGCCTTAGGTGAAGGCATACCGGCGGAGGCTTCCAATGGCAAAGTAACTGTCGTTACCCGAAACAAGGGCGACGTCAATGGGGATAACACTATAAATGTTCTGGATGTAGTAGGAACTTTAAACATCGCCCTGGATACAATTCAGCCCACTTTCGAAGAACGTTATGCTGCCGACGCCAATGACGATGGCACAGTTAATGTACTGGATGTGGTAAGCATTGTTAATACTATCTTGGGTAAATAACTAGCTAAGTATCACTTGACTAAATTTAACAATAGCCTGTGAATAATATTGGCTATGGCGGAAAGACCAAAGGTGTGCTGGAAACGAGTACGCCTCCCATTGTAAAAAGTAAGTCTAGGATGTATGAGAATAAGCGTCTTCCTATCAAAACATGGGAAGACGCTTTTCTGAACTTAAACATCATGCCTGCCAGCTGGGTGTTAAATTAAGCTGGGGTAAAATTGTTGATAACCGCTACTGCTGGGCTTATATATGCCGGTTTTCCTGGCTATTTATACCGGTATGAGAGGGGGAAGTATTAGGAGTGAACGAGAAAGATGTTGACCTTAACCGGGGCACTATCCAAGTAAGGCAAATACTTTATCAGTGAACCCCTGGGGAGCCGTGTTTTAAACAACCCAAGGCAGCAGGAAGCAGAAGAACCATTGATATTTAAAGATAATGGCAAGGACTTCCACGCTCTGGAGCCTTGCCATTGCTATAATTTTTGGTGGACCATAAAGGAATCGAACCTTTAACCTGACGATTAAGAGTCGCCTGCTCTACCAATTGAGCTAATGGTCCAAAATGTTAAACATTAATGGTGGAGGGGGCTGGATTCGAACCAGCGAAGTCGTCGACGGCAGATTTACAGTCTGCTCCCTTTAGCCACTCGGGAACCCCTCCATATTCATGTATCTGGTCGGGATGGAGGGATTTGAACCCCCGGCCTCTTGCTCCCAAGGCAAGCGCGCTAGCCAAACTGCGCTACATCCCGCAACAGTGACAAGAGATATTATAACTAAATTAATGGTGAGCGTCAAGCATTATCCCAATGAAATATGAACAAAAAAATGTCCAGCATAAGCTGGACGGGGAGAGATAGAACTCACCAAAGCTTGACCAAAGAGGAGTATTTATAGTATGTACTTTGTCAGGAGTATTTATACTTTGCCTCTCCAAATAGCCGAAGTTTTACACTTAAGCCGAATTAAACCACCCGTTGCAGGAACTTTGAGTTATAGAGAAATTCCGAAAAATCAAAAAATAATTTATAGACAAGCCTTCTGAAACTTAGCGTACTCATCATGACCACCCTTAAACAGCCGCTGGTTTATGACATTTGTTGCTGAATTAATTGACACCACTCTGTGTGAATATTATACTAATGCCTGGGTAAAAACAAAATTGTACGCCAGTTTCAGAGGATGATTCGGGCGGGCTTCTAATAATTACTGCTGCAAAAGCGGTGGTACCCTGTTCGCCTTTGCCTCGGAAAGAAGGATAAGCGCTATGATAGTTGCTGAGCAAAAACCAATAGCTGAGATTGCCGGCTATATCGATGACTGTAACAAAGTGCTGCTGGTTGGGTGCGCAGGTTGTGTTTCAATCTGCCTGACCGGGGGTGAGAAGGAAACCGGGATTTTGGCCGCTGCACTAAGGATCAAGCGCCGTCTGGAAGGCAGGCCGCTGGAAACAGTTACATGCACAGCAACGCGTCAGTGCGACCCGGAATATATTGATGACCTAGCGGACCTAGTCATGGATGCCGATGCCGTAATATCGCTGGCTTGTGGTGTTGGTCCCCAGTACCTGGCCGCGCGGTTTCCGGATAAGCAGGTTGTGCCGGCCATGAACACCAGTTTTGCCGGTGGCTCCAACGGACATGGCGTCTGGGAAGAATACTGCGGCCTGTGCGGAGACTGCGTCTTAAGCCTGACTGGCGGTATCTGCCCGATCATCCGGTGTGCCAAGAGTATCCTGAATGGTCCCTGTGGCGGTTCACAGTACGGAAAGTGTGAGATCAACAAAGATATTGACTGTGCCTGGCAACTAATCCACGACCGGTTAAAGGCTCAAGGACGCCTGGAAACACTTAAGCAGGTATTGCCGCCAAAGGACTGGTCCCGCTCCCGCGACGGCGGGCCACGTAAGATAAGCAGGGAGGATGTGATGACCTGATCGACACTGAATGCAGCAGACTAGAGCAAGTCTTAAAAAGCGGCCGTCTTGCGGTTACTGCCGAAATTGGTCCGCCCAAGCACGCGTCAGCCGAAACAATTACTAAAGATGCAAATTTGTTAAAGGGCTATGTTGACGCTGCTAACATCACTGACTGCCAGACGGCCGTTGTGCGCCTGTCGAGCATCTGTGCCGGTGTGCACATAATCCGTGAAGGCGTTGAGCCGGTAATCCAAATGACCTGCCGGGACCGTAACCGGATTGCCATTCAAAGCGACCTGCTGGGTGCCTACAGCCTTGGTATGCGCAACATACTGTGCCTTTCCGGCGACCACCAGGTTTTTGGCAACCATCCCACCGCCAGGAATGTTTATGATGTGGATTCGATACAGTTAGTCAACTTGGTCCGGCGGATGAAGGATGATAAGTTATTCTTTTCAGGTGAGGCGATCAAAGAGCACGAGCCAAAATTTTTTGTGGGCGCAGTGGCCAATCCCTTTGCTGATCCTTTTGAATACAGGGTTGACCGGTTGGAGAAAAAGATTAACGCCGGGGCAGAATTTATTCAGACCCAGTCAATCTATGATCTGGAGCGTTTTAGCAGGTTTATGGAATCATGTGTGGAGCGTGGCCTCCACGAAAGAGCTTATATTTTGGCCGGGGTAACTCCGCTCAAAAGTTGGCGTGCTGCCAGATACCTACAGACCAATGTGCCCGGCATGATTGTGCCTGATGAGATTGTAGAGCGTATGAAAAATGCTGGAAACCCGCAAGAAGAAGGCATCAACATTTGTATTGAGCAAATCAAGTATATAACGGAGCAGATCAAGGGGGTATCCGGCTTTCACATTATCGCTATCTCCTGGCCGGAGGCTGTACCCGTGATTGTCCGGCGCGCCGGACTGAACTGTAAGCCAGATGCTTTACCGTTAAATGACAATTAATTATTCAGCAAATGTTAGTTAAAAAATATTATTACCAAAAAAGGCTTCTTGAAACCCGCGTTTGGGGATCAAGGAGCCTTTTTGGACCTTGCATAATCAATCGTAGTTCCCCTTGTGCCCATAAGAGCTTAGGGTTTACGACTACCTTTATTTAGAGTTTACATTTAAACCCGCTCCACACAGCACTATCGCCGAAAGCGTTTTCTATTGCCTTATTTTAGAGTTTACAGCAGGTCGTATCCGAGTACTTTCATGCGGAATGCTGTACTAGGAGTTGCTACTTATAGGCCACATTTTTCGATGTAAGCAACAAGGTCGACAATGCGGTTGGAGTAGCCCCACTCGTTATCGTACCATGATACTATAGTGACCATATTGTCATTTATGACCATGGTGGAAAGCGCATCAACGATGGATGAATGAGGATTTCCGTTATAGTCTCTCGATACCAGGGGGAGGGTGCTGTAGGCCATAATCCCCTTCAATTTGCCAGCCGCCGCTTCTTTGAGGCGGCCATTTACTTCTTCTACAGAGGCGGGCCGGGCTAG
>MVQL01000242.1 GCA_002067205.1 Pelotomaculum sp. PtaB.Bin104
CAGACCGGTAACCAGAGTGCAGCTCTCATCTTTTGACAGCCTCGCTACTGCCGTCAACAGCGCCGGTTTGATTTCTTCGGCGTTGCTCCGGTTGTCCGAAAACGGCCTGGCTGCATCGGGAGAGTGGAGAATTGCAAGGTTTCCGACAAAATAGTGCTGTGGCTCGTCTCCGTTAATAATGAGGTCGTAGTTGTCGGCCTCTGACGCGCCAGAAGGTATCAGCTTGTCAAGCTTGCGCTCGAACCCGGTACCCACTACCGAAGGAAAAACCAGCGATTCCCCGTTTTCTGCCATCGCTTTCGTGTAACCGTAACCAACATCGACACCAATAATCATTTTAATTTTTCCTCCCCTTCCGAAATGTTGTAAAAAAGGTTACAAAAAAAAGCGCGTCAGACGCGCTTCGCCAAAATATATTGAAATTTTTCCCGCACCACCGGATTGTACAGACTCGCTCCGTCATAGAGCCACTGAAAGACCGTCCTGAAACTGCGGCCTACATAGTACAACCCAACGGTGGTTTCGTTAGCCGTTTTCTGCAGAGCCCGCACAGACACTCCGGTGCCGGCGCTTATGATGTGGTTCATCTCCTCCATTAGAAGCCGGTTGCCATAAATCCTAAGCCGGGGTGTGGGTGCTTTTTTTTGCCCAATACGGGCTACGTCAATTGACGAATGCAGCTCCACCCACGCCCGGATAAAACCGCGGGACCACGGGGGTACGGCCTCTGCGGAGCCTTCCTGGGTTTCCACCCGTGGGCCTCCAAGATGACCTTTACGACGGCTACGTCTGCTGCACGGGTGATCTTTAACCTATATTGGCTTCCCGTATTGGAATAGCTCTCGTGACCATTTGCGGTAATTCCAAAATATTCCCACACGGTGTCTATGTACCATTTATCGCGGTGGCGTACCCAATAGTCTTCCCTGGGAACAGAGGCTATGCCCCAGAGTATCCCCAGGACGTAGGCCCCTGCATCGGTAGCGATGTCCACTGCCTTGATCAGGCCGGGCTTGTGCTTGCAGCACTGGGGATCGGGTACGCCGGACTCCCGGAACTTCCGTGCTACAACGCGGGCCATGGAGGGACTGAGCCCAGCAAGGCGGCTATCTCGGCGTTGTTCAGGCCCTGCTTGCGCCAGGTGCGCCAATCGGAGGCGGTGACGGTGCAGTTTTTGACGGTAATTTCTGCCATAATGACTATCTTCTTAGCTTCGTTATTAGCATTCATCTCCCCATATATAGTCCGGGGGAGCATAGCGTATTATGTCAGGGATGATAACTGGTCGGCGAATGATATAGGACAGAAGCCAGTAGTAGAAAACTAGTAGTGAATTTTCACGCAGTCGGTACGTTAATACTTTGTCAGGATATTTTGTGAGAATCTCCTTTTGGCGTTCTGGTGTCATGCTCCGTCTATGAGAAGAATTAGGTTCACCAAACATAGATATGTTAAAATACGTGCCACTTGATATAACGCCTTCATTGAGGATACAAACGAGATCTAAGCGGTCGTCTTCTGCAATATTACGTTGAATGGATATGAGCGTCTCTTTAACGACCCGTAGATCCTGGCTAGAATAAGCAAAAAGACACACTAAGGGTTCCATCAAGCGTGGAGACTCTAGGACTAAGATTGAAGGTACCTTACGGAGTTCCTGTTTAACAAGACAAGTTTTATGCACTGTCTTTTCCAAATCGTTTTTGTCCAATGAAGACTTGACTTCTATAAGAGCCTGAATAGCGCTGGGCGGGAAAATAGCAGACCGACATTCTGGAAAAAAGACAGGATTGTTCAGAGCGTCATAGATGACTATATCCTGCTCAGTAGATATATTGCTACTTGACAATAGCGCAAAACCTGAGCCAACGCCTAATCTTTTTGGGAGATAGGTCGTCAGGAAGCGTTGAAGAAGTATCTCACGAGCTTCCCCAAGTTTGCCGTGATGACTTTTATAGAATGCCCGTAACATTTCTGATTCGGCAGCTATTACCTTAGATAAATACTGAAAATATTCATGTATCATTGCATATCCACCTATTTTAAACTATTGTAAATACTACTTTCCGCTAAGAAAGCCGGTAATAAAAACTCTCTCTTGTAAACGGAGAAAAGCAGGTATAATAGTAAACAGTACAACCAAGCAACACACAGTAAACGGAAGAAACAGCTCTTTTAGAGAAACCGAATCCTTGCGCCAATCGAACCACACGGGAAAGGATATTTCCTCGCCGACCCTGGCCACTGCAAATACTTTACTATTTAATTCTTCCATGACAAGTTCCCGCACTCCGGTGATCTCACCTCTCGGCAGGATTGCCTTAACCCCGCCAGGGGTGAGGGTATACCGGCGATCCGTCCTGATCTTTTCGAGCGTTCCGTTCAGATTTGCCGGGGAATTTCTACCTATAGCCTTATCCATGATGAATACGACGAGGAAATTTTTCATTATTTCAGGGTCGTTCAGAAACCCGAACGAAAAGGCAAATAAATCGAAGGGCCAGGTATAATCCAGAACTTTAAAACTCTCATCGGTTCCTGCGACTGTTCCCGGCACTTCAAATTCGGCGAACAGCGGCATTTCTCCGTCCATCCCCACAAGGAGCCTTCCGTCCCCGCAGACTGCCCTGTATAAGGCGCGATAGAGGGCGAACGCAGCGCCGGCCTGGAAGTTCGGGAGGCTTTCGGCTCTGCCATAAAGTGTCTTAACAAATTAAGAGTCTATCCCTGAATTTATTCGGTTGGCTGTTCATGATCGTTTTTACAGGAAAATTGGAACTTGACCACGATGAACTATTTATGGAGTTTATTTTTAAATTTTTGATATTCTTCTTGAAAACGACTTTCATCAGGCAATAGAGATAATTCCGAACTGATACTCTTAGAACGCACCTTGCTCATTACTTTCACAGCGCTTTGGAGTTGTCAAATTTGGTTTAGTACCTAAACTCGTAATTTTAGAAAATGTTAATAAATGTTAGACAAATGGATTCCTTCTGGAAATACTATATTTAGCTCTTATCTACTGGCAGGATAGGGCAATGCTGGAGAGCAACCCGAGCGGCCAGTAGAGTTCTGCTGGGGATAGCCAGGGAATCGTTTGATTACCCTGGTATCTTCTTTTCTATCCTTGGGAGAACCAAGCGATAAACTCCGGGGGTTCGGGGGCAGAGCCCCTGAATTATAACGTATACGCTTTTACACTGCCTGGGGCAAGTTTTCCTGGTAATAGTGTGAACGCTTGACCAAGGGTGGATAACTTTTTTATTATAGATATCCACGTCACCACCCCCGAAACTGTCGAGGACATATAATTTTGTTTGTGAAAGTTCCGGATTATTACTTATTTCCTATGGCAAAAGGATGGTAATTGATTTCTTTTTGCAGCACTTTTGAAACGTCCTCGCCTTCCAACCGCACCGCCCATACGACCTGACCCTTTTCTAGCAGGTCGACAACGACTTTTGGGTCTTCTGTCGACATGAACACACTGCTTCCGTCAGTTACGAGGGAAAGTGCCGAAAAGTTGTTTTCCTGTAAATTATTCCGCAGGAATATGAGGCATTTTCTGAGCCTCCGCGACGACAGTCCCGCGTCCAACAGTTTCTTAGCCGCTCGAAGCTGAACCACGTCTAAAAAAGAGTAAAACCGGGCGCTTCCCCTCCCCCCAGCATGGGCCAGGCTGGGCTTGAACAGGCCAGTCCTGTCCCAGTGGTCGAGCTGTCTTTGGGTCAACCCGGTCAGCTTCGCGACTTCGGAAGTCCTGAACCCCTGCTTGACGGTCATCGTTGGATTACCTCTCCGAAAAGTTTAGAAATACATTGATGTATTTATTTCTACACAATGAATAATTTTCCTATCTAAAAACGAACACTGCAAAAATTTTTATACGTCTTCTAATTCAACTATTCTTGTCCTACTCCACGTGTCTTCTTCTAGCATTTCTTTATGCATAGATACCTTCCACCTGCCCGGTCTCATTTCCCATCGACTTTCCAATGCCGAGTAACTAATTATTGTGTCTGTCTCATCGCGAAAGACTTCGGGGTGCAAAGACACTTTTGCGTACGGATTATGAAGGATGCGAACCCTCATTTGTCTCTCAATGTTAAAATCGTCATCGATGTAACGCTCCGTAGGTATTTGTACAACCACCGCACTCACATAGGAATGAAGATTTGGACCGAGTTGTCTCTTTCCCCCGTGAAATGGCCTTATCCGTTCTGTTATACCTTTTTTTGGATTGCATTCTCCACGAAATTCGATAACTCCAAAAAGCTGAATTAGGTACTGCGGATTGAGAGGAATTCTTACTCGCCGCCAATTATCAAGCACAATAATCATAGGGAGGTTAAGGTCCGCATACGGTTTTAGTTGACGTGCTGCCTCCTTACAAGCTCCCGAAAGCCTTTTCAGAAGGTCTTTAGGCTCAACAACCCCAACTTTAATTCCACGGTTGACCGCCTCATCTATCACGCTTGGCGCTTCGAAAGACTTAACCTCTGCCAAAAATTCGCACTGAGGTGTTTTGACGTAAAAATCGGGATGGGTTCCACGAACGGCAATCACTTTCTCAAGTTCGTCCTCCTGCCAGTACTGGTAGCCTCGTTGCTTCAAAAGCCACTCAAATCCCTGTAAGGAAATCTTATCTTTTAGCTTCTTCAACATCTAAAACCCCCGAATATGATCTCCCGGCCGAAATAATTCGCTCTGGAATGTTTCTTTGCCTCACCTTTTTATAATTCCACGAGAAATAATAAACTGGTCAATACGAAGAGAGTGTCCTGGTTTAATAGTAGCTTCGAAATCCATTATCTGCAAATACCTATTTGGTTTAAGATTCTAATTTTGCTTCATGGCCAGCATACCTTACACGGCGCATAACCCGCCGCAACCGCCTCGTCCCTGCTCCGGAACTCCACCCTGTTTCCCGGACTTATCTCCCCAGCCCACTTGCAATCCGACCGGTGAAACTTTTTCGTCCTGGCGTTGCCTAAGTAATTTGCCTCACTGGGAACGCCAGGCGCAGCCGCCGCACCCCACAGCCCTTTTCCTGATTCCCGCGCTTCTTGTTGCAGTTTTACAAACAGGTCTGCATACTTGACATTGGGCGGGACGGTCATCACCTGGGCATAGCCGTCCAACAAGAGCCGGGCGTTGAACATCTTCGCCCGGACTTCTTCTTCGGAGTCCGAAACGGGCGGTTCCAGCCAGACATACGCCAGGAGCCTGCCGTACTTGTCCCTCTCTTGAACATCAAACTCCAGCCAGACAGCTTTTCCTGAGAGCTGTTCCCTTGTATAAGCCGCCGCCTCTTGGCCGTAGGGCTGCTCCTGGATTCCCAGGCCCTGGTGCGCTATCTCCGGTGCGTTTACTCCGATGAATCTGACTTTTTCTTCCCTGCCGTCCAGGTTCACAACAACAGTATCGCCGTCAGTCACACTGACAATTTCCGCTTGAACTGTTTTGACCGCCTCAATTACAGTTGCCTCGGGCAGCTGCCCCGGCGGCCCGATAAGGACGGCCTGCCGGTCACCGTCCCAGCCCACTTCGTAGCCGAACGCCTCCACCACGTAGCGGGCTGGCAGGTAAGTGCGGCCCTCACGAATCAGGGGTGCCGTGTCGATTTCTTTAGGCTGGCCGTTAATGTAAATGATATTGCCGCCCACGTCCATAACAATGTTCACATCATCCTTGATAAGAGTTACCGTTTGGGCCGAGGAATTCCAGATTATTTTATCCTCTGGGATACCCAGGGATAGGGCCAAATAGCGTACGGGCACCAGGGTGCGGCCATTTTCGATGAAAGGTGCGGCATCCATTGCAACCGGTCGTCCGTCTGAGACATAAGTATTCTGCCCGATGGCGAATACGGCCTGGTGATTGTCATTGGCAATTGCCGGTAATAATGAGAATAAAGTTAATAAAGCCAGAATTAATAAGAAATAAAGTTTCTTGTGCATTCTAAATTACCGCACCTCCTAAACGTAGCTTAGTTCAAACACCTAGTCCATTAGCTCCCACACTTGGGCACGGTCATAGCGCTGCACAAAAGCGCAGCTTCCCGTCTAAAGTCTGGCGCTTGTAATAGTTCAGTCCCTGCCTCCAGGCATGGGGTCTATGACAGATCATTAATATTTCTTTGAATACTTATTTATGTATTCTCGGCGGTGTTTTGGATCCCAGTGTTGCAATTTAGAAGGACGTTCAGGACAGCATTGTAAATAACAGAATTTTTTTATTCGTTCCATGGGCTCACGAACTTCTAACCAAGGTTTTTGTATCCTGGGATTAGCATCCGGGGTTTGGTACTCTATTTCAAATTCAACTTTAGTGGCATGACAATTATCTGCTATGTCCCAATAGTAAAGGGTTATTGTTGTTCGGTAAGTATAATTTTCCTTGGGTAACCATATCTGGATGGTTGCTTCGCTTTCAGAACCAATACTTAGAGGTGTTGCTATATGGCATTTGATACCGATATCTTCAGGAAATACGTCAACAGCCAGAAGTGTACCGGCACCTCTACCTACATTTCTAAACTTTAGATACCCGGAAAGGTTTTCTTCACTATCCTCTTTTTTTGTATAACTTAGAATAGGACTTAATTGTACGTTATTTTGTTGAAAATTTGCACACGCAGTTAAGAAAGCAGCAACTGCAGTTAAACCTGTAAAAATATCTCCCCAATCCATTACTAACCCTTTCTAATCAATAATTAAATACAGAAATTTAGATTTTAGATAGTTGTGACAGTTGTGAGGGTGAAAAGAAAAAAAGATAGTAAAAGATTACTCGATTTGCTTCCACCCGATTAATATTGGGTCTCCTTTAGTCGGCATTTGAGCTGGCGTTTTTCCTCGGGGTCTCCGGTTGCCTAGATCTGTTGCTTTAACTAATATATCATGTCTTTAGTGTGTTCAATAGCGGCTTTAAGTTCCTTCGGTGTCAGGGAAATTACCTCATAGAAAGGTTTCGACATAAACAAGCCTTTTCCTGCCATATTCAGTCTCAAACCCTCTCAAACACCCATGTCCCAGAATCGTCCGCAAAATATAGGTTACACACCAGACTCTGATACGTCCCGCGCTGGTACCGCAACGGTTCCGGTTCCCTCAGTCTTATGAAAAGCAACAATTAACTCGTCCAACCTCCGGCTGACTTCCAGCACTTCAGCATAGTCATCCCCGGCAACTGCCAGACTGTGCATCTTAGCACGCAAACACTCGATTTTTTCAAGCAATTCCTTGCGGCCCAAACAATCACTCCTCACAACAACCAGTATCGCCAGATATTTTTGCTCTTTCAATTGCACACCGAAAGCAATAATTCAAATAATCCTTCCACTCATACAACTACCCCGGCAATACCGGGGTTTTACTATATTAGTGAACCTGTCTCTGCGGCAGCCCCTGCTTGACGGCGCGTCTCACTCTCTCTGTATCTTTGATCAAGGTTTCCAGTATTAATTCCGGCTGCATACCCAGCGCGTTAAACCACAGCCTCTCCATGTCGCCGCGCCTGGCGGCTTTTACAACTGCCGCTAATTTTCTCCATCCCTCAACTATTCAACCCTCAGCCATTCAGATCCACCGCCTTCACAAACGCTTCCACAACCGCCGGGTCAAACTGCGTCCCGACACACCGCACTATTTCCTTGAGTGC
>MVQL01000243.1 GCA_002067205.1 Pelotomaculum sp. PtaB.Bin104
CAAAACATTGCGGGACTAGTTTATTATGGTGCGCCCGGAGGGACTCGAACCCCCGGCACGCGGTTTAGGAAACCGTTATAACGTCTTTGGTCTAGGTAGGCTGAGTTTGTGAGGGCTTGTCCCGCTTGGTTTTGTTAGTTTCTTCCTATGTGTAAATCGGTCGTTTTTGGCCTGAACTGGTGTTCTTTGGCACACTTTTTGGCACACATTTTTAACCCGTCAGACCACTATTTACAAGGCTTTCTTGTATCGCCTGGCACACTTTCAGATCATCAAGCACAGGACCTACCCTCCCCGGCCTTGCGCCGCACCCCGCCGGGGGGGGTCTCGCCTACCCGCTGAAGAATTCACCCGCGCAGTGCCGTAAAACAAAAAGGGCTTCTTGCAATCATACCCTCACTATTACCATCCCACCGATCCGCTTTTTCCGTATCACTGCCGCAAAACAAAAAGGGCTTCGTGTATATGGACGAATTCCGTACAGCAGCTTCCCATTATCCACAGCCTTAAATTTCCCGGTTGCCGCTTTCGACAACCTTTTGGCTTGGCGGTATATTTCCCTGTTTCATGCCAACAGCTTTGGCTGCTATTTCACGAGATTCACCTTGTGGTGGAGATAGTATAATAGTTTCAGTTTCTATTTTTTTAGCAATATCAATCTTTTCACTGGGCGTTAAATCCGGATGCATGTTTATAATTTTATTTGAATCTGTGTTACCTTCTTGTAACTCCGCCAAATTTGGCGTACTTTTAGCTGGTCTGTGATTTCGCCCCATCAGCGCTTCTTCAATTCTTCTGCCAATCTCGACTTTCTCGCTTGGGGTTAAATCTCGCCTATGTTCATCCCCTCGCGTTCCATTTTTAAGGCGGTAACTGGATCGTTTGCCTGCGGGACCGTTCCGCACTCCCTCGCGCACAGATTCACCAATAGCGGTGGCAACATCGGTAAGGGTTTTAGAAACCAGGCCATTTTGTCCTGGTTTTTTGCTCGCCATTTTGTCGGTCAAAATTATTGCCCAGCGCTGTGGAATTTGCAATGCCGCGTCCCTGCTCACGGGTAGGACAAAATGTCCTACCCTCGAATATTGGTTGTTACTATTTTTTACATTCCAATTTATATAAACCCGAAAATTTTTTTCCGCAAACAGCTAGTATAGGAACTGACATAGGTGACGTTGGCACCTAATAACAGGAATAAATGTTATTAATTGAGTACCTATGTCACCAATGTCAGTTCGTTACCTACGCGTTTGAGAGAAAAAATTTTTTTAAAGGTGATACTCTTTGCAGTTTTCAATTGATTTTCGATCCCCGCCGCGCTGCCTTCAGGCAACGAAAAAGCGCCCTAAGGATTTCTGAGGGTGTCCCCTCACATTTGCCTTTTAAGCCCCTTCTAATTTTGCGGTAAGGTAAATGCCTTCGGAACAATTTTTAACCCCGTCCAGCGGCGTCCTGTGAAGCGTGGGCTAGTTGCGGCCGGATTTTAGCCTTGACTTGCCATTGGTACGAATTAAACTCGTACCCTGCTGGTGGCGTCGGTAATTCCGACATCATGTATACCTTAACCTTGACCAACATCAAATTGATTTAGGTCCCCTGCCGGTAGCGTCAGTAATGCGGACATCATCCTGCCGGTTGCGTCAGTATTATTGACCCAACCCCCTCACGGTCAAAAAACAAACGGGGTACTACCCCCTGCGCACATGAGAGCCGCTCCCGACGCTCTATATAATTCAGGGAGTTTACCCTTACACATAAGGTAAGACCGTAACAGTCTCACCTTGGCACTCACTACTCCATCACGGGGATCAACCGGGAAAAGTTTTATAGTAAAAAGGGTGGTATGTAAAAATTTATAAAAATATTTTTAGGGATGTTTTTGAAAAACAATATGTATATTTTGTTATTAAACTAAGAATATCGCTTAAACAGATACCCTGTAACATAGAAGGGCTTCACAGAATCGTTTTTAAGCCGCTTAAAAACAAACTAGTAAGGGTTGCTACCTACCGCATTTTTTTTCGTCGCTTATACGCCATTCTACAAAGAGTTTTTTGCTTCAAGTTGTTATAAATCCAGTAATTATAAGGATGTTTGTGTGTAATTTCAATACTATGTTTATTGTATACATACCCTAAAAAAGATTGACATGTAACATGTACCAATGCTAGAATCCTTATAGATTTATTTCCTATCATTCTTTACATGGATGGTAGGCGAGATTTTACGGTAGATAAAGGGGCTGAGCAACTGTTCAGCCCCTTTATACTGCTAGAAAGGGTTGGTAAAAATTGCCTGCAATGCCTGACAGAATAGCCATTTTTGTTGATGGCGGTTATCTTGATAAGATTTTACAGAGGGAATTCAGTAGAGCCCAAATCAATTATTCTGCCCTTTCCAACTGGATGGCTAACGGTATAGATATTTTAAGGACTTACTATTATAATTGCCTTCCTTTTAAAAAAGATCCCCCTACTCCAGAACAGTCGAAACAGTTTGCTAATGCTCAATCGTTTTTTAGTAAATTAAACAGTTTACCAAAATATGAGGTAAGAGAAGGAAAACTAGAATTCAGAGGCGTTGACAGAGATACAGGTAGAATGATATTTCAACAAAAGCGAGTAGATATTATGCTCGGCGTTGATCTGACAATTTTGGCTTCTAAGCACATGATCACTCATGCAGCCATAGTCACAGGTGATAGTGACTTTTTACCGGCAATTGTTGCCGCAAAACAAGAAGGTATTATGGTAAAACTATTTCATTCGATATATAATCCCACAAAAGAAATCGATTTGAGACCACATAAAGATCTTTGGGAAAAAGCCGATGAAAGGTTTATTATTACACAGGAAGTAATCAATAAAATATTACGTTAATAAAGGGGACAAGTTAACTTATCAGGCTTTTAGCAGACTTTATTTAAAAGAATCGGGTATCTCAACCACACATTCCCCCCCCCACAGGGGGACCCGGCCACGCCGCCCTCATCTCTCTAGGCGAGCGGCGCCGCAAAAGAAAAAGGCGTCACCATTATGGCAACACCCTGGTAATACCTTTAGTAATCTGTAGACTTTTCACAGGCAGTATCCCTTGACAATTAAAAATAACCCTCACTAACCGTTAACCGTCCTTCCATCCTCCTTATCCCTTTCAACCCTCCTTCACAATTGCGCCTAAAAGCCTTTAAAAATACCCGCCAAGTATAAAACCCTTCAGAATAAATTATCTCCGCGATTCAGGCCATTTCCGCGCGCCTGAGAGCATTTGCGGAAAGAAGCCCGCATATTTATGCAACCACCCGCATATTTATACTAACAAAGGCACACCCCGCCAGCGCAGGCAGCACGGCATATTAACCCATGCGGCAGGCTCTTTTATCCCTGCATAATTATGCAGGGTATTGTATATTTATGCTGGGATAAGCCGCGAATTGGTCAGCTTTGAAAATTCCCTTGCGGTGAATTGCTCAGCGCTGAGCAATTTGAAAACTCCCTGCGCCCTGCTCGATTTACTTTTTTAGCCGCTACCCGTAAAATAGCGATCCGACTCCTCAATTTTGAGGAATCGGATCTGTTAAGCAAAGGCGCGGTTATTATACCCTCACCCACTCAATGCAAAATTGCGCTGATTAAAGTTATCCCCCTGAATTTTCAGGGGGAACTCACCCCACAAATGGGGGTAGCGGCAGCCCGCCCGGATGACATAACCCCTTGAAGCGGGTTAGAAAATTTCTAAGTTACTCAGTATTACTCCCTTCAACTTTGAAATGAGCCTAATCCACAAATGGATTAACCGCGATTCCCGAATTTCGTGACTCGCTTGACATATACCCGGCAAAAACCATATCCTTCCTAATGGCATTAACCGTGTTATGACTTACCTTTAACATTCCCGCTATCTGCCTGTTGCTTTTTTCCGGTGTTTCCAATAACTGCTGCCGGATTATTTCGCGTTTCTGTTCGGGAGATAGCTGACGCCGGGGATGCCCGGCCAACTTGCACCCTTATAATAACGGTATAAAGCAAAGGGGCGTCCGCCAACACGGACACCCCTTTGTTATGGTTAAGCGCCAGGCGAGCGGGTAACAGTTTATGTTATCTACCTAATCAATTCAGCGAAAAGATAGTTCAGTGAACAATCCTTAAAGAAGATTCTTCTCATCTGAGACGCCTCGTCGAATAAAAACTCAGTCTTCCCCGTCATCCTCCGACTGAAAGCCCTGGGGGAGATCTCTATGGCGGCGGCGATCTGCTTCCCCGTCAGCCCTTGCCGGGCCATTTCCGCGCGAAGATTTTTATACATATTACTCACTACCAACCAGCCCTCCCAAGACGAACTTCATACCGTCGGAAAAGCCCTGGCGGTAACATGCCTCCTGCTCCAAACCGGCTTTCTCATTGGATAATTTCTCCCATGTGAAGTATGTTTCCCAAAGTTCGGTCTTGGCCGCTTCATAGATTTTTTGCGAGCACTCCGATAGCTGCTGCTTTTCGTCCTGGGGAAGATCGACTTTCATCAAGCAATCGTCAACGCGGTCAAACACAAAATCACTGAAACGCTCCTCAAATTTTTCGTCCACAAATGTAAACATGGAAAAAAACCTCCTGTTAAATTTTGGGTTAATTTGTGTTTTGACAATCCCCCGCAGGAGGTCCTATAATGAGGATAGCTCCTTTGGGGAGTGATCAGTGCAGGAAGGGTTACTTTGGCGAGTGGCCTTCCTGCGCTTTTGTTTTTTAAAATCTTACGTTTTACGTTCATGATGTTTCTTTAATCATTTTTCTTCTTTCTTAGTAATTCTAGGTCGTTTTTCTTTATTCTGATATGCTTTCCAACACGATAATAGGGCAATTCACCAGACTTCAGAAGTCTTCTAACTGTACTTTCAGATACTTTCAGGTATTCAACCACCTCCTTAATAGTCATGAAATCATTTTCCAAAATTCAATCACCTTCTTTCATTGCCCTTTTGTTTATATCTGTTTATATTTATTATAAGTCGTTATTAGTCATTTGTAAAGATAAAAAGGTTTATAAAAATTTTACCTGCCTTATAATATATAAATTGCCACTTTTACATATGTTTCAAAGTCTAAACATGCCGAACCATGGGGAACAAAAACCCTCCACAGCTTTCCCAATGTGAGGTATGAAGCAAAAGGCGGTAACACTCAGCTACCGCCTTTATTACCATTACCTTATTATTGCCTTAACCCTATAGGCAATATATGTCACTTCTTCCAATTATACCGGGCGTTTTAAGGCTGTGGACAACTTTGCCTTGATAGTTTTATACCTGCCGGTTGCTTTAAGCCAGCTCCGCGCCCTCCCGCGTGGCACCCCCGGCAAGAATTGAGAGGTACGGGGGGGATGTCCTTAAATATACCGCAAGACACAGCGCCCGAAGTCCGGAGCTACAAAAAGGGTTTCCTTTACAACACCGGCGCGTCTGCCGTGTCTGCCGTTTCCGGTTCCGCTTCAGCGGGCGCGTTTAGCTCAACTGTAATAGTCTTCATCACCGGCTTTCTCCGCCTTACCGTCACAACCCCCACAGCTTCTTCTTGACTTACGATGCGTTCGTCAGAAACCTTCACATCTTCATGCGCGTTTCGCAAACTGACTTCCTCCCCGGTCAAACTATTGAAGTATTTCAGTCCGTGTTCGGTTTCTTTAACAGAATGATTTTCCTTGAGCTTTTTCTTAAACACAGCATTCTTTCTAAAATTACCTGTCGTTTTGTCCAGAGAATAGCCTTCTTTTACCTGGTGAATCTTTTCTTCTACTTCTTCAAATTTGACCACCGGGTGAGCTTCAAGCTCGCCGTCATCTCGCAGCCGGTAAACCTGCTCGATCTCCGGCACATCTATCTCCAGCGACTTTCTAACGTTTTTACACCTGTCATGAATTGGGACTGTCATGGTCCCGTGAACTTCGTGGATGCAGCGAACCAGCAAAACAATCGCGTCACCGCTTTCAAACGGCTGTTCGCAAATCGGGCAGGTTCTTTCGATGAAACACAGGTCGCCATGGGTTAAGTGCTGGATGTTGCCGCCGTACCACCGATATGTGTTATTGCCGATATAACCGCTGCCGTCAATGTATGGCAAGAAGTTGTTCCAGAAGCGCCCTACCATGTTGAAGAATTGGCCGGTTTCCATATGAAACTCGGATGTCCCGCCTGAATACATTTCAACCGGACTACCTTGTAAGCAAAGCCTTTTACCCCAAAACGACGTATCTATGTCCATCCCTGAACCGTCGCTCCGGGCTATTATTTCCCCCATTTCAGCGCCGTTATAATACAGTTTCAACCAGCCTTGCAGTGAATTGGCAACCATTTCAAAGGTTTTTTGACCATTACAGTAAGCTACCAGGCCGTTTGGCGGGACCAGACCGATGTAAGTATTGCTACCTTCATCACCGGTTCGGATCGTTGATGAATAGATTTCGCCATCACTAGCAATTTTTATCCCATATTTCCCTTCGCGAATCAATCATTACACCCCCTATGCCTGTAACGTTCTAGCCAGAACTGAATTTCTCGTTGCCTTGAAATCGACAACCCGATCCGGCAAAATAATCTGCGTCTGAATGTCCCCGCCGCAACAATCAACATTATCTATAACTATACTCACAATATCCACCAAGTGGTTTAGAGTCTGCACAGGTGGTATTTTTGCAAAACGCGGCGCTCTTATGCCGACTAATGCCTGTGCAATGCTTTCATTGTCGGCCCCGTCGATACACACTGTATACGGCTCTACCATATGATGTGCTTCTTCGATCAGGCGGGAAGGAGGAAGCGGATTAAATCTCCTGGTGAAGAAAGGCTGCCCCTGGTAGTAACCGCATAAATGGAAGCAAAATGTTTTATTTGGTGAATCTTTCCAGTAATCCGATAGATAATCACGCAGCCTGTCCGCAAGTTGGGCGGGAGGTAAATTAAAATCGGCAGTTTTTTTAAAGTCATCCAGGGCATTATCCATGGTCAGACCGCCGAATTTCTGAACACCGCACCAGGCAAGCCCAAT